>CAZLXF010000239.1:0-1860 GCA_964563065.1 uncultured Rikenellaceae bacterium | reverse complement strand
GTAACTGATATTCTGTAATTATTGCTTGCTCCCAAACTATTAAATAGTGCAGTTGCAGGATGTACCGGAGTTTGGGTGTCAATTAAGGTTACATCATCGTAAAGGGTATAAACATAATCGGGAGTTCCTCCGCTGGCAACTACCTCGATAATACCAGTCATATCGCCGTAGCAAGTAGTGATATTTGTTACGGTAATATCTGCCGGATCAACGGCAATTACTGTTGGCTGTGAAAGTGTAACTGTGTTAACTCCAGAGGCTGGGCACCCCTCGCTATCGTTCACCGTTACAGTATATTCAACATCGGCACTAAGCCCGGTTGCTCGCTTGCTTGATTGCCCGCTAGGCGACCAGCTATAGAAATAAGGTGCAATACCTCCTGTATGGTTTACTTCGGCTTCGCCGGTTGCATATCCGTTACATTCAGGATCAACAGTGTCGAATCCGGTAATTGTGAATTCCGGGCTTACAGTAACTTTTATTTCTGTACTTATATTTTCGGTACAAGGAGGGCTGCTTACAACTCTACGGAACCAAGTGTCCTGTGTTAGATTTCCCGGTTGGTAATTTTGTCCTGTTGCTCCAACAATATCTCCATATGGGCCTGCTGCACCATCAGTGCTGCTTTGCCACTGATAATCGTAAGCACCATTACCTCCAGTAGGAGTAGAACCTGTTAAATTATTGGGAATTGCATCGTAACAAATTGTGTGCGATGATCCAATTGTGTTATTTGATATCGGAGGATTTACTGTAATTTCAATTGTATTGCTTGTGCTGGAACAAACGCCTGATGTTACATCTCTTCTGTAGTAGGTTGTTTGAACTAAAGCAGCAGGGCTGTAATCCTGATTTGTTGCCAAGGCAATTGGATTAAAAGTAACTCCGTTTGTACTACTGTACCATTGATAATTGAACGCACCCGTTCCACCAATAGGCAAACTTCCAGAAAGCGGAGTAGGAACCGAGCCCGAACATATTATATCATCGGCCAAAATTGTATTGTTATCAATTGCAGTAACTTCAGCTATAATTGCAGATCCTGACATTGTATTCTCGCAACCTGTAATGTCATTTTCAGCATAAACTGTATAAGTTCCTTCCAGCTGGAATCCAAAATTCAATGCCCCTCCTGTACCACTAAGCGTTGTTGCGGTTGGATTTCCATCTAAATAAAGCGTGTATGTAACATTGCTCTGTGAGCCATCGAGCCCAACTTCAAGACCGGCATCCCCTTCACAGTAACTGCCACCGCCTGTTACATTGTATTGAACTGGCAATGGATTAACGGTAATTGTAAGTTCATTTGAGTAATCTGATCCACAATTATTTGTTGCAATTCTTCGGAAAGTAGTGGTTGCTGTTAGTGCTGGAACATCGTATGTATTGTTGGTTTCTCCAACAATTGGAGTCCAAGCACCGGCTCCAACTTTTTGCTCCCAAGTAAAAGAAGTGATTCCTTCGCCTCCAACAGGATCAGCCGCATTCTGAATGGTTCCCGGCGACTCGTTGTAGCAAACCTCATTATCGGCAATACTGATGGATCCTCCATCAATGGCATCCCAAACATTTATGGTAATTTCGTTGGAGTAAGCAAAACCGCAGAGTGCATCGGTTGCCATTCTCCTAAATTTTGTGGTAACAGTTAGTGGAGTTGGGTGAGTGTACTCAGGATCGTTTGTGCTGGCAATGGGAGTCCAAACAACATCTCCGTCTTCCTGGTACTGCCATTCGTAAGTCCAAGTATCAGTCCCCCCTGTAGGGAAAGCATCATTTGTAAAAGGATCGGGTATATCGTTATAGCAAATATCGTCATCGGTTCCAATTGTTCCACCAAGAACCTCATCGTAAACAGTTACG
>CAZLXF010000238.1:0-4325 GCA_964563065.1 uncultured Rikenellaceae bacterium | reverse complement strand
CGGCATCTACCTGGTGACCCTCTCGGGCCAGAACGGGGAGAAGCTGGTGAAGAAGTTGGTGAAGGAGTAAGAAAATAATCATAGATAGTACTAAGAAAAGCGAGATGCAATCATCTCGCTTTTCTTATTTATTGAGCAACATTCACTAAAAATTTATCGTATAATTCATGATGAACAAGTTTTGTAAAAAACACGCAAACTTTTTATACCTATCTTTGTTTAGTTTAGTGGGTAAATATTTTCGTTTTATAAACTAATACGAAATGTCATGAAAAGGTTATTCTTTCTAGTGCTATTCATAACTTTTGCTGCTTTTAGCTTTTCACAAGAACAAAAGATTATTAATGATGGGTTTTTTAAAATAACCGAAAAAGAATTTGATGGCATTCATCTTTCATTTACCGAACCCATACTGGCCTTTAATCTAAAGGAAACACCAAAGGGCAGTTTCTTGGAAATTGCCTCGAACGATCTATACAATTCTTTTCAAAAAGGAGAACCCAACATACCAGTTGCCAGCTACCTTTTTGAAATTCCTTTAGATGCTGAAATTTCAATAGAAACGATTGGCTACAAAGAAGTGGAAATAGATTTAAGCCAAAAATTTGGTGCTTTTAAAGTAATACCTGCGCAACCATCCATTTCAAAAAGTGACCAAAGAAAAGACATTCCTTTTTATATTAATGAAAGCACCTATAAAAAAGACAAATTCATTAATAACGAAATTGTTGTTTACGAGGAGGTTGGAACGTTTCGGGATGCCCGACTTGGCAGAATTGAGGTTAGACCCATCCGGTATAATCCTGCTCAAAACAAAATTGTTGTTTTAAGTGATATTGAAATTTCAATAAATTTTAAAAACATCAATAAACAAAAGGTTTTAAGCAAGAAACAAATTTATTCATCGCCTTATTTTAGTCGCAACCCAAAGACTATAAACAACCTATACGGGTCAAAAGAAATGGTAAACAATTCACCTGTTACTTATGTAATTATTTCTAACCCAATGTTTAGAACAACACTTGAACCTTTTATTCAATGGAAAAGAGAAAAAGGGTTTAAGGTGCTCGACTTCTATACAGATAACCCTGAGGTTGGCACAACAACATCGAGCATAAAATCATTTCTTGAAGATTTATATAACAACCCTCCTGAAGGAGTAAGTCCGCCAACATTTGGTTTACTTGTTGGAGATATTGCTCAAATACCTTCATTTTCGGGAACAACAGGAAGTCATAAAACTGATTTGTACTTTTTTGAGTACACAGGCGACAAACTACCAGAAGTTTACTACGGACGGTTCTCTGCACAAACTGTTGAGCAGCTTCAGGCGCAAATTGATAAAACCATTACATACGAAAAGTACCAAATGGAGGATCCATCCTACTTAGCAAACCACATTTTAATTGCAGGAGTAGATGGAAGCTACGCTCCGGTATACGCAAACGGACACATACGTTATGCCCACAACTACTACTCGAACGAGAATAACGGAATTAACCCATACACCTATCTATACAACGATGCCGAAGGCAGCACAACAGGGATAGCATCAAACTACTCGAGTGCAGCTACAGACATAAGAGCCAAACTCAGTACAGGTGCTGGCTGGGCGAACTACACAGCCCACTGTAGCGCCACTGCCTGGTCGAACCCTTCGGTTTCAACGCTACATTTATCGAGTTTAACCAACAACGGCAAGTATGGTGTTTGGATTGGAAACTGTTGTCTATCCAACAAATTCGACGAAAGCGAATGCTTTGGAGAAAGAGCGCTCCGCCTTGAAAACAAAGGTGCCGTTGGCTATATTGGAGGTTCAAATGAAACTTTTTGGAGTGAGGATTACTACTTTGCCGTAGGGTTGGGTTCAATAACATCGAATCCTAGTTACCAGAATTTTGGAACTGGAATGTACGATGCAATGTTCCACAACAAGGATAATGAACTAAACGAACCTAACAAATGGTATGTAACCCAATCGCAAGCAATTGTTGCAGGCAATTTAGAGGTACAAGCCTCAACCTCATCGCGAAAAAACTACTACTGGGAAATTTATCATTTAATGGGAGACCCATCGTTAATGCCCTACCTGTGGGAACCCGATGCAATGCCCGTTGATTTTCCCGTTCCGGTTATTATGGTTGATAACCCCGAATTCGATGTAAATACTTCTCCCTACGCATGCGTATCGCTAAACCAAAACGGCGAAAATATTGCTGTTTCCTTTGCAAACCAAGAGGGGTTGGCCTCCCTTACAATTCCCGAAGAAACCCTTAGCATTGGTGAAGCCAACATTGTAATTACAGGACAAAACAAGCAACCCTACATTTCAACACTTGACGTAGTATCATCGGGTCCATACGCAAACTTTTATGCCGATGCAACTGAAGTTGCAAAGTTCGATGAAGTAGTTTTCACCGATGCTTCCGCAAACGGAGATTTTTCAACCTGGGCATGGAACTTTGGGGAAGGCGCCTCGCCTCAAACTGCCGAAGGCATTGGTCCGCATACTGTTACATACTCCACTCCTGGACAGAAAACCGTAACTCTTCTTGTTGACAATCAATACGAACGTACAAAAACAAACTACATAAATGTAAAAGATATTTTCTCCCTAGAGGTATTAACTATTGGAGAGGGTTCTGTAACAGTTGATGATAATAGCTACACAACAATTCTTTATTTGGCTGAAGGAACAAAAGTTCTGGTTGAAGCAACAGCTAGCCAGTACTGGACCTTTGAGCAATGGACTGGCGACATTTCTGATCTCAGTTCTATCATTGAGCTAACAATGGATGGTAATAAGGTAATAACAGCCAATTTCGTTAAATCCGCCAGCGCAACCTACAACCTGGGAGACATCCCTTCCGATAATGCGTTTACCTCGGTTCCCGGACAATCGGGGTGTCCAGCAACCCTTACCGTTTCAATTCCTCTAGAGGCTGAAATTACTGCTGTTGATGTGGAGTACTCAATGACTGCCCAAAACCAGGGTTATAAATCTGAGCAACGCTCGCATTTCAGGTGTATATCAGAAGGGGGAACCTCCGAAGAAGCTATCACTAATGGCATTGGTAACGAAAAAGGAACGATGGAATATAGCCGAAAAGGCTTAACCATTGCTAACGGCGTTACTGGTGGTGGCTACATTACATTTGAGCTGCACGCAGGAAGAACTTGGAGTTCAACAAGCTACCCCGGCTGTAGCACTTACAACAATAAAGTTGATAGCGCAACATGGCGAGTTATTGTTCACTACCAAATGCCAGATAAAGAGATGCCAGTTTTTACATCGTGGCCAACAGCCACCGATATTTCCTACGGAATGACTTTAAGCGAAGCAGAACTTACTGGCGGCGAAGCAACATACAATGGAAATCCCATTGAAGGTACATTCGTTTTTGCAGAGTCAGCGTTACTCCCCAACGCTGGAATTCTGGAAGCAAACGTTGACTTTATTCCAGCTGACAGTGAAAACTTCCTCTCTGTTCGCGGCCAAACATCAGTTAATATTCTTAAGAAACCCGTTACCATTAGCGGAACATTTAACGTTGAAGACAAGATTTACGATGGAACAACCTCTGCCACAATTTCCCAGAACAGTTTGCAGCTTCAGGGTGTTGTTGAAACCGATGAGGTTTTCCTTTCTACAGTTGTTATGTTTGCTGATAAAAATGTACAGGAAAACAAACCTGTTACTTTTTCCAACGAAACCCAGCTAGTAGGAAATTCTTCCTCAAACTATTCGCTATCACTAGAAAACACTCCTGTTGTGACAGCAACAATAGTTCCCAAAATGTTAACCATTAACAATGCTGTTGCCTTGGACAAGGTGTACGACGGAAATTCCTCTGCTATAATTGAAGGGGCCACATTAGTTGGCCTAATCGGATTCGATGAAGTTACCCTCATTAACAGTACCCTAGGAGTTTTTGAGCAGAAAAACACTGGAGAAAATCTTAGCGTTTCAACCTCTATGGAAATTGAAGGGGGCGATTCTGGTAACTACATCCTCACGCAACCCGATTACCTGACAGCCAGTATTTTTCAGCTAGAAGTAAATGTTGAAGGAGCTGTTGCTGTTGACAAAACATACGATGGTACACCAAGTGCCGAAATAGTTGGAGCGAGCTTGGTAGGAATCGTCCCTGGCGATGATGTGTACCTTTCTGAAAAAACCACAGGTACTTTTGCCCAACCATGGGTTGGAACAAATATTGAAGTTACAACATCGATGGTTATTGAAGGAGCCGATGCCGCTAACTACACTTTTGAACAGCCCCAGCTTGCCGCATCAATTCTTTCGAAGGAACTAAAAATTGTAG
>CAZLXF010000237.1:0-4361 GCA_964563065.1 uncultured Rikenellaceae bacterium | reverse complement strand
TAGCGACATCTCAATTCCATCGCTATTATTCAATTCCCAGTTTACTTGGTTTAACGCTTTTTTTAGCTTTGCTCTTAATTCATTTAAAATTTGGTCGGGCTCCAAATAGTCGGTCAAATCAATTACCTCGTTGAGCAGCGTTATTCCTAGAACGCTCATAAATGCTCCCGGTACACCGTGACCAGTGCAGTCGCCTACAACAATGTAAATACTGTCGTTTTTCTCACGTACCCAGTAAAAATCTCCACTAACAATATCCTTGGGACGAAATAGTAAAAAATGTTCAGGAATAATTTTTTCCAAGGGCTTATCGAATCTTAGCAACGCGTCCTGAATTCGTTTGGCGTATTCAATGCTAGCCAAAATATCATCCTTTTGTTTGGTGATAATGTCCTTTTGTGAAACCAGCATGTTGTTCTGAGTTTCAATCTCCTCCTTCTGGGTTTTAACCTCCTTGTGCAGTTGCTCTAAATCAGCGTAACTTTTGGTTAGCTGCTCATTCTTCTTTTCAATTCGGGCTTCGTAAACTCGTCCAATTCGCCTTGCTGTAAGCGAGGCTCCTAGGGCTAAAAGAAAACCCAAGATTGCAGAACCAAGAATATAGTTTCGTTTTATTAGCCTGAATTCGTTTGTAATCAGCTCGTAATTAGTGTGCGCTGCCATAAGCCACGGAGTGCCTGCAACTGGCTCCATATGTACAATGTCGGTTCCCATTTCTCCCTGATAAAAAATTCCTGATATTGCATCTCCTTGAGAAATCCTTTCGGGAACAACCACGTTCTTTTGGGTTTGAAGGTCGAAGGTAAAACTACTTGGCATTGCCATGCCAATCAGGGATGCGTTGGGATGGCAAGCGAGGGATGCATCGTTGGTGTTAAACATGCAAAGAAACCCTTTGTCGTACTCTGTTCCCTCAATGGTTTTTTGAAAACGGGTTCGAACAGTATCAAGCGAAATTCCCATTTGAACTTCGTTCTCAAGTAGTTTGGCCATACTATTCGCATGCCTTCTGTTTACATCGAGCTGAATATTAACGTAGTTTTTCTCAATAAAACTTAACGATATGGTAATGCCAATAAAACCAATGATGAAAATTGTTAATCCAACTCCAAAGAAAGTGAGAAGGTACTGTTTGCTTTTCATAATCAGCCAGCATTTTAGTGAGCAGAGAGTAAATATACAAATTATATCTTCTCAACTCTCTCTCCTTTCTTTCTAAGCAAAAGCAACCCCAAAAACGTTAACGCTCCGTTTACTATAAGCAACTCAAAACCAAACTCAAAGCCATTGAAAAGCATGGCTGAGTACTTTGCTAAGAAATAGCAAATAGCTGGAGAAACAATTGCTACTACGGGAACCCATTTGTCCTTTACTTTGAAATTTGTGAACAACCCAAATGAGTATAGTCCAAGCAGCGGGCCATAGGTGTAACCCGCCACCGTGAATAGAGCACTAATAACGTTTTCGTCGTTAACCGCTTTAAAAATCATAATTACGGCTGCAATAACAATCGATATTCCAACATGAACTTTCGTTCTAATTTGTTTCACCTCCTTTTCGGTTTTCCCTTTTGGGTTCAGTATGTCGAGGGTAAACGAAGTTGTAAGCGCAGTTAGCGCCGAGTCGGCGCTGGAGTATGCTGCTGCAACAATTCCCAGAATAAATAGGATGCTCACAACTTTTGGGAGGTAACCTTGCGTAGCAATTATGGGGAAAAGATTGTCGGTTTGTTCTGGAATTGAAATTCCTTGCTGGTTTGCGAAAATAAAAAGGAGTACTCCCAGCGATAGGAAAATTAGATTTACCGGCAGAAATGCAAAACCGTACCAGTACATGTTCTTCTTCGCATCCTTAAGGTTTCGGCAGCTGAGATTTTTCTGCATCATGTCCTGGTCGAGCCCGGTCATTACAATTGTAATAAATGCTCCGCTGAAAAATTGTTTTAAAAAGTGTCTCTTATCGTTCCAGTCATCAAAAAACCACATTCGGCTGTACTCGCTATCGTGAATTGTTTGAACCATTTGTCCGAACGAAAGTCCCATTTGCTTTGTAATGAAAAATATGGTTAGAATTACAGCCGTAAGCATTGCCGCAGTTTGCAACGTGTCAGTCCAAATTATTGTTTTTATTCCTCCTCGGTTCGTGTACAACCAAATAAGAATTATTGTAACAGTAACGGTAACAATAAAAGGAACCTTCCAAGCGTCAAAAACGCTTATTTGCAGCACAATAGCCACAAGGAATAACCGAAAGGAAGCCCCAATAATCCTTGAAATTAGGAAGAACGTTGCGCCGGTTTTGTAGCTGTAAAACCCGAAACGTGTTTCGAGGTACGTATAAATTGAAGTAAGATTTAATCGGTAGTATAGGGGCAGAAGAATATTTGCAACCACAAAGTAGCCCAAAAGGTAGCCCAGCACCAGCTGAAGGTAGGAAAACTGGCTGCTGCCAACATAACCCGGAACCGAAATAAACGTAACACCCGAAAGCGATGCGCCAAGCATACCAAAAGCAACTACATACCAAGGCGATTGCCTGTTTCCCACAAAAAACGACTCGTTATTGGCATTTCTGCTTGTGAAAGTTCCAATTGCCAAAAGCACTCCGAAATATAAAACGATGATAAAAATCACCCAGATTGGTTCCATCCCAATTATTAGTTAATTAGCTACAAGTGTAGAAAAAATTGGTTGAATAAAAAATATGTTTCATACAATGCTTTGGCCGATTATTTGTAGATTTGCATTAGTACCAATTTATAGCAATGAGCATAAGTAACTTCCCATCGAAACTGCTTGAAAATACTGTGGATGAGTTTTCAAGACTTCCGGGTATTGGCAAGAAATCAGCCTTAAGGCTTGTACTTCATCTTTTGCGCCAACCAACCGACGATGTGAACCGTTTTGCTCAGTCGATTATTTCACTCAAAAGGGATATAAAATACTGTAGGGAGTGTAATTCGTTGTCCGATACTGATATATGTTCAATTTGCTCTAGCCCCAAACGTAATAGTTCCATTCTGTGTATTGTTGAAAATATTCGCGACGTAATGTCCATTGAGTCAACCAGTCAGTACAATGGATTATACTACGTACTTGGCGGGCTTATTAGCCCAATGGATGGTGTTGGACCAGCCGATTTGAACATTGAGGGATTGCTGAACAAAATATCGGCAGGAACCGTAAAAGAGGTTATTATGGCGCTAAGCGCCACCATGGAAGGCGACACAACAAACTTTTACATTTATAAGAAACTTAAGCCTTTCGATGTAGATGTAACTGCAATTGCACGCGGAGTAGCATTTGGCGATGATTTGGAGTACGCCGATGAGATTACACTTGGCAGGGCAATTGTAAACAGAGTTAAATTTGAATCTACTGTTGCTAATTAAAATAGTATCGTTATTTTTACAAAAATATGAACATGAGAGCATCATTACTTTTTATTTTATTCCTCTCTTTTGCAATTGTCTCAGTAGGACAGGATAATGGCTTTGTTGCCTCTGCATACAAGAATTTGGAGGAAAAGAATTACCAGGCAGCAATCGATGATTTTTCGCAGGCGCTTAAACAGCAACCATCGGACACTGCTACTCTCATTGGGATTATTAGGGCATACACATTTACCGATAACAATAAGGAAGCCCAGCGTATTATTGACGATGCAGTTAAGCAGTACCCCAACATCCCCGATTTCTATGTTCGCCGAGGTATTCTTAATAACATTACGGGACAACAGCGTCGTGCAATTTCCGATTTTAACAAGGCGCTTGAACTTTCTTCAAAAGAACAAAGTGTTAATGTTTACGTGAATAGGGGGATTTCGTACATGCGCGACGAAGATTTCGACAGAGCCATTGATGATTTTAACGAAGCGTTAAGAATTAACCCACGGAGTTCTTCGGCGTTAAGTTACAGGGGGTTCCTTAGCTACAGGTTGGGTAGGTTTGCCGAATCAATTGAGGATTACGATAAGGCTCTCGATCTTGACCCCGAAAGTGCCATGAACTACTACAACAGAGGAATGGCTCATTTCCGTTCAGGAAATAAAGAGAGGGCTTGCTCCGATTTTCACCAGTCGTGTAGCCGAGGAAATATGCATGCTTGCCGAATGATAATGGCAGAGTGTGAAGGAGTGAAGAGGGAATAGAAAAATAGTTTGCAGTTTTCAGTTTTCAAATTGCAGAATAAACGTTTTTTAATAAAACAAGAAATCCGGGAGAATCCCGGATTTCTTCGTATACAAACTATTTAATCACCTTGTCAATAATACCATCATCAGCAATATTCGGGATTGTAACCTTTAGGGTTGGCGTTCTGTCCATCTCGCGCTGAATGGCAAATATGGCTTCCTTATTGCGG
>CAZLXF010000236.1:0-4362 GCA_964563065.1 uncultured Rikenellaceae bacterium | reverse complement strand
ATCGGGATCAGCCTGCATGGCTCTGGAAATATTAAAATCGTGACCCTGAAGACTCCCGTACATTAAGAAGAAATTTAACTTGTAATTATTATTCTTCCCAATGAAGGTTGAAACGTTTAGCTTGTAGCCAAAATTTCCCAGTAATGGATTTTTGCTAGGGTATTTTATATCGCCCATGTAATGCATTAAACCAGTTCCTAACGAAATTACAGGTTTATACACAGGGTTTTCAACCTCAACCACTTCCTCTAGAAACTGCATGTAAAAATCTTCGTCGTCCTGAGCAAACAGAACACCCGTAATAAATAGAAACAGCGGTAGAATAAGAATTTTTAGTAAAAAATGCTGTTTTATAGTCATTTTATAAGTTGCTTGTTAAATAAACTACCTGTACCATTGCTGGCTGGTAATCATAAGTGCTTCCTGTACTGTAATACGAATACCATTATTATATGCAGCAACAAACGCATCGTCAATTGTAGTAGTATTCCAAATCTTAACGCGGTAATCGCGTGCTTCCTTGTACTCACCAAACGAACCTATGGAGTACTTGTACCAACCCTCGTGCTTTTCGGTACGAACTTCCTCGGTAATCTTGTAGTTTCTAAAGTACCTTTTAATATCCACAAGTCGGTGTCCTGCAGCCAATTGCACTCTATAATACACTCCTTCTTCTGGTTCAAGCAAATACGATTTATCTAACTCTACAGTTTTTTGTGAGAATCTTGGTTTATCGGGAATTTTCTGGAATTGAACAGGGATATCCCGTCCACCATCGCCTCCTGTGTAGGAAGAGCTTATATCAGCGCCAGCGTATGAACCCGACGAACCCATGTTAGGAGCAGGAACCGAGGCAATTATTCCGTCAAGGTTTTTAGGATCGAGGTTCGAAAGATCAACGTCACGTTGAACAATATCGATAACCTGTGTTGCTTCGTTTACAATGAACGAAAAAGTTCCATTTAAATCTAAATCAGTTTTCTCAATGCTATCCTGTGGAGTTAAACGGTAGCTAACAACAAAACGTTGGTCGGGAGGAAGATTCATCCAAAGAAACTTTACCGTTTGATCCTTGAACGTAAAAATTGCATCGCGGGGATTAATAGCCTCAGCAGTATAACCTTCGGGTAGAACCTCCTCTATTTTTGCAAACTTCTCGGTACTCCCCTTGTTAACCAGAATATTCACCATCATATCATTTGCGTAGCCAGTATAGAAAGGTGTTTGCCTTATGCAACGAACGTTGCTTGCCAACAACGTAACTGGCTGCTGAACTGGAACCATCTGCTGAAATTCAGAAATATCGACAATAAGGTTTGGGTCGATACGGCTAGAAGGTTGAATTACAATGTTGTCAACCATAACATCAACGGATTTACGCTGATTTTGATCGATATACGAGAATAGCCCTTTTAAATTAAAGGATCCCTTTAGCCTTTCGTTAACCTTAACGCGGTATGCAATTTTAAACTCATTTTCCTGTGGAAGGTTCAACCAAATAAACTTAACCTTTTGATCTTCAAAAGCAAAGTTGGCGTTTGAGTTATCAATAAGTTGAGCTGTTAACCCGCGGGGCAATTCCTGCTGGTAACGTGCAAAACTTTCAGCCGAACCTTTTTTGAGAGTAATCTCAACATCAAATTCGGCTCCTGCGGTAACTTCTCTTGGAACATTCATTCTTAGGGATACGTCCTCACCTCCAAAAATGCTGAGAAACACAAGCCCTACTACGTTCATTAAGAGAACCAGGTAATGTACCATATTGGTAACTTATATATTACAATTAGCAACTAATTTGTATTTGAATACAATTATAGCAAATATTTAAGTTAAGTTGGTAACAAATGCACGTAAATATTGAGCTATTGTTGATTTTTTTAGGTTTTTGTTAACAACTTTTCATTTCCATAAAAGTTAACATTTTAAAATATGTAACTGATATACTGCAATTTAAAATAAAATAACTGAACATTCAACTATTTTACCATAAATCAGCAAAAATTATTGAATTTTTCAATTTTCATCTTTTATTGTACTTTTAGGAGCAGTTAACCTAAACCAATTCAACCAATGAAAAAAATATTGCTATTTATTATTCCTGTTGCAGCCATTCTCCTTTCGTGTGGAACTGCTCCAAAAAACGATGAAAAGGAACCTGAAAAACAAACCATTCAGGTGGGTATAGTTGACAAGGGCAACGTTGAGTTCAACGCTTGGTTCCTGGATAAAACCATGCGCTACGATTTTTACCATACTGGTAAATTCGACACCGAGCATTTCTCGCATGACAAAACTGTTTCCGATGGAATTTGGTCGGGCAGCAAAACCCAGCTTATTGATGAACTGATGTTTGGCCTCTACTTCTTCGAAGTAATTGATGCAGAAACAAGCCAACTACTCTACTCAAGAGGATTTGCCAGCATTTTTGGTGAATGGCAAACAACCCCAGAAGCCGAAAAACAATGGGGAACTTTCCACGAATCGCTCCGTTTTCCTTGGCCTAAAAAACCAGTTAAGATTATTATTAGCAAAAGAAACGAGGAGAACAAATTTGAAAAAATTTGGATGACCGATGTTGATCCAAACTGGCGACAGGTAGTAAACGGCGACATTGAATCGCCCTACAGAGTTTTCTCAATTTTGGAAAACGGGCCAGCTTGCGAAAAGCTTGACCTTGTTATTCTTGGCGATGGCTACACCGAAAAAGAGATGGAAAAGTTTAGGAGCGATGCCAAACGATTGTCGGAAGCATTACTTAACGTTGAACCCTACGTTTCGCGCCGCAGCGACATCAACGTTCGTGCTGTTGAAACTCCAGCTATGCAGAGCGGAGTAAGCAAACCACACCATGGCATTTACCGTCGTTCGCCATTGTCGGCACAATACAGCAGCTTCGATTCAGAACGTTACGTTCTGGCCTACGATAACAAAACAATCCGTAACGTGGCTTCGGCAGTTCCCTACGACTTTATGGTAATTCTTGTAAACGAACAAACCTACGGAGGCGGAGGAATTTATCAGCTTTACACAACCGTTGCTGCCGACAACCTTTTTGCCGATTACCTGATGATTCACGAAATGGGGCACCACATGGGCGCTTTGGCCGACGAATACTATACTTCATCGGTTGAATACGAAATACCTGATATTTCGCTGGAGCCCTGGGAAAAGAATATTACAGCCCTACTTGACAAGGAAAACTTGAAATGGAAGGAGCTTGTTGACGATGAAACGCCTATTCCTACGCCATGGAACAAGGAAGAGTTTGATAAGTTTGGTTACCAAATTCAGAAAGAACGCGATAGTCTAAGAGCAGCGCATGTGCCAGAAACAGTTATGGAGGAACTTTTTCTTCGCCAGAAGAAAGCCGAGGAAGAGTTTATTGCTAAAGAAAAGTATGCCGACAAGGTTGGTGCATTTGAGGGTGCTGGTTATCAACCAAAAGGAATGTACCGTTCGCAGCTTAACTGCATAATGTACACACGCCACACCGAATTCTGCAAAGTTTGTCAGCAAACTATAAATGAGGTAATTGACCAGTATTCAAAGTAGATTTTAAATATTACATTTTTAAAAGGGATGTTACTTGGTATAAAGTTTCATCCCTTTTACTTTTATAAAGTTGATGAAAAGTTTTATTTTGTCGTTTTACTAACTTAATTTGCAATAAAAATATTCAATAGCAAACTATGATCTACAAATTTAGGATGATATCGAGCGATGAGAAGGCTTTTCTGAGAGATTATGAGGTGGACTCGAACAGTACGTTTCTCGATTTTCATAATTTTATTCAGGAAAACCTAAGCTACGACAGTCATTTGCTGGCATCGTTTTTCCTTACCGATGAGCACTGGAATAAAGGCATGGAGCTTACCCTAATTGACATGGAGAATGATGCAGGGCCAGCAGCAATACCAATGGAAAGCATAAAAATTAACGACTTATTGAAACATAAAAAGGAACGATTGCTCTACGTTTTCGATATTTTTAGCGATAGAGCGTTTTTCCTCGAACTTTTTGACATTTACCAACCTGAACCCGGTGAAGAATACCCGATATGCTCCGCAGTTATTGGCGACCCGCCAATCCAAACCGAGCTAGAAGATATTAAGTACACTGCCGACTCGCTAAATGATGATTTACTTGACGAGATAAGTAATGACATTGGTTTTGACGATGATTACAGTTCTGATTCGTTTCGGGAAGATGACTTTATTGATGAATGAAAGTAACAAAGAAATTCCTAATAGTTCTTCTTGGTCCAACGGGAGTTGGCAAAACTGATTTAAGCATACAATTATCGAACGAGCTGGATGCCCCAATTGTTTCTGCCGATTCGCGGCAGTTTTTTCGTGAGATGAA
>CAZLXF010000235.1:0-4368 GCA_964563065.1 uncultured Rikenellaceae bacterium | reverse complement strand
GCCATCATTTTTGTGGACTTGGAAACGTCAAGGAAGGGCCGATGAGGAGGAAGAAAGATGAGGCGAGTGAGCGATAAGGCGATAAGGCGAACTATCGCATAATCGCATCTGCGCATCATCGGGTGATTTTTACTCAGGGAAGGGAACGATGAGGCGATGATCGGTAGCTTTTTGTGTTCATTGTTGATTTCTGTTGTTTTTGTGTGAATTTGTGAAAAATTAAAATATTTGAAAAAATATCTACACATACTATTAGTTTTATTTTTTGTTAGCTTAGCGGGTGCGCCCGCTCTGGCTCAGAATCCTTACGACCTGCCCATGGCCTGTGTGGGTGCCGAGGAGAGTTACTGGGTTAAGGGTTTTAACGGCATTTCCGATTTCGAGTGGCGCCTTATCGATCCTAACGGGAACGAGGTTCCATCCGATTTCTACGAGCTGGTGAACCGTGGCGATACCATTCAAATTTACTGGGGCTACGACCTTCCTGGCGGAATATACACTTTTGAAGTTATTGAGCATTCAGATTACGGTTGTACCGGCGAACCTTACACACAGTACATTGTACTTAACTCACCAACCATAAACATTCCGTTCGACGGGGTTCCCGAAAGCGTAACCATTTGTTACGGCGAAACCGCCGAACTCGACCCCGGTGCCTTCGAAAGTTACCTGTGGCAGGATGGCAGCACAAATAATATTTACTATACCGGCGATGCCGGAACCTACCAGGTTCAGCTAGTTAACAGTTTGTACGAGTGTACCTACAACGACATGGAAGTTTTCGTGAATCCGCTTCCTGTGGTTTGGTTGGGTAACGACACCGTGCTGTTCGGAACCCAAACACTTGAACTCGATGTGTACGATCCGAATCTAAACTTCTACGAGTGGTACACATACAACTTTGATGCAGATCAGTGGACAACCGATCCATTCTCAATAACCGAATCAGTTACTGTTCAGGGAGGCGTTGGTAATCAGTGGATTTCGGTTTACGTAACCGATTTAAATGGTTGTAGCAATTCCGATTCGATTTTTATTAGAGCCGATAACTACAGTAACCTCCGTATTCCTGCAGCTTTCACGCCTAACGGCGATGGAATAAACGATACATGGGAATTCCCAGCACCGAAGGCTCCCGATTATATCAACTATAATCTTGATGAATATTTAAGTAATGTTGAAGTTAGGGTATTTAATCGTTGGGGAAAGTTGGTTTGGGAATCGAGTGGGCAAATTGTTCCATGGAATGGAAAAGATTTAGGTGGAAGGGAGCTTCCCATGGATTCGTACCACTACCTAGTTCGCATAAATGTTGATGGTAAGGTGTTTACATATAAAGGATCGGTAACTATAGTTCGATAAAAGTAAGCCTTTGTTCAGTTGAATTGAATTCAGCAGAAATGAAAGGGTAACAATATGAAGAGAAGAATTTACATACTAGCGGTTTTCACAATTCTGGCAGGAGTTGCTTCGGCTCAGCAGCAACCCATTTACAGCCAGTACATGATGAATACCTACCTCCTGAATCCTGCTGTTGCAGGTTATCAGGGAATTACCGATTTAAACCTAACGGCACGCGAGCAGTGGCTTGGTTACGGCGAAGGACCAAGCACTTACGCTTTCAGCGCACAAACACGCATTCTAAAAACCAGCTTCAGAAATAGAAGTAGGCTTATTAAAAACCGGGTTCGTCGTCGCCGCCCTAGCGGACGAGTTGGATTGGGAGGCTACGTATTTAACGATATGAACGGTCGCATCCGCCGAACAGGCTTGCAGGGAACCTACGCATACCATATTTACCTCCGCGATACGCAGCTGAGTTTCGGAGCTTCGCTTTCGGCATTTCAGTTTAAGGCCGATGTAACACCCGAGGATCTTCCCAATCCTCTTGCTAACGATCCTTTGGTTGTTATGGGAAAAGCGAACGCCGATTTATCGCCCGATGCTAACTTTGGCGTACTTGTTAGTGGAGATAACTACTATGCAGGAATTTCGGTTACTAGCCTGTTCCAAAGTTCTATTCAGTTTGGGTTGGGGAATAGCCAGAGTGCATACAGGTTGGTTCGCCACTACTACATTCTGGGAGGATATAAGTTTCAGGAGCGCCGCTCCGATTATGGAATTGAACCTTCGGCCATGATTACCCTCACCGAGCGTTTAAGCTGGAGTATCGACCTAAACGTTAAGGGTTACTACAAGCAGGACTACTGGGTTGGCCTGTCGTTCCGCACTACCGGAACCATTATTACCATGCTGGGAATGAACTACCAACAGTTCTACTTCGGCTATGCCTTCGACTACAGTTACGGCGATATTACATCGTTCAACAACATGGGCTCGCACGAACTAATGATTGGCATGCGCCTTGGCGATAGCGCTCGCAGGTACCGTTGGTTGAATAGGTTCTAGCGCCTTTCTTCTTGGTTCACAAATAGACACAAATTTTTCTATGCTATCAATGCACGCAAATAGTGTGTGTGAAAATTATTCATATTGATGTAAAATGAGGAATTAAAAAACCTCTACAAAAGAGAAACTCTTAATATAAAGTGAGTTCGATGTAATCATAATGCCCTGTTTTTTAAGTCTCCAACTGAAAAATAAGGTAATAAGGTTGATAGTTTATCCAACTTACATTTTACTAAGGTTAATCTAAGAAAATAAGGTTTGTATTAAGGATTTTTTAACCTTATTCGCTTATTTGTTCTTGGTTGAAATACGATAGACTATGGTGTTGTGTTAAATAAAGGTTTCTTAGGTCGAATTCACGTTAACATACTATATACAACAAATCTGACACAAAAAACAGATTTGTGTCAGATTTGAGAAATGAATTTGTGTTTATTTGTGGAAATGAACTTTGCTACTTCGCAGCAATTGCCTCCACCTCTTCAACGGTAACGGGTATTCGTTTTGAACCGAGTAACCTTGAGCCATTTTCGGTAATTAGAACATCATCCTCGAGACGAACGCCACCGAAACCAATGTACTCTGACGCTTTATCAAAGTTAATGAACGAGCTGTTAATCTTTTCGTTTTTCCACTTTTCAATAAGTGCAGGGACAAAGTAAATACCTGGCTCAACGGTAAGCACAAATCCTGCTTGTAGGCGGCGACCCAAACGAAGGTAAGCGGTTCCAAACTGGTCGATGCGAGAGATTTCGTCGTCGTAACCAACGTAGTTTTCACCAAGATCCTCCATGTCGTGAACATCGATACCCATCATGTGTCCGAGTCCATGCGGCATAAACATGGCGTGGGCGCCATTGGCCACAGCCTCATCAACGTTGCCATTCATCAACCCAAGGTTTTTAAGTCCTTCGGCAATAACTTTTGCCGCTTCGAGGTGAATACTTTGGTAGGTTACACCTGGTTTACACAACGAGGTTGCGTGGTTGTTGGCAGCCAAAACTATGTTGTAAATATCTTTTTGTTTCTGAGTAAAAATGCCATCAACTGGAGTTGTGCGGGTAAAATCCGAAGCGTAGTGTGAAACGCTTTCGGCGCCAGCATCAACTAGTAATAAACGTCCTTTTTGAAGAATTTGTGAGTGGTCGTGGTTATGCAATGTTTCGCCATTTTGCGAAAGAATAATTGGGAACGAGGGCATGGTTCCTTTACCAATTGCAATTCCCTCGATTGTGCCTGCGATTTCAAGTTCGCTCATTCCGCTTTTGGCCATTCGCATTGCGGTAGTGTGCATTAAATAGCCAATATCGCCAGCCTTGTCGAGTTCAATAATTTCCTCGGGCTGCTTAATGGAACGTAAGCTAACCACAGCCTTAATAAGTTCTACCGAAGCGTACTTATTTACGAGCGAAGGATGAATTCCCATCAGGCTCTCAAGCTGAATAATATTCTCGGCTCGGTACTGCGGCAGGAAGTGAATTTTTCGCCCATGGCGAATGGCACGGTGTAGAGTCGAAGCCAGCTCTTTCATTGGGTGCGTGCATGGAATTCCGATGCTTTGCCCAAGCTCGTTTATGGTTGGCTGGGGTCCCATCCAAATTATATCGTCCAAATCGTAATCGGTTCCGTAGAGGCAATCCTTTCCATCCTCAATATCGATTACGCCAACCAGGTTGGGCAAATCGAGTCCAAAGAAGTACAGGAAACTGCTATCCTGGCGGAAACGGTACGTGTTGCTAGGATAGTTCATGGGCGACTCGGTGTTGCCGGGAATAAGAATTAAACCCGAGCGAATTTTCTTGCGTAGCTTCAACCTACGCTCAATATATACCTGTTTATCAAACATATCGAATGTTTTTTAGAAAAATTAGTACTTAAGTTTGCAATTGGTTTTAAAGGTAAGGTGTTTTTTTTGAAGGGGCAAATATAGATTTATGCTTATGGTTAAAAAGGGTTAAT
>CAZLXF010000234.1:0-4378 GCA_964563065.1 uncultured Rikenellaceae bacterium | reverse complement strand
AGGAGAATATACTTTAAAATTCTATGCGGTTGATAACGTGGGGAATAAGGAGGATGTTGGTGAACGTAAACTAGTAGTTGATACTATGCCGCCCTTAACAACCCTCGAAATTGATGGGCCAAGGCATAACGAAATAGTCTCCCATAAATCGAAGTTTGTACTATCTGCATCGGATGCAAATGGAATTCAGCAAACCGTTTACAGCATTTCGGGTTCTGAAGAAAAAAAATATACTAAGCCCATTCCAACACTTCAGCTTGCTGAAGGTGAACATACCGTTTCGTGGTATTCATCCGATTTAGTTGGAAATGTTGAAACAAAAAAAGCTGAAACCTTCTTCGTTGATCGTACGCCGCCCATGGTTTTCGAGGAGATTGTTGGGAATACATATATGGTTGCAGGACGCGAATTCTCGTCGGGTCGCAGCCAGCTGCGAATTGTTGCGGTTGACAACAAGGCAGGAGTGAAAGAGATTTACTACTCAATTAATAACGCTGATTTCAAACTCTACGAAAAACCTATTTACCTGTCCGAGATGACTGGCGCAGTAACGGTTCGCTCGTATGCAATTGATAATGTAGAAAATAAAGGAACTAGCGATGCGTCGGGACAGGAATTTTCGATGCCTGAAGTTGACATTTCCGGGCCAATTATTGCCCACGATTTTATTGGGGAAAGTATTTCGCTTCGCGATACCATTTGGATTAGTTCAACCACTAAGGTAAACCTGATGGCAAAAGATAGAGGGGCAGGTTTAAATAGAATTGAGTATAAAATTGACGATGCTACACAGCAAACTTTTAGCGAGCCTTTTGCTGTGAATGCTTCTGGATTTCATAGCATTAAAGTTACTGCATGGGATAATGTTGAGAACTTGAACCTTCATAGTTTCGAGTTTGGAGTTGATGATGCTCAGCCCGAAATTTTCACGAACTTCTCAGTAAAACCATTCAAGTACGAAATGGTTAGCGGTGAAAAAATTCCTGTTTACTCAAACGATGTGTTGATTTTTATAGCTGCTACCGATGATATTTCGGGTGTTGAAAAAATTACTTTTTCAGTAAATGAGGGGAAGGAGAAGCCATACGTTCAACCTTTGAAGGGTTTTAAAGCTGGCGAAAACCAAACTGTTTTTGTAAAAGTAACGGATAAGCTTGGGAACGAAAATACCCAAACAATTTCTTTTAGGGTTGAGTAAGTTTGATGGCTAGTTGAAGAATTTTCCAACCTTATTTATTGCCGAGGGCAATGCAAAAACCACAACGCGGTCGTAGGCTTTTATTTCGGTGTCGCCCTTTGCAATGTAACTCGAATCACCCCGTACCACACCTCCAATAATTGCATCCTTAGGGAAGTGAATATCCTTAACTTTCCCTTTGGTAACCGCTGAGTCGGGTTTCACAATAAATTCCAAAACTTCGGCTTCGCTCCCTGTTAAACATTTTATTGCCGAAACTTCGGTGCTCATGGTGTAGCGGAAAATTCGGCTAGCAGTAATAAGTTTTTTATTTATTACAGTATCAATTCCCATGCTCTCTGCCAGTTGAATGTAGTCGATATTCTCAATTTCAGCAATGGTTTTCTGAACTCCCATTCGTTTGGCAACTATACAGGTAAGGATGTTGGTTTCTGAATTACCTGTTACGGCAACAAATGCATCCATGTATTGTAACCCTTCCTGCATAAGCAAATCGGTGTCGCGACCATCGCCGTTTATAACAAGCGCATTCTTAAAGAAGTTTGCCAGCCGTGAACTTTTTTCCTTGTCGTGCTCAATAATTTTTACGTTTACATGCTTCTCAAGTTCGTTTGCAATCCTAATCCCAACTCTACTTCCACCCAAAATCATTAGGTTGTGAACTTCAACGTTTCGTTTCCCAGAGTATTCGAGCATTTCTTTTATGGCGCTCTGGTTGGAGATAACGTAAACCAAATCGTTTATCTTAAACTGATCGTTGCCACGGGGAATTATGGTTTCGCCCTCGCGGGCAATGGCAACGGCTCTATAATCGAGCGATTTATTATTTTTTGTAGCTTCAAGAATAGTTTGGTCAATTACCGGAGCGTCCCTGTCGAGCCTAAAAACTACGAGGGAAAGTTTTCCTCCCGAGAAATCAACGTATTCGGTTGAACTGGTTTGCCCCAGCAAACCAATAACTTCCTTTGCAGCAAGTTTCTCGGGGTAAATTAGCGAGTCGATTCCAAGGTTAAGGAAAATTTCCTTATTGTTTGGAAGCAGGTAATCGTTGTTATCGATTCGCGCAATAACTTTTTTTGCGCCAAGTCGCTTGGCAAGTGTTGCGCTAATTATGTTTGTTTCCTCAGAGTGTGCAACTGCGATAAACAGATCGGCCTTTTTTACATTCGCATCCTTAAGGGCTGCAATTGAAGTGCTGGACCCTTCCACCACAAGTAAATCGGAATTTGAAGCGAGTTGCTGTAACTTTTCTGCATCGGGATCAATTACAACAATATCGTGGTATTCATTGGAAAGCATCTTGGCTAAATGCGTTCCTACATCTCCTGCTCCGGCAATAATAATATTCATTTTCTGATGTTACTTATTCCAAAAATTAACGGTGCAAAATAAGCTTAAAAGAGTTTCATTCTGCTAACATTCCCAAAAAAAATCTATACTTTTAATGTAAATGCCCCTTTTTGCTGAACACAATGGTGTTCAATTCCCATTTCATCGAGCGTTTCGATAATTCTTTCCAGGTTCCATGGAGCAACAGACGAATCGATTACTACCATTTTAGGGGAAACTAAGTTAAATATTTTATTCGAAGCTTTACCTAAATTACTGGTAATTATCATTAAATCCACTTCAAACTTATTGCTAGAAACCGCATTGGTAAGCTTCTCCCCATCGGGAATAAAAATTGTTTTTCCCATAAAGTTTATCAAGGAACCAAACGTGTTAGTTGAAATGTAGAAACCTTTCTCCATGCGGTTGGTTTTGCTTTCGGCAATCTGAGAATTTGAATTTCTAACTTTCAAGTTGTAAGGTTTACCATTCACTTTTAGTCCCTTGTTTTCCACGTATCCCTGAATTTGGAATGAGTGAACTGCCAGAGGGTTGGAAATGGTTGAGTCGGTTACTGCAAAAGTTATATTTTCTCCATGTGTTATGCCAACTGTTGTGGCTCCCGGAATATTGAAAACAACAAGTTCATGTTCGTTAAGCCGAGAAATGCTTTTGTATGCGTGAATGGAAAAGTGCGATAGCAAGCAAACAAAAAACGTTGCCAGAAACTTAAAACGACGTTGCTCGAGGAACAACACAAGTGCCACAATGCTGCCAAGCAGCAAAACTGCCTGATAGGAGTTTATACTAAACCCGCTTGTTATGGAATAGGGAAGCGACTCGGTGAATGAAACAAGGTAGTTCAGCAGCGACAGGGTTTGGTTTAGCAAGTATCCCAAAATGCCAGCAATAGCTGGTAAATATGAAACGAATAGCATACCTATTACCAGGTAGAGAATAATTGATGCAAGCGGAATCGCAAACAAATTTGTAAGCAGAAAGTAGTTTGGAAACTGATGAAAGTAGAATAGGGTTAAAGGGAACGTGCCAAGCTGCGCCGCAATTGAAACGGCAATGAGAGCCCAAACTTTATCGAGCCACTTGTTTTTTATGTAAATGAGCTTGTAAATGTGCGGGTAAAAGAAAACAATGGAGGTTACGGCTAAGTAGGAAAGTTGAAATCCAATTTCTTTGATTAGCATTGGGTTAAAGCAAAGTAGCACGAATGCTGATGCGCTTAACGTGTTGTAAATATTGGTTTTTCGACTTAACGCTGTTCCCACAATTACCAACGAGAACATTAGCGATGCCCGAAGCACCGAGGGCGAAAGTCCGGTGAAAATGGCAAAGAACCAAAGGAAGAGGATCAGGAGAATGGCTTTTGTCCTTTTCCCTTTTTTTGACCTATCCAAAAAGAAAAGAATTGAAGAAACAATGAAAAACAGAACTCCCACATGCAACCCCGAAACTGCAAGTATGTGCATGGCGCCCGAGGCTGAGAAGATTCTTCTTGTTTCATCGTCGAGCAGGTTTTTATACCCCATTGTTAGAGCCGAAAGAACTGCCAGATTCTGACCGCTAATTCCAACTTCCTGGAAAAGTTCAATTAGGGTATTTCTTAGGTTGAAAGAGGTTGATAGAATAGGATTCGTGTTTTGCTCAACTTTAAACCAATTTTCGGGTTTTACAAAAGCAACTCTGTGGATTTGCTTCGACTTTAGGTATTCCTTATAGTTAAATTGATTTGGGTTCTGGGCGCCGGGAGGTTCATCGAAGGTTAAGTTAACTGCTAACACCGACCCGTAATTTAGGCTTTCAGCCAACGAATCGTTACCTTTAAAATACAGAATT
>CAZLXF010000233.1:0-4423 GCA_964563065.1 uncultured Rikenellaceae bacterium | reverse complement strand
CTAGTCAACTTCTTCTCATCCATGTTCACCCCGAAACTTTTCTCAATATAATCAATTAGGCTCATTTTACTGAGCGAATCGAGGCCTAGGTCGAACTCGATGTGGTGGTTGGGCTGAATATCGAAATCGATTTGAGTTTCGATGAAACTCTTAACTGCAAGGTAGTACTCAGTGGGTTCAAAATCGAATAGTTCCTTTTTAAACGTGGCGGTTTCGGCATGCTCGGCCAGCTTGAAACGCTGAATTTTCCCTAACCGTGTACGTGGTAATTCGCTATTCACTATGGCAAACTTCAGAATTCGTTTATAGGGTGAAAGTTTACTGTTGAAAAGGGGAAGAATTTCGTGTTTAAAATACTCATCAATGTTTTCAACTTTCCTTTCCGCCAAAACTTCAAGGTCAGGAAGAATTGCAATATGTAAATGGTTTTTATGAAGAAAAACACCGGCCTCCTTCACGCAATCGAAACTTTTTTCGAAGCTAATTTCCAGCTCAACCGGATTGATGTTTTTTCCGCTCGAAAGTATGATGATATCTTTCTTCCTTCCGGTAATGAAAAGGAAATTATTCTTGTCGAAACGGCCAAGATCGCCTGTGTAAAGCCATCCGTCCTTCAGCACCTCGGCAGTTTCCTCGGGACGATTGTAGTAACCCTGCATTACGTTGTCGCCTTTGGCAACAATTTCCCCATCGCGAATTTCAACCTGCATCCCGGGAAGGGGTTGGCCAGGTGAACCAATTTTTACTTTTCCCGGTCGGGTAAAAGTAATCATAGGTGCCGCTTCGGTCATCCCAAAACCTTCAAGAACATCGAATCCTAGAACCTGAAAAAGTTCTCCAACGTGCTTTGGTAGGGCGGCGCCGCCACTCACCAGAAACTCAAGATTCCCGCCAAAGTTAACGTGAACCTTCTTAAATATTTTCTTTGCCAAACTTCGGCTGCGAGAGAATTTTACAACCCTGTACAGGAATCGTCCAATTCCACTTGCATCAATCTTTGCCTTAACGCCATTGTGAATAATTTCGTACAACCGGGGAACACCAATCATAATGGCAACCTGATTGTTTTTGAGGGTTTCGAGCAAATCGGATGATTGCATTGAGGGTGCCATAACAATGGTTCCACCAACGTAAAGCGGAGACAGCAACGAACCGGCAAGCGGGAATATATGGTGAAGCGGAAGAAGCATCAATGCCTGCCTTGATTCGGTAAAAATTTCCACTCTTTCAGATACGCCCTTAATATTGGCAATTAGGTTTTTATACGATAGCATAACTCCTTTGGGAGAACCTGTTGTGCCTGATGTGTAAATAATTACTGCGGTTTTTTCAACTTCTTTAGGTACGTTCCACTCAAAATTGGATCTTGGCTCAGGAAGCGGATTCTCCTTAAACACAAATATTTCAGCCGTATAGTCTAAATGAGTATTTATATCTTGAACCTTTTCTTTCAGCGATTCACTGGTAAAAAACAGTTCGGGTTTACAATCGTTTAGAATGAAACTCACGTCTTCCTTAGAAGCCATAAAATCAACAGGAACCACAACGCAGTCGTTCTTCCATCCAGCAAAAAAAGCAGCAATCCAATCGATTCGGTTCTCAGAATGAATTGCAATTTTTTTATACCCCTTCCCCTCAAAGAGCTGGGAGTAACTATCGATTAGCTGAAGTAGCTCGTTGTACGAATAGCTCTTCTGCTTTGTAATTACCGCCAGCTTGTTAGTGTTCTGTAGGTTTATCATTTTCAGTTATTTTTCAGTAAGTGAAATAAGTAACATCTATCCTACCATTTTGTTATTGTGGATAGAAACGAAACTCGAAATTCTATGAAAAAAATCTTGCCAAGCGGTGCAAATATAAACTATTTTACAAACATCAGGACAAGCTACACATAACACGCTTTCTTTCAGCAAAAAAAGAAACAAGTTTGAGATTAAAATGCAAAATTTTATGGGTTTATAAATCCATTAATCATCTCAACAGCTTTTTCAACCCCATTTTCTTCGGCAATTTTTGAGCTAAGCTCAAGGCAATTGGAGTAAATTTTGCAGTCTGCTTTTGTCGAAATGATTGCTTGAGCAAGTTTTTGACCATCAATATTATTAATGTCGAGAGGTTTTGAAGCGAACCCCAGCTTGTAAATTTGTTTCGCTCTGATTTTCTGGTCGAAAATGTGAGGAATTGGAATTGAAGGCAAACCGACTTTCAGCACCTCGGCTGTTGTTCCAAATCCAAAGTGATGGACTACCAGCGTAACCTGTTTCAGCAGCCAGCTGTATGGAATGTTGTTGATAAGAAAAATATTTTTAGGTGTTTCATCCGTCTTTACTTCCATATCGGGCATTAACAGCAGGGCTCGTGAGTGTGAGAGTGTAACTGCTTCGCAAATTGTGGTGAAAAGCTTTTCGGTTTCCTCCTTTCTATGGAACATGGAACCGAAGGTGATAAGAATTGGTTTGTCGCCTGATGAGATAAACTCAATCAATTCAGCAGATGGAGTGAAGTCAGGTGGATTGTCGGCAAAAAAGAAGCCAGTAATTTCGGTTTTATCCTTCCAGCGAAAATTTGGTTTTTGTAGAAATTTACTAGTTGCTAAAAGAGCCAAGTATGGTTTCGTTTTTATTGAACTAGCTGGTGGAGCACCAATTTCTTTCCGAAAATTTTTGTAGGGTTTTCCAAACATGAATGTTTTCAAGCTATCTCCCAAGTATAACCCAAACTCTTTTAAAAAGTTGTTTGTTTTCCAGTGCTCCTTCTGCAAGCCCATAGTTTCAATTGAAACTGAAACGAATGGTTTTCCCAACATATCCGCTTCGGAATTTCCAACAATTCCATGCCCGACTACCAAATCGGCATTCTTTGCAACCTCAATTAAATCGGCATGGCAATCGCGAAGAACAGAGAATATAAAATTCAGCGCAAATTTTAGCCCCTTTAGGTTACTCCCCGAATTCTCCACAAACATGCGGGCAGCGTAGTGTATGTCAATATCGGAGCCAACGGGCGAGTGGTTTAACGCGTACATGGAAAGGATTTCCTTAGCCCAGGGATGCGTAGCAACTGAAACTTCGTGGCCGCTCTTTTTAAGCGCAATTCCGAGTGCTATGTAAGGTTGAATATCGCCGCGCGAGCCGATGGTAGCAAGTGCAATTTTCATTTCATTTTAGTTTTTTCGACCGCACAATATGTGCTACCAAAAATACAAAAAAAGAGAACTTACTTAATCATTTCCAGCAACTTATTTCTATTGGTTATAACAACTTCGCGCCGATTTACGCTAATAATCCCTTCGTCTTGCATTTCTGCAAAAACTCTGGCCAACGATGGGCGTGTAACGCCAAAAAACTCTGCCATCTCCTGGTGCGACTTTGGAAGAATTATGGTTGTTTTCGTTTCGCTCTTCGCTAGAGTTAATAGGTAGTGTGCCACCTTCTCCTTAATGGTTTTAAATGACAAAAACCATAGCTTTGTGGTAAGAAAGTGAGCCCGGTTTGAAACCGCTTTCAAGAAATTGCTGAGAATTATTTCGTTCGACTGCATCAGGTTTAGCACATCGGCTCTTGAGATGAAAAGAATTTTGCAATTTGTAACTGCAACCACATCAACCGGGAAACGGTTCATATTGCTGAACATTACAGCGTGTGCCAAAGGTTGGGGCGCTGGAATTTCTTCTACTTTTAGAATTTTCCCAGTAAAATCTACCATTTCGCCCTTTACGATTCCTTCAACAACAATACACAAATTTTTCACCTCCTCATCGCGCTGGGCAATGATTTGACCTTTGCTGAACGATTTTACTGAGTATGATATTTTACTGAATATCTGCTCAAGTTCCTGTGGATTTAATCCAACAAAAAATGGTGAATTACTAAGAATTTGGAACATTCCGTTTTTGATTTTTATCTTTACGCTTCAAATTTAGCAACTTTTTTACCATGAAAACACGCGATTACTACATTAATCTGCTGAATCAGCATATAAAAAACCCAAAAATGATTGCCCATAGCCTCGCATCCGAGGCGGTACTTCGTGCGCTCGCAAAACGTTTTGGCGAGGACGAGGAAGTATGGGGAATTGCAGGACTCCTGCACGATATTGATGTAGAAATTACCGAATCCGACCCAAAGCGCCATGCGCTTGTTGGAGCTGAGATGCTCAAGGATGAAGATTTACCTGAAGAAGCTGTTGATGCAATTCGAATGCACAACGAAATGGCAACTGGGTTGGAGCGTTCAACAAAATTCCAGCATGCGCTCGCCGCAGGCGAAACCATTACGGGATTAATTTTTGCAACGGCCCTAGTTTACCCCGACAAGAAGATTTCGAGTATTAAAACAAAATCTGTTGTAAAAAGGATGAAGGAGAAAGCCTTTGCTGCTTCGGTAAACCGTGAAACCATAATGGAGTGTGAGAAAATTGGCAT
>CAZLXF010000232.1:0-4453 GCA_964563065.1 uncultured Rikenellaceae bacterium | reverse complement strand
GGCAAAATTTACCGGATAGCCAAACGATGTTAATACCTTTTTGGCCAAAACAGCCGAAAGCAGAACAATGCTTCCTGCAATAATTTGTTTTGATGAAAAGAAGGTTTTCCGTTTATGTTCGCTCACGCTTTTGCCCAGAATATCGTTGTAGCTGATATTTGAAAAAGCGCCCCCAAGGGCAAACAGAGTGATAAATAGGAAGATTAGCCAAAGTACTTGGTTCGACTGATGAACCCGGAGGTAAAACAAAATTGCAGCCAATACAAAAAGCGAAAATACCCGCGAACTAATTCCCAAGAGGAGATACTTTTTTTTGTAAGCTTTATTGCTGATGTAAGGAGCAAAAAAAAGTTGGGTAAAACTCGAGCCTCCTGTCATTATTGCCGCCATAATACCAATATGCATGGCTCCTCCTCCCGATTCGATTATCATGGCGGGAATAATGGTATCGACATCCATAAAATTTTGCGCAAACGCAAGGAATGCCGCATGCCATAAAAAGGCGTAAAAGTTATGGGTCGATGTTTTGGGAGTTAAGGTCATTAAGGATTGCTATGATAATTCTGTTCATCGATGATTCAAATTATTACAAACATAAAATAATTAAGCAATGTTCATTTAACATTCTCACAAAATGATTTTTTCCCAGAACAAACCATCAACCAATTAACTAAACATGATTCGAGAAATGCTTTGAATCTACCAGTTCGCGGTACTTGTGTACAATAGTTTTGAAATCCTCCCAGGTAGGACGTTTTAATGATGGATCGCGAAGTAGAGCCGCTGGATGGTACACCGGCATTGCAAGTCGACCCTGAACATTGAGCCAGTTCCCACGTTCACGGGTAATTCTGTGTTCGGATCCTGCCATGTATTTCAACGCAGTGGCTCCCAGCAATATTAGAATCGTTGGATTTATCAGCTCAATTTGTTTCAACAAGTATGGCATGCAAACTTCGGCTTCCTGTGGTGTTGGCACACGGTTATCGGGAGGCCGGCACTTAACAATATTGCTGATAAAAACATGCTCGTTACGGTTGAATCCGCAGGCTTCCAATATTTTATCGAGTAGCTGTCCCGATTTTCCTACGAATGGTCGTCCCTGCAAATCCTCATCCCTACCCGGTGCTTCGCCAATAATCAGTATTGGAGCATTCTCGTTCCCTTCGCCATAAATAACATGATTGCGAGTTTTGGAAAGGGTGCACTTTGTGCAGCTTAGTATTTCCTGTTTTAGCAATTGTAACTCAGAATTCACCTCCAGAAATATTTAATTCAACTTTCAAAGTGTAAATTTGTGAATTAAATACCAAAATACTTACAATGAAAAGTATAACCTTCCATCCCATTGGAACAATTCACACTCCGTTCAACGAAAAAGTTAATACGCCAATCCAACCCTCGTCGGCAAAAGGTTACAAGGGAATTGTTGAAATTTTGCCAGAATACGTTGATGGCCTCAAGGACATTGAGGGTTTTTCACACCTTATTCTCATCTACCATTTTCATCTATCAACGGATTACAAGCTGCAGGTAAAGCCCTTTCTGGATGAGGAGGCTCGCGGTGTATTCGCAACCCGAGCACCCAAGCGCCCCAATGGAATCGGGATGTCGATTGTAAAACTGGTTAAAGTTGAGGGGAGTACGCTCCACATCGAGAATATCGATGCGCTTGATGGTACTCCCCTGCTGGATATCAAACCCTACGTGCCTCAATTTAACAATGTTAGAAATGTTAAAATTGGTTGGCTCACTGGGAAAAAGAATGTTATGAAAACCAAGAGAGCCGATGACCGTTTCAGTTAAGCCTTTGAAAACAAAGCGTTAATAATCTTATCGAACGCTTCCACAGCAGACTTATCGCCTTGGTTAAAAACGCTCAACCCTTTTTCGGCAGCTTCACCCACTTCTGCAATTAGAGGAATTTGGCCAATTAATGGAACGTTAAGCTCGTTGGCTAACCTTTCACCTCCTCCCTGTCCGAAAATGTAGTACTTCTCGTCGGGGTGAGGTTTTGGTGTGAACCACGACATATTTTCAACAACTCCCATAATTGGTACTTTTAGGTTATCGTTGTTGAACAACGAAGCCGCTTTGCGCGCATCGTTGAGGGCAATTTCCTGCGGAGTTGTTACGATTATGGCTCCAGTTAAATCCAATTTTTGAACTGTAGTTAACTGAATATCGCTGGTTCCTGGAGGAAAATCGATAATCATATAGTCGATTTCGCCCCACTGCGTATTCTCTAAAAGTTGCGTTAACGCATTTGAAGCCATTGGCCCGCGCCATATAAGTCCCTGATTATTTTTAATAAAGAAACCTATGGACATTATCTTTACTCCATACCTCTCGATGGGGAACATCATCTCCTTATCGCCAATTACGGTTCCATCGGGTTGAGCATCCTCAATACCGAACATTTTGGGTATTGATGGGCCAAAAATATCGGCATCAACCAAAGCAGTTTTGTAGCCATTTCTGGCTAATGCAATGGCAAGGTTTGCCGACACGGTTGATTTTCCAACGCCACCTTTGCCAGAGGCTACGGTTATTATGTTCTTTACATCGGGCAAATTAATTTTTTCAAAAGCTGCCATTTCTAGTTTTCTTTACACATTAGTTTTAAAAGTTTGTTGGCTATCTGTTCGGCTGCTTTAATTAAAGGATATGCAGCAGGAGATGCTGTTAAGCAAGGATGTGTACCTACCTGCATGGTTAGCAGCGAATTAACTGACATTCGGTTCTGTATAGCCAATCCGATTACATTGGTTAATTCGCCTGCTTCGAGACCACCAATAACTTCTCCTCCGATAATTATGCCTGAATTCTTTGCAGCAATTAATTTAACAATTTGTTTTTGAGCTCCTGGGAGATTACCTGGATGACGATCGACACCATCGAAAAGACCTGTAATAACTTCGATATCCTCCTCGTTTGCCCTTTGTTCGGTTAGGCCAGCTGTACCAAACCCGGTGTTATCAAGAGCAGTGGAATAGATTGCTATCGTTCCGCTAAACGTTTTCACAACGTGAAGGTTAAATAGGTTCATTCCAGCAATTCGTGCCTCGGCGCAGGCAGTTGAAGCTAGCATGGTAGCTACTCGGGCACGGGTGACAAAATCGCGCTTCTGAGCGCAATCGCCAATGGCGAAAACATCCTTGGTATGCGTACGCATATACTCATCAACGGCAATAAAGTTATCCTCATCGATATTAATTCCTGCTTTTTTTGCGAGTTCTGTATTTGGCTTGTAACCCATTGAAAGGACTACAGCATCCATGCTAAGTTTTTGACCATCATCAAGTTCAATTGACTCCACAGCTTTGCTTCCGTGTACTTTCTTAATGCCCTTACCAACTATAACTTTTACTCCACGTGTTTCAAGCATTTCATGAATTTTTTGAGAAAGCTCCACATCGAAAGCAAGATTAAGAATATGTGGTAACTTCTCAACTAAAGTTACGTTATAACCACGTTTACGTAACTCGTCAGATAGCTCAACGCCAATAAAACCAGCGCCAATAACCGCAATGTTTTTTACTGAAGCAAGTTTGGCATTCATCTCATCGAGGTACTGCCTATCCTTTGGAATTACGAAAACATTCTCGAGATCGGCTCCCTCGAGCCACTTTGGTTTAACTGGTGTTGATCCGGTAGCTATAACCAGCTTCTGGTAAGCAATTTTTTCGCCGCTGGCGAAGGTTACCACTTTCCCGTTAGTGTCAATATCAACGGCCTCATCCACCAGCGAGGTAACTCCAATTTTTTCCATCATGCCATCAACGGGCATCAAGTTTTTCTCGCTACTTTCGAGAGTTCCAAAAATGTATGGAATTCCGCAAGGGACCATCACATCTTTCTGCTTCTTCACAAGAGTGAATTTTTTTTCAGGCCAATGGGTTCTACCAGTTACCGCAGCCACCATACCGGCAGCGCTACCTCCAATAATAAGTACATCTGTGTTTTTCATGCTAAAATTATTTTTAAGTTAAAAATGGTTGTAAAAAATTTATAAAGACTTCACTTCGAACACATTGCTGTTCGAATCGGTAATAAAAAAGGTTTCGCTTTCACGCCCTTTCCGTTTAAAAACTTTGTAGCCCCGCTCCTCCGCTCTCCTTGATATTTGGTGAGCCTCGTTAACTTGAATACAAATATGATTGTACGTAATATCTTTGGGGGAATTGTTTACAAAAAGTTCAAAATCAATATTTCCACAAGAACCATAAATAATTAATATGTTTTTATTTATTCCAAATATTTTGTTTGAATCCGTTTCACCCAGTTCGAATGAATGTTTTGAAATAAATCCTAACACCTCTTCGTAGAAAGGAATAATATCTTTTTCAACAACCTGTAAACCAATGTGCTTAAAATCCATGCTCATGCTAGAATTCAATTCCTTTTCGTGCTTCAACTCCATTATTAAAGTAGTGTTTTACCTCTTTCATCT
>CAZLXF010000231.1:0-4468 GCA_964563065.1 uncultured Rikenellaceae bacterium | reverse complement strand
CAAAATTTTGTTCATTTTTCAGTAAGCTACATTTTCGTTATCTTTCTGCCATATTTTTGTGAAGTGAACAGCGCACCTCAAAATATCGACAGTCAGTTGGTAACGCTCTTAAAGCAGGGCGATGCCGATGCTTTCGAGCAGGTATTCTACGGGTTTTCCGATAGGCTCTACTACTTTGCAATGCGGTACCTTCGGAGCCAGCACGATGCCGAGGAAATTGTTCAGGATGTGTTTGTGAAACTTTGGGAAAACCGAGAAAATTTGAACGAGAACCTCTCGTTCAGCGGATACCTGTTCACCATTGCCCGCAACACAATATTTAACCAGAATAGGAAGAAGGTAAACGAACAGGCATACCATGAGTACGTAAGAAGTTTTCTGGAGAACTCAACCAGCAAAACGGAAGACGATTTAATTTACTCCGATATTAAATCGATGATTGACAAGGTTGTTGAGGAACTTCCGCCACAACGAAAATTAATATATAAGCTTAGCCGGGAGTCGGGTCTTTCGTACCGCGAAATTGCTGAACAGTTGAACCTTTCAGAACGAACCGTTGAGGCGCATATTAGGCTGGCGCTTAAAACACTTACACAGGTTGTCGATAATAATTTTATTCTGCCAATTCTGCTTATAACTTTAGCTTCTAAGGGCTTGTAATCTTTTAACAATGTTTGCAATTATCGATATTGAAACTACTGGAGGAAGCGCACAGCGGGATAGGATAACCGAAATAGCTATTCTAATTCACAACGGCGAGCGTGTTGTTGATGAGTTTACTTCGCTTGTAAACCCCGAAGTTTATATACCACCTTACATTACTAGGCTTACAGGAATCACCAACGAAATGGTTGATGGCGCACCCCGTTTCTATGAGATTGCCCGGAAAATTGTAGAAATTACCGAGGGAGCAGTGTTCGTGGCTCACAATGTGCAGTTCGATTACCGTTTCGTTCAGGCTGAATTTAAACGACTTGGCTTCGATTACGAGCGTGAAACGCTTTGCACTGTTAAACTTTCAAGAAAAAATCTTCCGGGTTTCTCTTCCTACAGTTTGGGTATTCTGTGTCAGAATCTGGGAATTGAAATTACTGGCAGGCACCGAGCTGCTGGCGACGCCTGGGCAACATCGAAGGTGTTCGATTTAATTATTTCAAAGAATCCCGATTCGGTTGTTCCAACCGAAATCGCAAAAGCCACCCTTAGTGGACTTAATCCGAACCTCGATCCGAAGCGAATACGAAGTTTGCCCGAAAAGGTTGGAGTTTACTTCTTCTACAGTTCCGATGGGAGGTTGCTTTACGTTGGGAAAAGTAATAATATTCGCAAGCGTGTGCTTCAGCATCTTTCGGGTTCTGGCACCAAACGTGCCTTAGAAATGCGTTCCCAGGTGGCCGACATCGACTTTGAGCTAACCGGTAGCGAGCTGATTGCGCTTATTCTTGAGGCCGACCAAATAAAGGAGAACCTTCCAGTTTTCAACAAGCGTAGCCGTCGAAAAACTGAGCAAATTGGAATTTTTGCTATTACCGACGATTTTGGTTACATCAACCTCAGCGTTTCAAAAACTTCATCGAACCCGAATAGTCCATTGGCCAGTTTCCCCAATGTAACCGCAGCTCAAAATTTTATGTACTCGTTGGTGGAACGGTTTTCGCTTTGCCAAAAACTTTGCGGATTGTACTCTTCAAATAGTGCATGTTTTCACTACCAAATTGGCCAGTGTAATGGTGCTTGCGTTGGTGCTGAACCGGCTGATTTATACAACTCACGAGTACAAAAAGCGATTAGTAGTATGGGGCTCGACAACAGAAGTATTTTACTCATTGACGAGGGCAGAAGCGATGCTGAAAAATCGTTCGTGAAGGTTATAAATGGGAAAGTTGAGGGCTACGGCTACTTCGAACCTGAATACGTTGGGTCGAATCTGTCGCTAATTTTCGAATCCTTACAATCTTGTGGAAACCACAAGGAGGCAATGCTTGCAGTTCGAAGCTTTTTAGCAAAAGCAAAAAAAGGACAAGTGGTTAACCTGTAGCTAGTTTATTCCTGGAATCGTTATTCCCTGAAGGGTTCTGTACATCTCAAGCGCATAAACATCTGTCATCCCCGAAATAAAATCGAGTACCGACATAAGCTTCTTGTATTTATCGTCCGAGCTGTTTAAGTACTGTTTTGGAATAAGTCGCAGAACCTTTTTGGAGTAGTTATTTTCAGGATTCAACATGGCGTTACTAATTCGCTCTAGCAGAAAACCAAGAATTTGAAATCCGGCCAGCTCAATTTCAACAACGGTTTTATGGTTGTAAACCTGATTGTACGCAACATTTTTTACTTCTTTAAGGGCTAACGCACCCTTTTCGTCGAGCTGGTCCATTAACGAAGGAACTAGCTCTCCATCCATTATTTTTGCATAATTTCTGGTGAAGGCTATGCTGCACCCATGAATGAGTTTACCGATGGTAACTGCTCTTAGGAAAGCAATTTGCTCGTTAACATCGGTAACTGATTTTAGGGTTTGGCTAATTCGCTTCAGTTGGGTTCTATCTTTTTCCTCATCGAAAAAGTTGGTGAAAAGCTCAGTTACAAAACCCGTTGAAAGAATACCAAGCTTGTGGGCATCCTCAATATCCATAATCTGGTAACAAATATCATCGGCGGCTTCAACAAGGTAAACCAATGGATGGCGAGCATAAGTTAATGGGTTACTGTTTAAAACAGGAATTCCCATTTCGTTTGCCATTAAAACGTAGGTTTCGGTTTCGGTGTGGAAGAATCCAAACTTTTTCGCATCGGCTTTGGTTGAAACCCAAGGGTACTTAACTATGGAACTTAACGCTGGGTAGCTGAGCCTGAATCCGCCTACTCGCTTCCCTTCCTGCTGTTGAGTAAGAAGTCGTAAAGCGTTGGCATTCCCCTCAAATCTAATTAAATCGTTCCACTGCTGTTCGTTAAGCCCATCTTTTAACGAATTTTCGTTTTCACGAAAGAATGTGCGAATAGAGTCCTCTCCGCTATGTCCGAATGGCGGATTTCCCAAATCGTGAGCAAGGCAAGCGGTTGAAATTATTGTTGGAATTTGTTCGATTAGCAATTTTGAAGCATTTGGCTCCTGCTGCTGAATGAATCCTATTACATTGTTGCCTAAACTTCGGCCAACACTTGCAACCTCTAGGCTATGGGTAAGCCTATTGTGGACAAATACGCTTCCGGGAAGCGGAAAAACCTGCGTTTTATTTTGGAGCCTTCGGAAAGGCGAGCTGAAAATAACCCTATCGTAATCGCGCTGAAAGTGGGAGCGTGTATCGTCTTGTTGGGTCGATTTTTTCTCTGAGCCAATTCTTTGTGGGCAAAGAAGCGAATCCCAATGCATTGTAGTTGCCATGGTTTGTGTAGTACTTTATAGAAAATGAAAAACCGCGGGTTTAATCGGCCACTAGGTTTGTGATGTTGTTGGAAATTTTAAGAATCTTGTAAACATCACCCTGCTCGTCCTTTATTGGAGTATAGGTTTCCTGAAATACAAACGATTTATTGTTTACAATAAACTTATTGATTTGCTTGTGAGGAATGCCGTTTCTCAAGTCGTTCCAAAACTGGTCATACTCCTTTTTCTTCTCGGGGCTCATATCGAGTTTCCCGGAGTGATGCGTTCCAACAACCTCGTCGCGGGTTAAGCCAAGTAGCTCGAGGTACGCGTTATTTATTGCAGTAATGTAGCCAAGCGGATCGTATTCAATTACAAAGCTAGAGTTGTTTAGGGCATCGATAAAACTCTGCATTTCAGCCGATTTTCGCATCGATTCCTCCTGCGTTGCCTGTAGCTCCTCCATGTTTTGGCGCATCTCCTCTTCTTGTGCGGACATTTCTTCAGCCTGCTGCTGAGTTTTTGCCAGTAGCTGTGAGGTTCGAATGTTTACTTTTACAGAAATAACAGTCGATCCAATACTTTGTGCAACCCGTTCAACAAATTCAATTTGGTAGTCCTCAATTTCGTTAAACGATGCAATTTCAATTACACCGAGTACTTGTTCTTCAATAAGAAGAGGCACTATTAGTAACGATTTTGGGTTGCTTCCGCCTAATCCTGATGTAATCTCAATGTAGCCTTCAGGGATTTCAGTAAGGTAAATGGTTTTCTTCTCAAGGTAACTAGCGCCAATAAGCCCTTCGCCAACTAAAACATGCTTTTGGTTATATTTAAACCGATTGTACGCAAAGGCTGCGTAAAGTTCAAAAATTGGATTATCCTTGTCGTCGTCGTTGTATAAGAAAAGGCCGCCCTGGTTGGCGTCGAGGTAGTGAACCAGCTCTTTAACAATTGAACGCGATAAAACGTGAAGATCATCGTTATTCTGACGAAGAATTTCGGCAAATTTTGCGTAACCTTCGTTGGCCCATCTCCGCTTCATGTCGTCCTTTTTACGCTTCTCTTCCTCTTCATGAGCCTCTTTTAGGCTCTTTCGCA
>CAZLXF010000230.1:0-4502 GCA_964563065.1 uncultured Rikenellaceae bacterium | reverse complement strand
AATCAAAATATTTCTTTTAACTCACAAGAACTGCATGAAATTGAAAAGATACTCGAGAGTTAAGTTCCACTAAAAGTAATCGATTTGCTTAACAACTTTTGTGGCTCGTTCCAATGAGTAGGCTGTGAAGTAACCTATTGCATCGTTACTTATATTACTCTTTGGATTTGCCGGAGCACCACTAAACAATGGGTTAGATGGACGAGCCGAAACTTGTGCCTCAATTAGGTAAACGTAATAATCCTGAGTAATTCCACAAAAAGCAACGGTTACCGTGTCGTTTATTGCAATTCCATCCTCCCCTGCAATATAATCAATAACAACACCATTGGTTTGGCTTCCGTTAAAAAATTGGTCGTCGGTATAGTTGATATTGGTTAGCGAATCGGATTGCAAAACTCCATTTATGTAGGTGTGAAACATGTAGAAATCTTCTGTTTCGCCAGGGTCAGATGCAAATGCTTGTATAATCCATCCCTCCCACTCTTGACGGTACAAAACGTTTATTGAATCGGGTTTGGCAACTTGCCTCAATTCGCTAGTAGCCTGAAAACTTCTTAGATCTCCATCTCCCAGCAAATCGACGTTGGAAACGTTAAGAGTATAGGTTCTACCCGGAACACCATAAACATTGCTTTGGGTAAGATAGTAACCCGGATTATTAACGTCCTCGGTTAGCTCAAACACATTTTCTCCATCGGAAATTGTTACCTCTGCTCCCGAAATTCCTACAGGCGCATTCTCGCCAAAATAGTCGGCAGTACGTGTAACAATTACTTTGTGCTGAGTTGTATCGGTGGTTATTTCACCATAAATTACGCATCGGGTATAGGAACTATCAAGTTCAATGTCTATACGCTCAGTACATCCCGATAGGATGTAAAGTACTGGTAGAAATATGGTTATAATATTCTTTGTTTTCATTATTGCATAAATTTAGAACTTGAAGTTATAGGTTAGCGATGGCAAAATTGAAAACAGGTATGTTTTCTCTGCATACGTTTTTGTGGGATTCTCCTCATCCTGTACAAAATTAATTGCCCATGCATTTTTTCGGTTGTAGGCGTTGTAAATCGATAAGTTCCACTCGCTTTGCCATTTTTTAGTAGTATTCCTTTTGGGCTTATATATTAATGCAACATCGAGCCTGTGGTAATCGGGATAACGAAAATTGTTTCTTGAACTGTAGAGTGGAATAATAGTACCCATTATTTCGTAACGACCAGTTGGAAATGTTGCGGGAATTCCTGTAGAGTAAATCCAGTTTGCTGACACTGAAAACTGCGAAGAAACCTCGTAATTCGCCACAATAGCAATATCGTGGGGCTTATCAGATATTGCGGAGTAGGGTTTGCCTTTGTTAATCTCATCAATGGTTCTAAAAACCCTTGAATACGTGTAGCTAACCCAACCATTCAACTTCTTTAAGTTGAAGTTTGTTAAAAATTCCATTCCGTACGATTCTGCCGTTCCTATACGAAGTTCTCCCTCAAGTTTTTCGTTGAGTATAAGATTTGCAAAATCTTTAAAATCAACAACATTACGCATATCCTTGTAGTAGAACTCAATGGACGATTCCAATGTATTATCGAAGAAATTACGAAAATACCCAACGGCAAACTGGTCGGCTATTTGAGGTTTAATGGTAGGAGAAGCAGTAAACCAAATATCCAGCGGGGTACCCGCTGCCCCGTTTGTTGCCTGCTGAATGTACTGAGCAGTTCTTGAATAACTCGATTTTATCGAATTCCTTTCGTTTATAGTATAGTTAACTCCTAGTCGGGGCTCAAGGTTTGGGTAGGTATTGTATATTTCTCCTTTCTTTCGGTAAATGGAGCCAACAGCTTCGTAGTTTTCGTCGAAAATATACTGATTATGATTATTCCCAACGTTCTGTAGCACTGAAAGTCGTAACCCGTACTTAAGGCTAAGCCTATCGCTAACAGTTTGCTCGTTCATAACGTACAATCCATGCTCGAGCGATAAGTATTCCGGCAGGAAAAACTCCCCAAGTATTGCATTATCGCCTAAACCTTTAGCTTTTGCCGGACTAAGAAGATGATAGGTAGATTGACCGCCAAATTTAATTGTATTGTTGCTGTTTAAGAAGTAAGTAAAATCGAACTTCAGGCTGTAATCGTTCATGAACGAATTCCATACAAACGAAGTTGGCTCGCCCTCGGCTGTTCCCAAATAGTAGTTGTAATTACTATAAATGGCGGTTGTATTCAGAAACAGTTTAGGAGTAATTATATAGTTCCACCGAAGGGTTGTGGTTTGGTTCCCAAAACCAAAACGAGCAAAACTTGAACCAAAAATATCGCGACCGTAGTAGCCCGATAGGAAAACACGGTGTTTATCGTTTATTCTGTGACTCAATTTAACGTTCAAATCGTAAAAGAAGAGCGTGTTATCCCTAATGTCCCTATTTGGCGCAAGTGGCAAAAATACATCGGCGTAGGTTCTGCGGCCAGCAACCATAAAGGTTGTATTTTCTGTAACCAGCGGGCCCTCCATGGTTAACCTGCTGGAAATGGTTCCAATTCCTCCGGTTAACGAGAAGTTTTTTGAGTTCCCATCCTTCATTCTTACATCGAGCAGCGAGGCTAAGCGTCCTCCGCTAGAAGCGGGAATATCGCCCTTGTAAAGTTTCACATCCTTAACGGCATCGTTGTTAAAAACGGAGAAGAAACCCATAAGATGGGAAGCGTTGTAAACCGTTGCTTCATCAAGAAGTATGAGGTTATGGTCAACCGCACCTCCCCTAACGCTGAACCCCGAGGTTCCTTCGGCTGTGCTTTGAACTCCCGGCAAAAGCTGAATTGCCTTAATTATGTCAACCTCTCCCATGAGTGCCGGAATTCGCTGAATGCTCTTAATGTCGAGCTTTGCAACGCTCATTTCGGTTCGGGTAATATTATCGTTTGGTTTAGTGCTTGTTACAACAACCTCATTTAGCAAAAGCGACTCCTCTTCAAGTTCAATGTTTACAGTTATGCTTGAATTTAAATCAATATTCTTTTCAACCGATTTATACCCAATAAAGGAGTAAACCAAAGTATATTGTCCCGGATCAAGACTAACCGAATAAAAACCATAAACGTTTGTTGAAGTACCTCTACTTTTTTCAACCACTAAAATAGTGGCTCCAATAAGCTCCTCACCATTGGCCGCATCCTTAACATGGCCATTCACAGTAACTTTGTTTGCTACCTCTAAATCTGGCTCCGCCAATAAAACCTGTTGATTTATTGCTAATAGGCACAGAATGCCCAAAAATAAGCGCTTCATTGTTTAAAATATTTCATATGTTTCTATAACAAAAGAGAAGAGGATTAGTTGTTATCAACCCCATTTTTTCTATTTTGCTTAGGGCCAAAACTACCGAACATAAGTTTTAAAGTGGCTGTAGGACTAGAGAACTGGCTCGATTTAAATAAGCGAATATCTTCACCAAGGCTATTGCGATATACACTATTATCGGTAAACAGTACGAACCTGTAGCCAATTCCCAAATTAACTTTAAACCAGCGAGCAATATTCAGCTCTACATCAAACTCGGGTGTGAGCACACCCACAAAATCACGATGATGCTCCTCTAAGTCATGAAAATCAATATCCTTATCATTCAGCGCAACTCTTCCACCACCCAACTTAATGTTTGTTCCCCAGTGAATTAAGTTGTTTGGTTTATGAATGTACCCAAGCCATATTCCACCATAGTCGAAATGCAGCTTATTTTTAATATACAATGGTTGCTCATCGGGATTTACGCTTGGGTCAAACGTAGGAGAGTATATATCCTCACGCGAGTGAGTTGTTTCAAGGGTATGGCTGTATATTCCCACAAAATACTTATAATCGAAAAGGAAAGCGCCACTTCCTCCCGATGAGTATGCAAAATCGCCATCAATTTGTGAAAACACATGGTTCGTATTACCGAAACCAGAAACTTTCACTTTTTTCAAATCGAGTAAGTACTGAGCATCATCCTGTGAATAAACATTAGTAGTTGAAGTTAATACTAGTGTTAGTATATATGCGCATGCAATGCCTGCTATTTTTGTTTTCATTTTTATTCAATTAAAAATTAATAGTGCGAAACACCCCTGTTTCGAGTTTTGGTATACGACCTATACCTAAAGTATGTTCCTGCAAGTAAATCAACAACAAGCAAAAAAAGTAATCCGGTAAAAAATCCTATTATAAACATGGCTTTGATTTTTTTAAAGTTTATTTATGATATTTTATCAAATAGCGTGCCATTGTTCATATTACACTGTTATTCCGGATATTTATTACGATTCAAGTAGTAAAACCATAACTTTAGCAAACTTGCTGTTCGTTTTCGAACACAATATGTTCGAAAGTGAAACTAAACCAATCATTAAAAGCTACCAAATTTTAGCGATAGCGAAACATTTAAGCTGTTAAAAGCATTTGAGGGAATATTAGGAAGTTCGGCTTTGGGTGCATACCGGTAGCTAACTCCTGCAGCAAGC
>CAZLXF010000229.1:0-4523 GCA_964563065.1 uncultured Rikenellaceae bacterium | reverse complement strand
ACTTTTTTAGCCCACTCACCGCTGCGTTACCTCGTTTTAGCGGGTGCAAATATAGCTTGTTTGAATTCAATTTTCCAAATTTTTTTTCATCTTTTTTTATACTTTTTTTCATGTTCTTTTTAACATTCAAATAATCAAATGATAACAAAATATTAAAATTGAATTTAAAAGAAAAAAGGCTGTCATTTGGAATACGACAGCCTTTAAAAAAGTATTGTTTTTAGCTAAAAACTACTTTGCAGGAACCTCTTTTAATACTTCAACAAGGAAATCCCAGAACATTTTAACCGTATCAATTTTCACCTTCTCGTCAGGAGAATGAGGATAACGGATAGTTGGACCGAAAGAAATCATATCGAGGTTAGGGAATACGCCCCCAATTAAACCGCACTCTAAACCTGCGTGAATTGCTTTTATTTCGGGTATTTTCCCGAATTTATTGTTGTAAACTTCGCGCATTGTTTTAAGGATTGGCGACTGCATGTTTGGTTTCCATCCTGGGTATGCTCCGCTAAAAGAAACGTTGGCGCCTCCAAGTTCAAAAGTTGAAGCGATTTTTTGCGCAAGCGCCTCCTTGGCTGTGTCGACAGAACTACGAAGCAAGCATTGAACAAAAATTTTACCACCTTCGGAATAAATGCGTGCAAGGTTAGTTGATGTTTCAACAAGTCCAAGCATTGCGTCGCTCATGCGTATAACTCCGTTGGGGCAAGCAAATACTGCTCGGAGAATATTCCATTGAGATTTGGAATCGATAACTGTTTTTGGTGCATCAACCTTTTCTGCCTTCATGGTCAAATCGGGTTCGACCAACGAAAATTCTGCCCTATATATATTAAGGTATGTTTTAAGTGAATTTTCGAATTCAGCCAGTTTCGATGTAGGAACACCAACTGTGGCAAAAGCTTCACGGGGGATAGCATTCCTTAAGCTTCCACCATCGATACTAGATATCCTAATACTGAATTCTTTTTCAGCATGAAGCAAGAAGCGGAAGAGGAGCTTAATTGTATTTGCACGACCGGTGCTGATGTCCATTCCTGAATGGCCTCCTTTAAGTCCTGTTACTGAGACTTTGAGAAATGCAAAATCATTCGGAGCTTGTTCATCGGTGTACTTTAACTCTACGTTTGCATCGAGACCTCCGGCGCAGCCAACGTAAAGTTCACCTTCGTCTTCAGAATCGAGATTCATAAGGATGTCACCTTTAAGCAACCCAGGCTTCAGGGCAAATGCTCCGGTCATTCCTGTTTCCTCGTCGATTGTGAATAGAGCTTCTATTGGCCCATGTACTATGGATTTATCTTCGAGCACAGCGAGAGTTGCTGCAACACCGATTCCATTATCGGCACCTAAAGTTGTTCCACTGGCTGTAACCCACTCACCATCGATGTAAGCATCGATTGGATCTTTCTCAAAATCGTGTGCTTTGTCGCTATTTTTCTGGGGAACCATATCGAGGTGACCTTGAAGAATTACTCCCTTGCGATTTTCCATACCTGGAGTAGCGGGTTTTCTGATTACAACGTTTTTAACCTCGTCAACAATCGTTTCAAGGCCTAACTCTTTTCCAAATTTTACAACGTAATCGACTGCTGCCAATTCGTGCTTTGATGGTCGAGGGATTTGTGTTAACGCGTAAAAATGCTTCCAAACAGCCTGTGGCTGAAGATTCAATATTTCTTTGCTCATAGTATTTAAATTAGAATAATTTGTGATTTTTATGAATTCTTAAAGTTACCTGTTTTTAAAGAAAAGGCAAACTAGCAAAACCATTCAATGATTTATATAACTATTTTACAATGGATTAACCCTATGTTAAAGATTGTTAAAGGATTTATAGTAGAGAAAACTCTACTCCAGTTTTCTCGAGCATACTATTTGCTAACAACTTACAGTCGGCAGCTCTTTCAGATTCACCTAACTGCTCAAGAATGGGAATCATGTTTTTGAGTAGCTTAACTTCGAAAATTAAGTATCCGGAGATATTACTAATCTCAACGGCTTTTCGGTAAAAATCCATCGCCCTTTCGAGGCTTCCCTGATGCAACGAATATATTGCGAACCAAGCTTTTGCTAGAATAAGTGAGTAGAAACCATTCCACAAAGGTAACTCGTTGAAGAAGGATAATATGATATCCATTTTATTATGGTTAAAGGCATTACTCCGGGTCCAAATGGCATACTCGTAAAAAATGATCAAAGCCTTTTCTGCAGGCATAAGCGAGGATTCGTTTTCCCAGCTATCTAGATAGGTTAATCTATTTTCGATAGCATTAAACTCTTTCACAAACAACAAACCAAGGGCAAGCGCCAATTCAAATTCAGCTCGTTCTTGGGGTTCCCAGGTATGTGAATGAGCAGAATAGTAGATATCAACCTCGTTTAAGATACCTTTACTTGGAGTTTTGTTTTCAATATAATTTATGAATAGCCTGCAAGAAAACCATAAGCCAACAATCTGACTGTTCGTATCAATGGGAATACTTGTGCTTAACTCACTTTCGTTTATTGAACTTAAAGAAAGTAAATTGGATAGGGTTAGCAATGTAGAGCCTAAAAATTTTCCTTGTTCAGTATTGTTGTGTTTCATGTATGTTTGAACTACGAACCCATGGGAGTTGACAATTGCATTCACATCAACCACTCCTTCAAAATAATACTTACGAGCAAGGGGGTTAGCAACCCAATGCGGGATAAGTTCGCGGCGCATAAAATCGTCGTTTCGAAGGCAGTAAGGAATTACAGGTAATTGCAATGTTCTCTCAATTGCACTTTCACTTAGGGTGAAAAAAGGCTTTAATGCATCAACATCTTTTTGCTTGTATGCCATTTCAAAAAGCATTGCAAGTATATTGGGAAGTTGAGGAGATGATGCAAAGTCGTGCTGAATTAGCTTAAAAAGTTCGAATGAAATAGCCCCAGCATTTAGTATATAATTCTGTACTACAAATAGATCGAAAAGTTGGCCCTGTGGAACTGTAACATACTTTGTGAAAACACCCGGAAACTTTTCCACAGTTTCTTCGTGAATTACTCCAAATGACAACAATTCATTATACGCATTGAAGTAGTTTCCGCTTAGCTTAAGGTGAATTGGATAAACTTCCTTTAGGTCGTTTTTCTTAATGCCTGCTAGGCTATTGCTATTTACTGAAATTTCAACAATCTTTCGAATTATATCCAACTTTTCATCGGAACAACTTCCTTGTGTGACCTTATTTTTAATGAACTGAGTAAGTAAATCGAGTTTTCCAGTAACTTTCTTAGGAAGATCGGGGTTGAAAATTTCAATGAATATTTGGAGAAAGTACGGATATGATATAATTTGTAGCATATCAAACGAGAATTCCTCAACAAGTAGCCGTTCATCGAGCAAGTTATTTATAGTACTATCGAGAACTTGCTGAATTTCCTCCTCGTTGAGAGGAGGGATATTTGCTCCCTCGCTTGAGAATAAACTTTTTTGAGTAAAACACCATTTCTTAGGTTGAGCATCGGCTGTAAAGAATGATTCCCAGGTAGAGAATCGGGATGCTAAAACCAACTTAAACCAACTTTTTGAGGAGTACTTGGCAATGAAGCTGTATAAAGAGGAGAATAGACGATCGGTTTTGTATCCTAATAAAGAAACCTCATCGAGGGCATCGATTATTAGAACAAACTTTCCAGGAGCCAGGTTAGGGTTATCCAATAGAGAACCGAAAAAGCTAGAGGAAGATTCCATTCCAATAAACGAACATATCAAGTCATCAATATACCGATCCCGTCCTAGTCCCGCTTCAATATTTATGGCTGGGAGGATAAGGACAATGTTGTTTGAATGGCACTGTGATTTAAGAGTACTTTCGTACCAATTCACAATAAGTGTAGACTTTCCGTAACCTCCGGGTGCAATAAAGGGCATTGCTGAAAATTCGGATGTTAAGAAGAAGTTAAACCGATCGTTAGAAAATGTTCGAGGAACAGTACAATTGTAGCCAATTGGGGTTGCTCTTTTGATCTGTTCGCAGTAGTTAACGCTGAGAATCTTTGCTTTTTCCTTGGCTAGGTTCCAGAACTCGATACTTGAAGAATCGTGACTACCGCTATCCTGGTTCATTTTTTTAAAATGCTCCCAACTCTTAAAGCCACAGTAAACTGAAAGGATATCGAGTGTGACACGGGCTGGCTGAGAATTCGTTGACAGGAACCCAAAAAACCTTCGTAGGGTTGAAGAGCTAAGCTGTTCCCCAGTTTCACGCAAAACATTATCCGACAACTCCTTGCAGTCCTTTTGATAAGATATTTTCTTACCAAACTTCAATTCAATGTTTTTCTTAAGCCTATTGATCATTGCCGTGACATTTTCCGAATTAGAAATCGTGAAACCATAAATAGGATGAGAATTACAACAAATTTATGCATCTAGTTTAGATAAAAAAATATGTATTCGAAAAAAAGACTTTTTTGACCACTTGACGACCTATTTAAAGGGAATATTTTTGTTCATATAATAATTCATACCATTAAGGATACAACAA
>CAZLXF010000228.1:0-4567 GCA_964563065.1 uncultured Rikenellaceae bacterium | reverse complement strand
GCCAACAGGCTTCTGGAGGAAGTGAAAAATCTTTCTCAACTACCTTTGAAATATTTAGTAAACACACACATACACGGCGACCATACCGGAGGGAATTCAACAATTGGTAAAAATGTTGATATTATTGCTCATAAGCACGTTAAGGATTACCTTGGTAACGAGCGAAAACAGGGTGAAAAGGTAATTCCTCCGTTACCCGAATACGCTGTTCCCAACATTATTGTTGAGGAAAAAATGAACCTCAAGTTCAACAATGAGTTTGTTGAAATTATTCCACTTCCGGGAGGACATACTGCCGGCGATATACTAGTTTACTTTCCCAATTCAAAAGTTTTGGTTGTTGGCGATTTGCTTTTTGCAAACTATTTCCCATACGTAGACGTGGAAAATGGTGGAAATCCCTTCAAGTACCTTGAAAATATTGATTGGATTACCCAAAACTATCCGAACGATATAACGGTGATTGGTGGGCACGGACCAGTTTACAGCATGCAACAGTATGCCAATTACCATGAAACCCTTCAAAAAACTATTGAAACTGTACGTAATTTCAAACAAAAAGGGCTAACCCCTGAGCAAATGAAGGAGCAACAAATTTTAAAGGAGTGGGAAATGATGGGTAAATTTTTTATTACAGAAGACAGGTGGATTGATACCTTATACCCGTTTCTTTAGTGCAGTGAAAAAGTGGTTACTTAGCTTTATAACGTTCCAATATTTTGAAAACCCTATGAGCCCCAAAAATTATTCTTTGCTTAAAAGGTGAATGGAATACTAAAAATAAAAATCCGATTGTGTATCCCTAGGAGCTGACTCTTCCTTCTGCTTTTCATCGCCTAGATCAACAAACTGTTGCCCCGGCAGCAGAAATTGATAATCGATTCCCTTTTCAGTATCGTTCCTCTTTTTATAGTTGAAGGGTGGATCAGATTCTTTTATAACTGTGTCTTTTCGAAAAATATTTACAATGCTCATTATTCTTTATTTTTTTTCGTTTAATGTGGTTTCTAATCGGGCATAATAACATACCGCTCCTTTTCGTTGTAAACATTGAGCATAAAATCTGTAACATACTCAACAACATAAAATTGCGAACGGCCAAGTTGCATAATAATCTTGTTATTCTCCTGCTTCATGTTATACCTTAGCTGGCTGTTGCCGTTGATGGTAAGCTCGTTATCATCGGCAAATTTGAAGGTTGTTTTTTTTTCGGAATCAATCCATGTTGAATTATTAATAATTCCTTTAATTACTCCTACTTCCATTTTTTTGCTCCTTTCTTTTTAGTTTTGAATAATTCATGAATTCACTTTTTTCCATTGGTTCTTTTGGGTAGAACAACCTCCCTGATGTAACCGTATCAATAGCTTTCTCTAAATCGCGAAAAATAAATTCCTTGCTAACAAACCCTTTAAAACCTGCATTTAGTAAAGTTTGAACATCGGCTAACTCTTTATGTTGCGACAAAGCAATAAAACTGTACCCATTTCTTGTGTCTTTTATATAGTCGATGGAATGAAACTCGCTAAGTATAGAACTCTTTATATCCATGATAATTACGTCGATATTGGGGACAGGAATAAACTGAAAATCTTTAATATTCGATACTTCTCCCACAACACAATGGTTTAGGCTACGCTCAATGTAAAGCTTTAAGCTCTCTCTAAACTTCTTGTTATTATCAACCAAAAAAATCCTCATTGCTTATAAATAATCCTCGGTACAAAAGTATGCGTGTACCAAAAACCAGTCCATAGGTTTATAACCCAAAAAGGAGGTAAAAACACTACTTTTGGGGTAGGGAAAACCCTACAATGTTTCTGAAAACATAACATTACAAGGCGATTAAGCTTTGCAGAGATTCTTTCTCAACATAACTGTAAAACGTTCAGAAAGTTCTATTCGTTGGACTCATTTAAATCGATAAGCCTGTGCTGAATAGCAAACATTACGAGGTGAGCCGAATTGCGAGTATTGGTTTTTTGAAGTAGGCTAGTTCTATACTTTTCAATGGTTTTACAGCTAAGAAAGAGCTTTTGAGAAATTTCGTTGTTTGTGTAACCGTTACATATATAGCTTAGTACTTCTTTCTCTCTGGCATTCAGGTTTAAACTATCGTCAACTTCCTTGCGGTTAAAACGCAGAACAATACTTTTAAGCAATTCCTGGTCGAAGTAGTTGTTCCCCTTGGCAACCTCCTCAATGGCACGAAACAGCTCCTCGGTACCCGACTTTTTAAGGATGAAAGCCTTAACCCCAGCTTCAATCATTTGGAAATAGTATTGCTCCTCGCTGTGCATGGTTAGAACAATTATCTTCAAGTCAGGATATTTTTGCAATGCCAGCTTGGCTGTATTGTAGCCATCAAGAATTGGCATGGACATGTCGAGCAGCACAACATCGGGAATAACATGGTTAAGCTGCTTTATAAAATCGTTACCATTCACCGCTTCAATAACAACCGACCACTGTACATTCTGAGCAAGAATAAGTTTTATTCCTGAACGAAACATTTCATGATCGTCAACTACTGCAATTTTAAGTATTTCACCCATTATTTTAAATTCAAGTTCGTTTCATAATTTTGGCATTAAGCCTTGCATGGTATGCGAATGATGTACTTAATTCCTTTCGGTTTTATTCTATAGAACTTCACTTCGCCATTAAAAGAATTAATTCTATGCTGGATATTGAATAGACCCATACCAACCTTCTTTTCAATAGTTTCAGCAAAATTGAAACCTACCCCATCATCTGTATACTCAATAGTAATATTGCCGTCATCCTGCCAAACATTAAGTCCAATACTATCTGCTCCTGCATATTTCATAGTATTATTTATCAATTCAATAACAACCCTGTAAATTGTTATTTCAATATCGTTACATACATTCTCTTCAAGAGAGAAGTTGAACAAAAACTTTTTGGAAGAAACCTTTACCAAATTATCAATAAAATTCCTAATGGCTGTTTTTAACCCAAAATCGATAAGGATTTGTGGCGTTAAATTATTGGATATAACAGATATTTGATCGAGAGCTTCGTTTATACTAGCTAAAAGCTGTGTCGCAATTTTTTTCTTATAATTCTCATCATTAGAGTTAAAGTAAGTTTCGGTGAAAAGTTTTATGGTTGAAAGAATTGGCCCTAACCCATCGTGCAAATCCTGTGCAACCCGTTTACGCTCCTTTTCTTCCGTTTCAATAATTGTCCTCAAAATATTCTGCTGCATTTGCTTACGCTCAATAATATTCGAAATCCGTTGAGCGTAGGTTTGCACAAGATTCTGCTCGTAAACTTCAATAAAGGGCAAACTCTCTGTGTAGCAAACGTTCAGTTCACCTACTACTTTATTGTAAACTACTATTTTTTCCGACAAACAGACATTCTCTCTTTTTCGTTCATAACCCTTAAGGTTGCTATACTTTACTCCATTTACAGTAAGCTCTACACAAACCTTTTCTGAGTACCGAAAACTTTCTGGGACTATAACCTCAACAAACTCATTGTAAACCGAATTTAGGTTCTCGTACTTTTCGCAAAGTAACCCCAATCGGAAAATTCCGTTTAACTCTTTTATTCTTTCTTTCAGTTCAATTTCGTTGGTTTCGGCACGTTCTTTAGCAATAATTAGTTCGTTCTCATAATTTTTTCGGCGGGTAATATCGAACACTATTCCATCTACACCATCGAAATCCATTGCAGGAGTGAACCTTGACGTTTTATGATCGGAAACGTACTTTACCGTTCCGTCCTTGTCAATTATTCGGTACTCCTGAATTATACTCTGTGGTTTCTTTTCGAATAAAGGTCCTTGGTTAAAAACCAAACTTCTATCGTCAGGATGAATTACATCAATCCAACTTACCGTTCTATTCAAAAAATCGTAAACTGAATAGCCACAAATAATCTCAGAGTTACTAATCATATCAACACTCCAGTCGCCTTTGGCGCTGTAAATCATTCCTGGAATGTTTCTGTGCAAAGAATTCAACTTTCGTTGATTCTCAGTAAGCATTTGCTCGGCTAGTTTTCTTACGGTAATATCGATTAAAATGCCCTCGTAGAATACTATTTTCCCTGATTTATCCCGTTGAATGTGCGTTCTATCATCGAACCACTTAATTTTTCCATCTTTTGTGACAATTCTGTATGGTTCGTGCGAAAAATCGGTTCTCCCTTTATCCTGCGAATTTATCGAAACTTCGCCCTGAACCCTCAGTAAATCGTTGGGGTGAACAACATCTGAAAAAAGAATTGAACCGTCTAAGAATTCCTTTGCAGAGTATCCCATTATCCCTTCCACGTTGGTTGAAACGAAATCAACCGGCCATCCCGGAGCATTTCTCCACACAAACACTATCACAGAACTAATACTCAGTATTCTGTTAACAACCAACAAATTATCTTTGCTCTCTTGCATAAAATAATTCAATTTAAATCAATTACAGTAAGTTTTCACAAACCTTTGAGCAAGCATAAATTCTGTGAATTTTATTCTATACAAGTTATGAATTTAAAGTTTCGATGGCAACGAAAAATAGGCGATGTGGATACTATCTATAAG
>CAZLXF010000227.1:0-4580 GCA_964563065.1 uncultured Rikenellaceae bacterium | reverse complement strand
CAGGAATGATTGAAGGAACGAAAATGTTTTACAACAAACCATAAAACCCTTCTTTTCATTCCAATTCCTTAGGAAATTACAAATATTAGTTATAATTTTGACCATATATTGCCATATTGTATTACAATTTAAAACTTAATATGCTATGATGAAACATAATTTCAACGCAGGTCCATGTGTCCTCCCAAAACAAGCCATTGAATCAACAATAGAGGCTATTCGGAATTTTGACAACACTGGAATAGGAATTCTTGAGATTTCACATCGTACCCCAGGATGGGAAAGAATAATGAGTGAAACGGAGCAACTTTGGAGAGAATTGCTTAATATTCCCGATGATTACGCTGTTCTTTTCCTTGGCGGAGGTGCATCTACACAGTTTTACACACTGGCTGCAAACCTAATGAACAAAAAGGCAGCATACCTTGAAACTGGAGTTTGGGCTAAAAAAGCTATTAAAGAGGCTAAAAATTATGGTGAAGTTGAAGTAGTTGCCTCATCGGCAGATAAAAACTACACGTATATTCCCAAAGGATATAAAATTCCAACCGATGCCGACTACTTTCACATCACAACAAACAACACCATTTACGGAACAGAGATTAAAACCGACATCGACTGCCCTGTAAAATTGGTAGCCGACATGAGTTCCGACATTATGAGCCGTCCGGTTGATGTTACAAAATATGCTATGATTTACGGTGGCGCTCAGAAAAACGTGGGTCCTGCTGGTGTAACTTTCGTAATCGTTCGCAAGGATATTCTTGGTAAAGTTGAGAGAAAACTGCCAACAATGGTTGATTACAGAACTTTCATTGGCGCCGAGCCAAAAGACAATTCAATGTTCAATACGCCTCCAGTGATTTCAATTTTTGTAATGCACGAAACCCTAAAATGGGTAAAATCAATTGGTGGCGTTGCAGAAATGAATAAAATTAACAATCAAAAAGCTGAAATTCTTTACAATGAAATAGATAGAAACAAAATGTTTGTTGGAACCGCAGCTAAAGAGGATCGTTCTATAATGAACATTTGCTTTGTTATGGCTGAGCAATACAAAGAAAAAGAAGCCGATTTTATGGCGTTTGCCAAAGAAAAAGGAATGGTTGGAATTAAAGGTCACCGTTCTGTTGGTGGTTTCCGCGCTTCATGCTACAATGCTTGCCCAATTGAAAGCGTTCAGGCACTTGTTGACTGCATGAAAGAGTTCGAAAAGTTAAATGCATAATATTATTTTTTTAAAGGGTTGAATGACAGTGTCATTCAACCCTTTGTTTTTCCAAAAATTCATTTCAAACTTAAAGTATAAAGTTATGGCAAAAGTACTGGTAGCTACCGAAAAACCCTTCGCAAAAACTGCCGTTGACGGCATCAGAAAAATTGTTGAAGGTGCAGGAATGGAACTTGCTCTGCTCGAAAAATATACCGATAAAGCCGATTTACTTAAAGCAGTTGCCGACGCTGACGCAATCATTGTTCGTAGCGATAAAATTACTGCCGATGTAGTTGAAGCTGCTAAAAACCTAAAAATTGTGGTAAGAGCTGGGGCTGGCTACGATAATCTCGATTTGGCTGCTTGCACAGCCAAAAATGTGGTTGCCATGAATACCCCAGGACAAAACTCCAATGCGGTGGCTGAGTTGGCAATAGGCATGATGATTTTCATGGCTCGTAACCAATTCAATCCAGGAACCGGTGGTGAAATAAAAGGAAAACGTTTAGGAATTCATGCATACGGTAATGTTGGAAAATTGGTTGCTTCGCACGCAAAAGGTTTTGGAATGGAAATTTACGCATTCGACCCATTCGTAAAAAAAGAAGATATTGAGAAAGATGGTGTTAAGGTTGTAAACTCTATTGAAGAACTTTACAGCGTTAGCGATTACCTTTCGCTTCACATACCGGCAAACGATAAAACAAAGAAATCAATAGGTTTCGATTTACTGTCGAAAATGCCAAAAGGAGGCACACTAATAAATACTGCCCGTAAGGAAGTTATTGACGAAGAAGGTTTGATAAAAATTCTTGAAGAGCGTACCGATTTGAAATACGCTACTGATATTGCTGCTGAAAATCAAGCAATATTAGCAGAAAAATTTGGGACTCGCGTATTTGCTACTCCAAAGAAAATGGGCGCAGAAACAGCCGAAGCAAATATAAACGCTGGTTTAGCGTCTGCTCAGCAAATTGTAAACTTCCTGAAAAGTGGCGACAGAACCTTCCAAGTTAACAAGTAATTCATTAATTGTTAAATATTTATAAATAGTAAAATGGTAAAAATCAAGCCCTTTAAAGCGGTTCGCCCGCCAAAAGAGTTAGCCAAAGAGGTTGCTTCTCGCCCATACGATGTACTCAACTCTGCTGAAGCCAAAGCCGAAGCAGGCGAAAAATCGCTTCTTCACATTATTAAACCCGAGATTGATTTCGATCCAATTATCGACGAGCATTCAAAGGAAGCGTACGATAAGGCCGTTGAAAACTTTAAAAAGTGGCAGGAGAAAGGTTGGCTTATTCAAGACCAAAAAGAAATGTACTACGTGTACGCTCAAACCATGAATGGTCGTACTCAGTATGGTTTGGCAGTTGCCTGCCATTTCGAAGATTACATGGAAGGCAAAATTAAAAAACACGAATTAACTCGTCCGGATAAAGAAGAGGACAGGATGATTCACGTTCGTAACCAGAACGCAAACATCGAACCCGTATTCTTTGCATATCCAGCAATCAAAGAAATTGACGAGATTGTTGAAAAGGTTGTAAAAAGCAAGAAAGCCGATTACGATTTTGTAGCTGAGGATGGTTTTGGTCATCACCTTTGGGTTATTGAAGATGATGCAACCAATAAAAGAATAACAGAAATCTTTGCACAACAACCCGCATTGTACGTTGCTGACGGACACCATCGTACTGCCGCCGCAGCTAGGGTTGGAATGGAACAGAAAAGTAAGAATCCAAACCACACAGGAAACGAGGAGTACAACTACTTCCTTGCTGTTATCTTCCCCGATAACCAGCTAACAATTATCGACTATAACCGCGTTGTTAAGGATTTAAACGGGTTAACCCCAAGCCAACTTATTGAAAAATTGAATGAAAATTTTGAGGTGGTTGAAAAGGGAACCGAAATTTATAAGCCTAACAAGTTGCACAATTTTAGCATGTACCTCGAGGGAAAATGGTACTCACTTACTGCAAAACCAGGAACCTACAACGATAACGATCCAATTGGCGTTCTCGATGTAACAGTTCTTTCAAACTCAGTACTCGATAAGGTTCTCGATATTAAAGATTTGAGGACATCAAAGCGTATCGATTTCGTGGGAGGAATTCGTGGACTTGGGGAACTAAAGAAAAGGGTTGACAGCGGCGAAATGGCTGCTGCCTTTGCCCTCTACCCTGTTTCCATGAAACAGCTAATTGACATTGACGACACCGGCAACATTATGCCTCCCAAAACCACCTGGTTTGAACCTAAACTCAGAAGCGGACTGGTAATTCACAAGTTGGATTAACATTTTTCTTTAAAACATAAAAAACGGATAGCAAGTCGCTATCCGTTTTTTTTATACCTTAACATTTCAAAAAATGATGTAAAATGGATTACACACCAAACCAAAACCGCTACCAAACAATGTCTTACCGCAAATGTGGTAAAAGCGGTATTTTGCTTCCTGCAATATCGTTAGGCTTATGGCATAACTTTGGCGATGTTGACGAGTATGAAAATTACCGAAAAATTATTCTGAAAGCCTTCGACTCAGGAATTACCCATTTCGACCTGGCAAACAACTACGGACCACCTGCCGGTTCGGCAGAAAAGAATTTTGGCAAAATTCTAGCCAAGGATTTACATTCACACCGCGACGAACTCATAATATCAACAAAAGCGGGTTACTACATGTGGCCTGGTCCCTACTGCGAATGGGGTTCAAGAAAGTACCTTCTAGCAAGCCTCAACCAAAGTTTAAAAAGAATGAACATTGAGTACGTTGATATTTTTTACTCTCACCGGTTCGACCCAAACACACCACTTGAGGAAACAATGGGAGCACTGAGCCATGCTGTGAAAACGGGGAAAGCACTTTACGTAGGAATTTCAAACTACCCAGCAAAGGAAACGATAGAAGCAATTAAACTGCTAAAAAACATGGGAACTCCTTGCCTTATTCATCAGCCAAAATATTCAATGTTAAACCGATGGGTGGAGGAAGATTTGCTGGATACGCTCGAAGAAAATGGCGTTGGTTGCATTGCTTTCTCACCCCTTGCTCAAGGGTTGCTTACAAACAAGTACATTAACGGAATCCCTGAAAATTCGAGAGCTCATAATCCTCATGGTTTTCTTCAGGAAAGCGATGTTACGCCACAGCTGGTTGAAAAAATTACTAAACTCAATAAAATTGCATTGAACAGAAACCAAACGTTAGCACAAATGGCCATTTCGTGGTTGCTTAAAGACCAAAGAGTAACATCTGTCCTAATTGGAGCAAGTAGTCCCGAGCAGCTAGCTGAGAACTTGCTATCAAATCAAAATATTTCTTTTAACTCACAAGAACTGCATGAAATTGAAAAGATACTCG
>CAZLXF010000226.1:0-4581 GCA_964563065.1 uncultured Rikenellaceae bacterium | reverse complement strand
CGAGTTAACTTCTGTGAAATTGACAATAATTCTGGAAAGAATAGTGGATACGTTGATTTTACAAGTATGACTGCAACTGTAGCTTTGGGCGAAACCTTACCAATAAACTTCCAGGCAGGATTTGCAAGCAGCAGTTACACAGAGTATTGGTCGATTTGGATTGACTTCAATCAGAATGGAACGTTTGACACTGATGAAAAGGTTGTTTCTGGTTCATCATCAAGTAGTGAGTTGCTTACTGCAAACGTTGTTATACCTAGCAATGCAGTGCTTGGAACAACCCGAATGCGTGTTAGCATGAAGTATAACGCTGTTCAAACCGCTTGCGAAACTTTCAGCTACGGTGAAGTTGAGGATTATACAATAAATGTACTTCAAACAAGAACAGGAGGAACTATAACTGAAACGTTAGGAGAATCGCTTGATAGTAATCCTGCAGAATCATATCTGGTTTATCCAAATCCAGCTAATGATTTTATACATATTAGCTTACATGGAATAAACGGAGATGTTTCAATGAGAATTTACGACCTACAAGGTCGTTTGGTTAAGGAAACTCTTCTTAATAATTTGGACTCACAAATTGATGTAAGCGATTTGGCTAAAGGAGTTTACATTATTTCGGTTGATGAGGAGAAGGAAGCTATTAGTAAGCGCTTTATCAAGATGTAAATTTTAGGGTTTTTTCTTGATTGTTAAAGCCTGCAGATTTTTTCTGCAGGCTTTTTCGTTGAATTTGTTACATGTTTCGCTTAATCTTAAAAAAAAGGAGTTGATTTAAAAAGGAAATTACTACCTTCGTTGCATTAAAACAAGTTTAAACAATGGAGCTGTTTATGAACCCCACAGATGACGATTATTATGTCTGCATTGGTAAGAGTATCAGCCGTGTCGTATCTCAATACTGCACCATTTGTATATGGTTTGCAGCATTCGTCGTTTAAACACTTCTTCACCCTTTCCCTCGATTATCCTGCTGAATGTTCGCGAAAACTTCTTAATAACGAAGTTGATTTAGGTCTTGTTCCAGCGGCAACCCTTTTAAGTTTACCCAAATACCATATAGTTGGCAACTATTGCTTAGGTACGTTAAATAATGTCCGTACAGTTTCCCTGCTTAGTAACTCCCCCTTAAGTGAAATAAAAACCATTTACCTCGATTTTCATTCACGAAGTTCTAATTTGTTGGTTCAAATTTTAGCCAAGCATTTTTGGAAGAAGGATTTTAATTGGGAAAGACCCGATAGAACCCTGCAACCTTCTGAAATTAATAAGGGGGAAGCAATTATCGCCATTGGCGATAAGGTTTTTTTGTTTGAGGAAAGCTATGATTATTGTATCGATCTTGCAACGGAATGGAATAAGTACACTTCGCTACCTTTCGTTTTTGCAGTTTGGGCATCGAATAAACAGTTATCTTCAGAGTTTGAAAATACTTTTAACAGCGCACTAAAATTAGGTTTAAATAATATTCGTGAGTCGATTAAGAGTTACGATTTAGGCAAACTTACCAACTCCGAAGCCGAACAGTACTTAACACAAAATATTTCCTATAATCTCGATGAAAAGAAGCGAGAGGCATTAAACTTGTTTTTACGTTTAGGAGAAAACTTTTCCCCAGGCTAACTTAAATTGGTTGCTAGTAAAAAGTTACATTAGTATTCACACTCCTTTTCTTAAACATTATGATAGCAATATTTTACAAAGCATACAATAAGATAGTTCACGAGATTGATGTGAAAAGGCTTAATGAGATTGACTACGAAGATTTACTTTGGGTTGATTTGGCGTTTCCATCTCCCGATGAAAAAGAAACAGTTGAGGATTTCTTCGAGATTAACCTTCAAACTCGTCAACAGGCAGAGGAGATCGAAAGTTCATCGCGTTACTTTGAAACGGAAAACCATATAACTGCCAACTCAAACTTTTTAATACAAACCGAAGAACACTTCATTACTGAACCTGTTTCCTTTATTCTAAAGGATGGAATCCTTATTTCTCTTAGGAATATGGAACTTCGTGCATTTGCTGACACCATTAAGAAGTTTTACATCAACTATAAAGCATATCCAACTGGTTACCATGTTCTGATAGCACTTTTCGAAACACGAATCGATCTTGATGCAGATATGGTTGAGAACGTTGCTAAAAAGGTGGCTGTGTTAAGCCGAAGGCTTTCTGTAACAGACGATTTGGACGAGGAACTCATCCTTACTATAAATAAGTTTCAGGAGAACACCATGTTAATTCGCGAAAATATTATTGATAAACAGCGTGTTATCAGCGGAGTTTTGAAAAGTGAACGGTTTCCAACCGATACCTACCCAAAACTTTCAATTATGATTAAAGACGTAGGTTCGCTTATTAACCACACCGACTTCAGCTTCGAGCGTTTGGAGTATCTCCAGAATACGTTCCTGGGTCTTATTAATATTGAGCAAAACAAGATTATAAAAATATTTACCGTAGCTTCGGTGGTGTTTATGCCTCCAACGTTAATTGCTTCAATTTATGGAATGAACTATAAATTTATGCCTGAGCTGCAATGGGAGTTCGGTTACTTGTTTGCATTGGGTTTGATGTTAACCTCATCCATGCTAACCCTATTTATCTTTAAGAAAAAGAACTGGTTATAGCAACTTAAAACAAAAAACTATGTTTGCTCTGAGAAATTTATTGATTGTTTCCATTTTAAGTTGTTTCGCTGTAGTTTCCACAGCAAGTAACGATTCAATCCCTTTGGATTCGGCTAAGTTGGTATATAAAATCAACATAAAGGAAAATATTATGCCTGCGGCATGGAGACAGGTACAACGGGGTTTCGAGGAGGCTTCAACTCAAAATGCTGATATCATTTTAATCCATATGAATACATACGGCGGAATGGTTGATATGGCCGATTCCATTCGGACAAAAATTCTTAACAGTTCCATTCCTGTTTGGGTTTTTATCGATAATCAGGCTGCTTCGGCTGGAGCACTGATTAGCATTGCTTGCGACAGCATTTACATGCGCAAGGGAGCCAGCATAGGTGCAGCAACCGTTGTTGACCAAGTAGGCAATGTTGTACCCGATAAGTTCCAATCGTTTATGCGTAGCACCATGCGTGCAACGGCTGAATCCCATGGGAAAACATGGAAGGTAGAAAATGGCGATTCGGTTGAAGTTTGGCGTCGCGACCCACGAATTGCTGAAGCAATGGTTGATCCTTCAGTTTACATAGAAGGAATAATCGACACGGGAAAGGTGCTAACTTTTACCACCGAGGAGGCAATACGTTTTGGATACTGCGAGGGCAAAGCCGAATCGGTGAGCGAGATTTTTCAAATTACAGGAATTGAGGATTACACCATTGCTGAGTTCAAACCCACTTTCCTCGATAGAATTATTGGGTTGCTGACAAACCCAGTAGTTTCAGGGATTTTAATTATGGTTATTGTTGGTGGAATTTACTTCGAATTGCAAACGCCAGGAATTGGTTTTCCGTTGGCAGCAGCATTGCTTGCCGCTGTTGTTTATTTTGCGCCACTTTACCTCGAAGGGTTGGCTCAGCATTACGAAGTAATTATTTTCATTGTTGGTTTAGCACTTATTGCTGTTGAAATTTTTGCCATTCCTGGTTTTGGGGTTACTGGTATAAGTGGAATTATTCTCATTATTGTTGGGCTTACCTTGGCAATGATTGATAACGACATATTTAGAAATACCCGACCATTTAGCTGGATTGAAATTCTTCGGCCACTTGTGGTTGTTTCAGTTTCGTTATTTACGGGTTTAGTCGCATCAATTATTCTCAGCCGCAGGCTAATCGATTCGCCTGCATTTCCCGGTTTGGCTTTAAATTCAAGCCTTACCAAGGAGGAAGGTTACGTAGGAATCGATACTCACCAAAAGGATATGGTAGGAAAGGAAGGAATGGCTGTGTCCGTTCTTCGTCCCTCGGGAAAAGTTGAAATTGAAAATGAAATTTTCGATGCAGTTTCCGAGGAGGGATATGTTGATAAGGGCGAGAAAGTGATGGTTGTTAAGGACGAAGCTGGTCAAATTTACGTAATGAAAGTGTAATCTTAAATCTTAAAATTTGTTTGTTGAAATGACAAATGAAATTGAAGTAAGAAATTACCATTCGACCGATTACCCCCAAATTATGGAACTTTGGTCGCAAACCGGTTTGGGTGGAGCCCACCGTGGCGATAACCAGCAAATAATTGAACAGAGCATTGCAATGGGAGGGAAGTTCCTTGTTGCCATACTGAACGAGGAAATTGTTGGAACCTCGTGGATGACTTTCGATGGCCGCCGAATCCACCTTCACCACTTTGGCATTCTGCCAAAATATCAGCGAAAAGGAATTGGTAAGATACTAACTGCCGAGTCCATAAAATTCGCGAAGGAGAAAGGTTACCAAATAAAACTTGAGGTTCATAAGGATAACACAAACGCAATAGCACTTTATACAAAAATGGGATTCTGCTACCTGGGCGATTACGATGTGTATATTATCAGGGATTTTAAGAATTTATAGAACTGAAGACTGAAGACTGAAGACTGAAGACTGAAGACTGAAGACTGAAGACTGAA
>CAZLXF010000225.1:2121-4595 GCA_964563065.1 uncultured Rikenellaceae bacterium | reverse complement strand
ATGCCTCTCTGGTTATGGTAAAGATTCTGCCAACCTTCAACCGACTTCTTTTCGAACCCAGAATGGTGAGTTTCCTGCTGACGAAACCGAACATTCTCTGATTCAAAAGGATTGAAATCGGGGTTAACCATTATTTCAGGTGCGCTCACTGGTGCATTTTTTGGAAAAAAAGGAATGTCAACGGCCATTTCGCTCTCGAAATCGAGCGAGGGCACTACCGCAAACTTCCCCAAAGTTTCCCTTACTGCTGCATGCAGAATTTGCCACACAACCCTCTCATCCTCGAACTTTATTTCGGTTTTGGTAGGGTGAATATTCACATCAATGGCTTCGGGATTTACTTCAAAGTATATAAAATACGGTGGAATGGCATCTGCTGGCAGCAATTTTTCGTAAGCCTTAGTTACAGCCTTGTGCAGATAAGGGTTCTTCATAAAGCGATTGTTTACGAAGAAAAATTGTTCCCCCGGACTTTTCTTTGCGCTTTCGGGCTTTCCAATGTATCCCGAAATTTTTATAACCGATGTGGGAGTATTCATTTCCAGCAGCTGCTGGTTAAAACTTCTACCCATAAGGCTTACAATGCGCTGCTTAAAGTTTGATGAGGATAAATTGTAAATGTCAGCGCCATTATGCGAAAGCAGCATGGAAACTTGCGGGTTTCCGAGCGCAACCCGTTGAAATTCAGAAATTATGTGTTTTAGTTCCAGCGAAGTACTTTTCAGGAATTTTCGTCGTGCCGGTACGTTAAAAAACAAATTTTTTATGCTGAAGTTTGCGCCTTGGGCGCAGGCAGCAGGCTCGTGCAGTGCCACATCCGACCCAACAATACGAATGTAGGTTCCAACCTGATCGCTAGCCCTACGGGTTCGAAGTTCAACCTCGGCAATGGCAGCAATTGAGGCTAGGGCCTCACCTCTAAAACCCATGGTTTTTATGGCAAATAAATCGTTCGCCTTCGAAATTTTCGATGTTGCATGCCGCTCGAAGCAAAGACGTGCATCGGTTTCAGACATGCCATAGCCATCATCAACGATTTGAATTAGAGCCTTTCCACCATCCCTAACATTCACCTCAATCCGTGTGGCTCCTGCATCAACCGAATTCTCCATAAGTTCCTTCACAACCGAAGCGGGTCGTTGCACAACCTCGCCGGCAGCAATTTGGTTTGCCACGGAATCGGGAAGAAGATGAATTACATCTGCCATAAAAAAGCCCAAAATTCTAGTAATAAAAGAAGAAGTACGCCAAAAGAAGCAGAATAGCCAGAATAATAACCAACCTGATATTACTCTGCGATTTACCACGAACTGAGCGGGTGTAGTAACCTCTCATTCTTCCCTTTACACCCGATATGCGAGGTTCATTCTCGCCAACCAAGCCCAGTTCCTGTCTTATCTGCTGCTCACGCTCTTTTAGCGCCTCTTTACGTGCATCGTAAAAAACAGGCTGATAGTTAAACTGGTGTGGGCGTGGCGTTTTAAACATGCTTACTAGTCCCATACAAATCCCCTCCTTACGTTTCAAAAAGCAAAGATACCTTTTTCTGTTGGTTCGAAAAATAATATGAAAATATCAGGAATTGTAAAAAACGTTAATGCAACTACTTTTTTACCCTTGAGGGGTTGCTCCTGATAAACTTTTCCCAGCTGCTTGCCTTCGCATCGCCAGCAACTCCTATAACTTGGTAACTATGGCACACGGCTGCTGCCAATCCGTCGGTAGCATCGAAATGTTTCTGGTCGAAATCGTTCACCTTGAAAATATTTTTCAGCATGGCAGCTACCTGCTCCTTCGATGCGTTTCCTTGCCCGGTAATGGCCATTTTTATTTTTCGGGGAGCATACTCAAATATTGGAACCGAACGCGATAGTACAGCGGCCATGGCAACGCCCTGGGCTCGTCCAAGTTTCAGCATACTCTGCACATTCTTCCCAAAGAATGGGGCTTCAATTGCTACCTCGTCGGGTAGATACTCAACCACAAGCTGCTGAACCCTTTCGTAAATGGCCTTGAGCTTCAGGTAGTGATCGGAGTACTTCTTCAAATCGACCACGCCCAAAACAATTAACTCCGACTTGTTTTTTCCCAGTACCTTAATTACGCCATATCCAAGAACCGAAGTTCCGGGATCGATACCAAGAATTATTTTTTCGGTTTGTACACTCATTTTACCAAGCACCTATATCACCTTGAATTCCCTGAAAAGTGTGATAGTTTAAGAATTCATCAGAACCAACCTCTTCTATTTTCCTTGAATTACCTGTAAGATAATTGATTGCGCCCAAAAGGCTTGCCTCGTTTAAGTCGCCAAAAGCATACTCAACTCCATCGGCATATGGGTAATTTACCGGAATTCCATTGTAGAAATCACCTTCTCCATTGGCATTCAATACGCGGAAGCAAATGGGTACGAAGGCCCAGTCGAATTCCTCGTAGGTTTTCCCGTACATTCCAACGGGCTTGCCATAGGT
>CAZLXF010000225.1:0-2021 GCA_964563065.1 uncultured Rikenellaceae bacterium | reverse complement strand
TGCTAAAAACCTCGTCGAGTTCGGATATTGTTGGAGTAATGAACCCCTTAAGAACAAAGTAACCAACTTTTTCGCCACCAAAGGTGTAGACCGTATCCATCAATACAGTATTCATGCTCACTAGCGATTTTTCAACTGTTCGGGTTACTACTTCTTGGTTGGGGCTAAGAAAAGTTATTGTGTTCTGAACCCCTACTTCGTTAGGGCCAAGCAAACTACTAACATTTTGGGGAGTTGGAGTAATGTTGTTTATTGCTGTTATTCGCCAGCCTCGATCCACCCCAAATTCAGCTAATGGGGAATTACGAAAAACAAAGGTAATCCAAAGGTTATTATTGGTATCGAACGCGCTGCCAAAACCGTAACCAACATACGTTCCTTCCTCGTAGTAGGCTTCAAGTTCCTGCTTTGTTGTAACATAACTCCAGCGGTCTAACTCCTGGTAACGAAGAACTTCCAGAAGTTCAACAGGTGAGGCAAAGTCCTCCTCGTCAACCTTCGGCATGTGATCGTTCCAAAGGTACCAGTATTCCATAAAACTATACAAAGCCCGGTTCGCCTCCAGGTTTAAGTTATCATCATTCCTATCGCAGCTAGCAAACAAAATTGAAACTACCACAACAATAGAAACAACAGAATACTTCAAGAATTTTATTTTTCTCATTTTTAATAACTATTTAGTTTCCTTCCCTTGCGAAAACTGTTGAAACAGGATGCTCGATACTATAATTATTAATCCAACTACTGTGGTCCAGTAAATTTTCTCACCAACAATAGTATTTATAAATACTAACGAAACAAACGGAACAACGTATATAATGTTTCCTAACTTTGCTGTTGATTTTGCCAAGCTTAATGCTTTAAGCCATAAGTAAAAAGTTATCCCCATTTCAAAGGCACCCACATACAACGATCCTAAAATCCCATTCAAATTTAGCGACCAAAAGTCGCTGAAAAAAATTCCGGCAGCAAACGAAAATAGTGTGGCAAAGGCAAAATTCATGAAAAGCCTCACAACCGGATCGATCTTAGAATATTTCAAATTTAACAACCAGTATAAAGCCCAAGCAACCGAGCTTGATAGAGCCAAAAACACTCCCCATGGGTCACTCTTCTTAAAAAGATAGAACTCTCCCTGCGAAGTAATTAGAACAACTCCAATAAAGCTGGCAACCAATGCAAAAAAACCTTTTAGTGTAAGTTTTTCTCCTAAAATTGGGATTGATAAAATTACCAGAACAATGGGCCAAACAAAATTTAGAGGCTGCGCAACCTGTGCTGGAAGTAACTCATAGGCTCTCAACAGAATAAAGTAGTATGCAAATGGATTAAACAACCCAAGCATTACAGATGTTGCAATCTGCTTGTGAGATACGGATAACAAATTGCGAAACTTCCCTGTAACTATAAGTATGAAAAAAAGAATTATTGTTGAAAATAACGAAGCCCAAGCCAACAGCTGAATAAAAGAAAAATTCTCAAGTGTAATTTTAAAGGCTGTTGCTGCTGTACCCCAGAAAATGATGGTTAATCCTGCATAAACATAAGAAATTCTCCCTGTATTCATGTGGTCGTTTTAAAGTGTGAAGATAGTAAAAAACGGCTTGAAATTTTTTACATATAACATGCATTATTATTGCCGAGAAAAATTCTCAAGTTGCTCTTTTCAGAAATAAATGCGATTAAACAATTCATATAAGGTTTTTCGTTTCAAGGTCACTATCTTTGCGGCTCTTTAAAATTTGGGGATTACTATGATTTCTGTTGATGGACTTACTGTTGAGTTTGGCGGCACAACGCTGTTTAAAGATATTTCGTTTGCAATAAATGAAAAAGATCGGATTGCCCTAATGGGCAAGAATGGAGCCGGAAAATCTACAATGCTAAAAATAATAGCTGGTGAAAAAACGCCAAGCAGAGGGAGAGTTACTGCACCAAAAGATGCGGTTATTGCATATCTCCCTCAGCACTTAATGGTTGACAACAATCGAACTGTGTTCGAAGAAGCCTCGCAAGCTTTC
>CAZLXF010000224.1:0-4595 GCA_964563065.1 uncultured Rikenellaceae bacterium | reverse complement strand
ATTTCAACGTCGCCAATAACAACTGCTGTTTCAGCAAGGAAACAGTTTTTGCCAATTGTGGGGCTAGTCCCTCTTAGTGGTTTTATAAGTGCCATTGTGTATTTGTTTTTCTGCAAAATTAACTACTAAAAAGTAAAACCCCGTTAATAAATGTTTTGTATTTCACAATAGTCTATTTATCAGTTTGTTTACAATATTGCTGCCGAAATCGATTTAAATGGGACGTTATTCATGTTATTAAACAGCGAAAAAAAATGATTTTAAAGTGATTCATTCTATAAAAAAGCTAATTTTGTATTAAATTTTAAACAAACAAGTAAGTTTGAAATATTTAAAAATCAGATTGATGCATATAAGATAGGGTTCTATTTTATATGCATTTGCATTTAATCCTTACCTCATGAACGAATTTAATAAATAATGGCCGTTATGGACAAACAAAAACAAACCATTAACTTAGAAGAGGTTGCAATTAGGTTCTCGGGCGATTCTGGTGACGGGATGCAGCTAACGGGTACTTTGTTCTCCGATGCATCGGCTCTTTTTGGAAATGATATTAGTACGTTTCCCGATTACCCATCAGAAATTCGTGCCCCACAGGGCACCATTGGTGGAGTATCGGGTTTTCAGGTTCACATTGGAAGCAAGAAGTTACACACACCTGGCGATTACTGCGATGTGCTTGTAGCAATGAATCCTGCCGCACTGAAAGCCAACGTAAAGTGGGTTAAGCCAGGCGGAACAATTATTGTTGATAGCGATACATTCAACGAGAAGGGCTTGCAGCGAGCTGGTTATAAAACCGACGACCCAATAACAGAACTGAAACTCGAGGATTATAACACTATTTTTGCGCCAATAACAACGCTTACAAAAGAAAGTTTAAAGGAAACAGACTTAGACAACAAGAGCATTATTAGGAGTAAAAATATGTTTGCATTGGGAATGGTATACTACATGTTTGAGCGCCCATTGCATTTTACAGAAAAATTCTTCGAAAGAAAATTCAAAACAAAACCTCGAGTTATTGATGCCAACAAAAAGGTTCTGCGCGATGGTTATAACTACACAGGAAATATTCAGGCAATTGCAAATACCTATCAGGTTAATCCTGCACAAAACCTTACTAAGGGTTTGTATAGAAACGTAAACGGAAATACTGCAACAGCCTGGGGATTAATTGCTGCTGCAGAGAAGGCAAAACTCCCCCTTTTCTGTGGTTCGTACCCAATTACTCCTGCAACCGAAATTTTAATTGAGTTGGCAAAACGTAAGGATTTAGGCGTTAAAACTCTTCAGGTTGAGGATGAAATTGCAGGTATTTGTACTGCAATAGGTGCTTCGTATGCAGGTAATTTTGCCGTTACAACAACTTCTGGCCCTGGACTCTCCTTAAAATCGGAAGCTATGGGGTTGGCTGTAATGACCGAACTTCCTCTTGTAATTGTTGATGTTCAGCGAGGTGGACCATCAACCGGATTGCCAACAAAAACGGAGCAGAGCGATTTGTACCAAGCACTATTTGGACGAAACGGTGAATGCCCAATGGTGGTTATTGCTGCTAGTACCCCTAGCAACTGTTTCGACTATGCGTTTATGGCATCGAAAATTGCGCTTGAACACATGACTCCGGTAATTCTGCTAACCGATGGGTACCTTGCAAATGGAACTGAACCATGGTTAATTCCTAGCATGAAGGATTATCCTGAAATTAACCCTCCAATTGTTCCGGAAGGAACTACAAATTATCAACCCTACGAACGAAACCCTGAAACACTTGCTCGCGGATGGGCATTTCCAGGGAAGAAAAATATTGAACATCGTGTGGGTGGATTAGAAAAAGATTATATTAAAGGGTCTGTTTCTCACGATCCGCTGAATCACCAGCGTATGGTTGATGTGAGAGCGGAAAAGGTTGAGCGTGTTAAAAATTATATCCCACTGCAGGAAGTTATTGGTGATGAGGAAGGCGAACTTCTTGTTATTAGCTGGGGAGGAACATACGGCCATGTGCTAACTGCTGTTCAAAACCTAAGAGAAAAAGGGAAAAGCGTTTCATTGTGCCATTTCAACTATTTAAATCCACTGCCTAAGAATGTGAATGATATTTTTAAACGTTACAAAAAGTTGTTGGTTTGTGAGTTGAATATGGGGCAGCTGGCAAATTACCTCAGAATGAACTTTCAAGAATACAATTATATGCAATATAATAAGTTGCAGGGGTTACCTTTTACGATTGTTGAACTAGAAGATAAATTTTCTAAAATATTGGAGGGTAAGTAGTCATGGGAAAACACAATTATACTCCGCAGGATTTTAAGAGCGACCAGGAAGTTCGTTGGTGCCCCGGTTGTGGCGACCATGCCATTCTTAATTCAGTTTATCGTGCACTACCCGAAGTATCGGAAATACTCGATTATAGTAAAGAACGTTATGTATTTGTTTCGGGTATTGGCTGTTCAAGTCGTTTCCCATACTACGTTGATACTTTTGGTTTTCACGGAATTCACGGCAGAGCACCTGCCATAGCCACTGGAATTAAGGTTGCCAACCCTAAATTAAGCGTTTGGCAAATGACTGGCGACGGCGATGCGCTGGCAATTGGTGGAAACCACTTTATTCACGCTATTAGGCGTAATATCGACATTAACATTATTCTTTTCAATAATGAAATTTATGGCCTAACCAAAGGACAGTACAGCCCAACCTCGAAGCTTGGTGCAATAACTAAAACTTCACCCTTTGGTACGGTTGAGCAACCCTTCCGTCCGGGTGAACTTATTATTGGTGCGCAAGGGAAATTCTTTGCTCGTTGCATAGATGTGGATGTAAAGCATACTGCTGAGGTGCTTGTAGAAGCTGCCAAACACGATGGAACTTCGGTTGTTGTTGTTGAACAGAACTGTGTGATTTACAACGATAGAACACACGCATACTATACCGATAAAGAGAATCGTGCTGATAGAGTTATATACTTGAAACAAGGTGAAAAAATGCTTTTTGGAGAGAATAACGACAAAGGGTTAGTGCTGGAGAACAACCTCCTAAAAGTAGTTAAGCTGGGCGAAAATGGTTACACCATCGATAATGTTTTGGTTCACAATGCTCATGAGCCTAATCCAGGTCTACATTTAATGCTTGCAAATATGCATGCACCTGAATATCCGATGGCTTTGGGTGTTATTCGTGCAGTTAAGTTTCCTACATATGACGATAATGTACGTGACCAGCTAATTGATATACAGAAGGAAAGGAAGATAACTTGTGTTGACGATTTGCTGCGTAGCGGTGAAACTTTTGAAATGTAGAAGATGAACACTTAGCGATAAAAGAAATGGCGCCTAAACAGGTGCCATTTTTTTTATCGGCATGCTTTTACTAAATCGGAGAGTAGTTCCGGATTATTTTCGAGTAAGTTTCCTACTACAATCATTTTTGCTCCTGCATTGCGCGCAGCCTTCACCTGTGAAGGGGTTTTAATACCTCCTCCAACAATAATTGGAATATTAACTTTAGCGTGTACCTGCTTTATTGTTGTAACGGGTATTGGCATACTAGCACCACTTCCTGCTTCTAAGTATATGGCCTTTAGGCCAAGTTGCTCACCCGCTATCGCTGTTGATACTGTAATTTCAGGTTTATCAGGTGGAATTGGCATTGTGTTGCTCATGTATTGTACCGATGTTGGATGTCCGTTGCTGACAAGGATGTAACCGGTTGGAATTATTTCCATTTTGCTCTCATTGAGAGCGTTGGCAATTAGCACATGGTTGCCAATTAAAAAATCGGCATTTCGGCCAGAGATAAGCGAGAGAAGCAGAATAGCGTCGGCTTCGGAAGTAAACTGAAGAGGGCTACCGGGAAAAAGGATAACAGGAATAGTAGAGTTCTTCCTAATATTTGCTAATGTAACATCCATGTTCGATTTCACAAAACTACCTCCAAGCAGGAAAAAGTCGACATCGCATTTTGCTGCAAGTTTCGATATTTCACTAATCGACTGTTCGTTATATTTATCGGGATCGATAAGTACGGCAAACAGTCCTTTGCTCGATTCTACAATTTTCTTGTAAAGCATGCTACCACATTAAAGTTTTAGGATCGCAGCCAACCCACACCACGTTGAACTGGTTAAGATAGAAAAAATCGAGATTGAAACGTTGTATGGTTCCTCCAATTCTAATTGATGCTTTAAGTTTTCCTTTGTCGGTTGAGTTGTCGAATGGTTTAATGTCCATGTCGGCTCCTCCTAAACCTTCCATTCCGGGAAGTTTGTATAGAGCTTCCTTAGCACTCCAAATGAGTGCAAGTTTTTTGTTGTTGGTTTGGTCAAGCCATTTCTTTTCGTTGTCGGAAAGGTATTTATCCGCTACCTGAGTAAATGATCTTTCGTACGATTCGATATCGATTCCAACATTGAAATTGTGGCTAATAATAACAGCAACGTAAGGGTAGGAGTGGCTTATTGAGAGGTGCGAACGGGAGTGAGCTAAAAACGGCCGACGTGTTGGATGGTAAAGAACCAATCCAATGTGACCAAACTCTCTAATTAAGCATCGGGCGGCTAACCATTCGAGCCTTCGTTTTGGGTTGCT
>CAZLXF010000223.1:0-4617 GCA_964563065.1 uncultured Rikenellaceae bacterium | reverse complement strand
GATATGGAGTAGTGGGTGAAAATTTTAATTTTTTTGGTGTTAACAATAAACGACCTGTGAACCCGAAGAATATAATTGAAACTTGCTAGGGTTTCCTCCATGGACGAAAGACGAGAGTAGCAAACAAGCGATTTTTCGGTTGTGTGAACTTTAATATAATCGTCGAGACTTTCAATGTAAAGAATGTCTTCAACCCGAATTTTATAGTTTCTCTTGTTCGATTTTAGCACAATTGAATCGCTGCTATCGTCATTATTTCCTTTGTTTTCTGGCTTTGTTTTCTGCTCCAGAAATTTGTTAATTGCTTTCAAAAACCGATCGAATGGAATGGGCTTAAGGAGGTAATCGAGCGCATCAACGTCGAATGCTTCCGCAGCATAGTTTCGGTATGCGGTTGTAAAAATTACTTTTGGAGGGTTTGGAATGGAGCGAATAAATTCCAGCCCATTAATTCCTGGCATTTCAATATCGAGGAAAATTAAATCGATTTGTTGGTTATGAATGGTTTTTATTGCATCCAAAGCATTGGTAAAACCTCCTACAACACTGAACCCTTGGATTTTATCGATATGGCTCTTCACTACCCTAATGGCAATGGGTTCATCGTCAATAATAATGCAATTATATACTGGTTCGACCATTTTAGTCGGTTATCAAAGTTAGTTCAATAGAAAACTGGTTGTTTGAGGAATCAATCTTTAGTTCATGTTTTGCGGGATACAGCAGGTTAAGCCTTTCCTTCACGTTCTCTAAACCTATTCCATGATTAGAGCTTTCAGCTTGCGAAAAGTTGTTGGTAATGCTAAAATGGATTACATTTCCTATATTACTAACCATCAGATTGATATTGCTTACACCCGAATTTTTGTTAACGCCGTGTTTAAATGCATTCTCAACAAAAGCAAAGAGCAACAGCGGTGCTATTTCAGTTTCGTTGTACGAATTGGGAAGCTGCAAATTAAGGTTTAGACGGCTGTCGTGTCGAATCGATTCAAGATCGATGTAATTGGTAATGAATTTAATTTCGTGCTCAAGGAGCACCTTTTCCCTATCGCACTCGTAAAGCATATAGTCGAGCAGCGACGAGAGTTTCAGAATTACATCTGGCGTAGAATCCGATTTTTCCATCCAAAGTCCGTAGAGATTGTTCAACATGTTGAAAAGAAAATGCGGATGAAGCTGCCCCTGTAACAGCTTAATTTTTGCCTCCTTGAGCTTCAACTCCGTTTCGGTTTGTTGTCGTTCAATCCTGTCGCGTTCAATAAGTTTTGAGTACGATTCAACAATAAAATGAACAACCGTTGCAAAGAAAATTATGATGTAGCTCCCCGAAAGAAGTAGAATAAGGTCAGTATTGTTTGGTAAAGCGCTCCCCCTGAAATGCAATGTTGTGTAGAACAGAATTAAAATGATGCATAGAATATTCACCCAAATGCTAAATATAATGGTAAATAGGAGCAAGTAGAAAAAGCGAAAAAAACGTCTTTGAAAAAGAAACCGGGGAATAAGGTAACGATTAATAAACTGTGTCACCCCAATGCTCATGAGGGTTAGCACTATTACAACTGGGGCTCTAACTACCAAATCGTACTGCTGATTGCTAAAGATGAAGAAAAGCAAAAGCGATGCAGTAACCCAGTAAAGGGTTTGCCATAGCCAGCCACTTTTCTGAACAAGCAAAGTATGTTCCTGTGTGTTCCTCATTTTTTTCAAATATATAGTGTTACATTTACATTTCTAGGTTAAAGCTGGCTTTTTCGGTAAACTAGCATTTTTCACCCCTAAACGACAATAATTTTTGAAAAATATAGCAGATTCGTTTTTCGGGGGGAATAACTTGTCGGTGGCCTAATTTCTTTGCAACCATTGTTTTACAGTTGCACCTTTGCGCCATTACTAACTAAAACATTATAGCTATGCTAGTTAAAAATTTAGTAGAAGGTGGAATTTGGTTTATGCTACCAATTTACGTTTTATGGGTTACTGTAATTGTGCTGTCGGTAACTTTATTGGTTCGTGTTCTAATAAAAAAAGAGGCCGATATCCGTAAACACAGGGATGTGATCCTGTTCCTCGGTAGTTTTGCTTTTTTGTTGGGGATGTTAGGGCAAGTATTGGGAATGATTCAGGCTATGGGTGCAATTGAGCAAGCTGGCGACATTTCTCCTGCACTTATTGCAGGAGGGTTTAAGGTATCGCTGTTAGCACCAGTATACGGATTTGTACTTTTCATTATTTCCTACCTGGTTTGGTTTATTTTCAGAAGGTTATCCAAGTAAAACCATTGAACATTTAAAAAATGGTGCGAGAATTTTTTTTGCACCATTTTTTTTCATTTAAACATTTTCCCCATTATTTGCTAAACTATTGAATTTACTGGGATAAACAGTTATAAACATTTGCCCTTTAGTATATTATAAATAACTTTTATGAAAAAAGGCTTTAACATTGTATTAAAGTAGTTATTTTAGCTTAATCTTAAAAGTTAAAAAACCTAAAGCAAACCTAAACCCAATAAGCAATGAAAAGTTTTCTTACCCTACTGGCGAGTTTTTTGCTCTCGCTATCAATTACATTTGCACAAGCTCCACCTTTAATTAACTATCAGGCTGTTGTTCGCGATGCCGCTGGTGCTGTGCTTTCAAACCAAGAAGTTGATTTGAAAGTATCGGTAATTAAAGGCGAGTTAACCGGTGAAGTAGTTTTCACCGAAACACATACCATAACAACCAGCATTGGCGGTGTTATCAGTGTTGCAATTGGTTCCGAAAATTCTGCGGAATTTCAGTCAATCGATTGGGCTAGTTCCCCCTATTTCCTTTCGGTTGAAGTAAACGGAACCATGCTTGGAACCACTCAAATTCTGAGCGTTCCATACGCATTCTACGCAAATACTGCTGGAAACTCTTTCAGTGGCGATTTTAGCGATTTGGCTAATGTTCCAGTGAACCTCGATACAGATTCCACAGATGATTTTGATGGCGATTTTGCAAATCTAAAAAACGTTCCTGAGAATATCGACCTTGATAAAACCGATGACTTTGATGGAGATTTCAACAGTTTAGCCAACATTCCCGAGCATCTCGACACCGACTCCACCGACGATTTCGACGGAAAATTTTCCAGTTTAACAGGAGTTCCAGCGAATTTGGATCTTGACAATACCGACGATTTTAGCGGCGATTACAACGACTTGCAAAACAAACCACAACAACAATTCTACTGGGGCGATAAGGACGACGATAGCTACGGCGACAAGTACAAAGCGGTTTTCGCAACGTCTGCTCCTTCGGGATACGTAAATAATGATGATGATTGTAATGACACTGATCCCAATATTAGACCAGATGCTGAGGAAGTAATTGATGGAATTGATAATGATTGCGATGGATTGATCGATTGCGATGACCCTGATATTGCAGAATCAGCCGAATGTACAGATTCTGACGGGGATGGTGTTTCAAACGAAGAGGATAACTGTCCGTTAGTATCTAATCCTGATCAGGCTGATACTGATGGTGATGGTTTAGGCGATGCCTGCGATCCAGATATTGACAATGATGGTGTTCTAAATGATGACGATAATTGTCCTTATTTACATAACCCTGATCAGGCCGACACTGATAGTGATGGTTTAGGCGATGCCTGTGACCCAGATTTTGACAATGACGGTGTACTAAATGATGACGATAATTGCCCTTATGTACCTAACCCTGATCAGGCCGATACCGATGTAGATGGTTTAGGCGATGCCTGTGATCCTGATATTGATAATGATAGTGTACTAAATGATGATGATAATTGTCCTTATGTCCCTAACCCTGTTCAGGCCGATACAGATGACGATGGAATTGGCGATGCCTGCGATGATGATAATGATGGCGATGGATTTTCGGTAGATGTCGATTGTGACGATACCGATCCTAATATAAACCCCGGTGCCGCTGAAGTTTGCGATGACGTAGATAACGACTGCGATGAAGAAGTTGATGAAGATGCACTCGATGCAACAACTTGGTATCAAGATGCTGATGGCGATGGATATGGCGATCCAGAAAATACAATAACAGAATGCACAAAGCCAGAGGGATATGTTAGCAATGGTACTGATTGTGACGATACAGCATCGAACATTCATCCAGATGCTGATGAAGTTTGCGATGAAATTGATAATGATTGCGATGGACAAGTTGATGAAGGTGCGCTTGATGCAACAATTTGGTATCAAGATGCTGATGGCGATGGATATGGTAACCCAGAAATATCTGTATTAGGGTGCTCTGTACCTGCGGGTTACGTAGCAAATTCCGATGATTGTGATGACTTTGATGCATCAATTAAATATGTTGGTGCCCCTTGCGATGATGGAAATGCTTGCACAGGGAATGATACTGTTATGGAAAACTGCATGTGCGTTGGAACTACCGTGGTTTGCGACGATGGCAATCCTTGTACAACAGATTACTGTGATGCAGGTTCTGGATGTGTTTACTTACCACGAGAAGGAATGTGTGACGATGGAAATCCTTGCACAACTAACGATCAATGTGTTGGGGGAGAGTGTACAGGAACACCCATTGAATGTGATGATGGTAATCCCTGCACAATTGATATGTG
>CAZLXF010000222.1:0-4632 GCA_964563065.1 uncultured Rikenellaceae bacterium | reverse complement strand
ATTCTGCTCCTCGGTTGGTTTGGCATGCTCAACCTTAAGGTTTACCTTAAACGGGTCAACACCTTCAACTCTAACTCCCGAAACGTTTACAGCAAACTGCTCAACAATAACTTTGTTAAATTCGTCCTCAATGTACTTGTGTTTATTGTCGGCTTGCTCAACATCCTTGGCTCTTTCTACCGACTTAAGAATATCGAGCCTTTTTTCGGTTTCAATATTCTTTTGTTGAAAAGGCTTAAGCGCTGTTGAGGCAATGGCAAGCAAAGCAGCAACAATTATTACCATTACCGACGAGTAAACGAAAATGTATAGGTTGCTCTGTTTATTCATGGTTGTACTTTTTAGCTGATTTTTGCAGCTTTGGCTGCACGTTTTTTTCGTTTGCTTATGTTTGCCTCAATAATGTAGTGGTCAATTAGCGGGGCAAATGCGTTCATTAGCAGTATCGAAAGCATCATTCCTTCGGGGTAAGCAGGGTTGAACACCCTCACCAGAACGGCGAAAACGCCAATTAGAAAACCGTAAATCCACTTTCCTTTTTCGGTTTGCGATGCGGTAACCGGGTCGGTAGCCATAAACACAGCGCCAAAAGCAAAACCACCCATTATTAGGTGATGCCATGCCGGAATTTCCATGAAAGGATTCACCGCAAATGCATTGAAAATTAACCCCATACTTAACCCACCAACAACAGTTGAAAGAATTATTTTCCAGCTGCCAATGCCAGTAAAAATTAGAACGAAGGCTCCTAAAAGTATTGCCAGTGTTGAAGTTTCACCAATTGAGCCGGGAATTGTGCCAATAAACATTTCAAGGGCCGATGGAATCTTATCAATTTGGTATGTAGCAGCATTTGCAAGCGGGGTTGCTCCTGAAAAGCCATCAACAATTCCTTCGCCTTTCGAAAGGCCTGCAACCCAAACGTAATCGCCGCTCATGTGGGAAGGGTAGGCGAAAAACAGGAAAGCTCGGGCAATAAGTGCTGGGTTGAAAATGTTCATTCCGGTTCCACCGAAAACCTCCTTGCCAATAATTACGGTGAATGCAACGGCAAGAGCCACCATCCAAAGAGGAATATCAACAGGAACAATTAGTGGAATTAGCATTCCGGTAACCAGGTAACCCTCGTTAACTTCATGCTTGCGCACCTGCGCAAAGGCAAATTCAATGCCCAAGCCTACAACATACGAAACCACTATAATGGGGAAAACCTTCAGGAATCCGAAGAGAAATAAGTCCCAAAATTCGAGTTCGGCTCCGATTGACAAGGCGTTTTGGTAACCTACGTTCCACATCCCAAAGAGTAACGCAGGAACAAGTGCCATAACAACAATTATCATTGTTCGCTTCATGTCCATGGCATCGCGAATGTGGCTTCCGCGTTGGGTAACCTTGTTAGGTACAAACAGGAACGTTTCGAAAGCCTCGAAGGTAGATTGGAACATTGCTAACTTTCCTCCCTCTTCGAAGGTTGGTTTTATCTTATCGACAAAGTTTCTAAGAGCTTTCATTATATATCGTTTGTTTTTAAATCTTATAATTTAATAACTGGAGATTTAGCCAACTTCCTTAATCATCAGTTCAATTCCTTCACGAACAATTGATTGAACCTCAGTTTTTGAAGTGCAAACGTACTCGCACAGAGCCATGTCTTCCTCGGCAACCTCGTAAATTCCAAGGTTTTCCATCTTGTCAATATCTTTAGCCAGAATGGCCTTTACTAAATGCAACGGGTAAATGTTCATTGGAAGAACTTTTTCGTACTGTCCGGTAACAACGTATGCCCGTTCGCCACCGTTGTAGTTGGTGTGTAACTTGAATTTTCTACCAGGCATAAGCCATGAGAAGAAGCTGCGAGAGGTGCTGAACTTTCCGAAACCTGGTAGTGCCCAACCAAACATTTCGTAGTGGTTTCCCTCGGGAATTACGGTTACCATATTGTCGTAGTAACAAAGAAAACCACTGCCCGTAATCTTCGTTCCTGTTAGAACATTACCGCTTATAAACCGAAGGTTTTCTGCCGGTTGCTTAAGGTTGTCGGTTACTAGATTTGCAATTGAAGCCCCTCTTTTTATAATGAAGTATCGGGGTTTTTGAACCTCTGAACCAGCCAGCGCAATAACTTTAGTTGCGTCGTAAACCCCTTTCAGGAATAATCTTCCAATAATTATTACCTCTAGCGGGTTGACTGTCCAAACCAAATCGCCCTTGTTTATTGGGTCGATATGGTGAATTTGAATGCCAACATTTCCTGCTGGGTGAGGGCCTGTAAAGTAGTTGTGTTGAACACCTTTAGCTTTGCTAAAAACGCTGCTCGAAGGGAAGTCGGCGTTTAGGTTGAGGTGTATTTTCCCGCTTGTTAGCATCGATAGCGCATCGATTCCTGTTTGAAAAGCTTCGGCTTCCTCCTTTACGGCAAAATCGATATCGGGCGAAAGTGGAGCAGAATCGAATGCAGAAATGAAGATTGCTTTTGGGGTATCGGTTGGATTTGCAACAACAGCGTATGGACGCTGCTTAATAGCTGGCCAAACACCGCTTGCAGTCATCTTCTCAATAACCTGTTCGCGGGTGAGTTCCTTCGGTTTGGCTTTGCCAAAATCGGCAAACTCTTGTGTAGCTTCGGGCTTAACAACAACTTCGAGGAGCAAACGTTTCTCGCCCCTAACTATGCCAACTACTTCGCCGCTAACCGGCGAGGTGAAGTGAATTTGAGGCCGATACTTATCGAAAAACAACGATTCCCCTGCCTTTACTTTATCGCCTTCCTTTACGCTGAGTTTTGGAGTAAGACCTGCAAAATCGGTGGGTTTTACTGCGTAAGCCTCGGCTTGTTCGGCTCGGGTGAAAACCTTTTCGGCTTCACCCTGAATGGGAATGTTCAAGCCTTTTCGTATTTTGTATGTTTTTTGCATACTTGCAACTAATTATTGATTCAGGTTAACAAAGTTAAAAAATATACAATTAATAGCAACAACGATTTTCATGCAACAAATATAATAATCAACATGTATAGATACGTACATATTTGTTGAGGTTGCAAATATTTTTATTATCGCATTCAATAAGTGTTAACGAACTGGTACTTGTTTTGCTAAAAACACTTTCAAAACGGAATGTTTTTTGTTGATTTGTTTGCTAACTTTGTGTTAAATCGTTAAAAATGGGACCAATGGTTTTGATGCATAAAAATAGCTATCCATTCAAATTTCTTGTTATTGCAACCACACTTTTTTTCTGTTATTCTGCTAACAACAGTTTGTGCTCTCAAAATGTTCACAATTCTGAAAAAAAAACTTTAGAATTTGTTGGCTCTCCAAGCATAAAATCAGTAGTTGCAGGAAGGCTTGGGGTTGAACTTTCGGAGCCAATTATTGAACTTGGAGGGCAGGAAAGAATTCTTGTTTCGTTCGACGATTTAGCGGAACAAACCAATAACTACTCATACACAATTACACATTGCAGCTCGAGTTGGGAACCATCGGATCTTTTCCTGATTGATTACCTCGATGGGTTTGAAGTGAACGAAATAAAGGAAATACAATACTCAACCGGAACGGTTGTGCCTTACGTTCACTACAGTCTTGAAATACCGAATAAGGATGTAAGGTTGAAGCTGTCTGGTAACTACCTGCTGAAAATTTTCAGCACTTACGAGCCTGATGTTATTCTAATACAGAAACGTTTCGTTTTGTATGAACCACTGGTAAAAATTACTGCCAATGTTAGGCAACCCTCCGCTGGTGAGGGAAGGCATAGTAATCAGCAAATGGATTTGAAAATTAACACACAAACTTTACGAGTTTCAAACTATAATACCGAGATAATAACGGTGGTTTGCCAGAACTATCCTTTTCAGGGATGTTTTCATGACGTAAAGCCAATTTACTTTCACGACAATGAAATTGACTACACGCATCCGAATGCTTTGATTTTTGGCGGTGGCAACGAGTTTAGGATGTTTGACATTAAAAATATTCGATACTTGTCGCAGGGGCTCCGATCGATTGATTACATCGGTGGTGAGTTTCATGTTCAGCTTAAACCCGACGACAGCCGACGACAGGAAAAGTATTCGCGCTACTACGATTTTAATGGAGGCTACTCAGTTAAAGTTGAAAACATTGAGGAACCAGAAATTGAGGCCGATTATGTGTGGGTTTACTTCACGTTAAATGTTCCCCGCGAGATGGACGAAGGGAAGAACGTTTACCTTTTTGGTGAGCTTACGGACTGGCAGCTAAGTCCCGAAAACAAGCTGGTTTACAACTTCGAGCGAAATGCCTACGAAATTCGAATTCAACTTAAGCAGGGAGCATATAGCTACCATTACCTTGTGGCCGATGAAAAAACTGGCGAAGTTGATGTTGAATACTTTGAAGGCAACCATTTCGATACCGAGAACGACTACAGCATATTTACCTACTACAAGCCTATTGGTGCAAGGTTTGAGCGGTGCGTTGGGTTTCAGGTTGTTAATTCTGGTAACAGGTAACGCAACTTCTGTTTACCCCTCAAGTTTTTCAATAACCTTTTCGCGGAAACTTCGGCCAATGGGAATTTCTTGTGTTCCAATTGATATGGAGTAGTGGGTGAAAATTTTAATTTTTTTGGTGTTAACAATAAACGACC
>CAZLXF010000221.1:0-4728 GCA_964563065.1 uncultured Rikenellaceae bacterium | reverse complement strand
TATTACTCATAATTGATGTATTTTTAAAAAACATCTGATTGGATTGAATCAATAATGAGTAAAAAAGGGAAAATTGAGCTAGAACTTCGAAAATTCTTAGCGCCAGAGTATGTATTTGGGGTCGATGCAAGGTTTCTTGCGGCAAACTACTGTTTGCGTTTAGGAGGGAAAAAGGTTTTGCTAGTTACTGACGAAGGGGTATTAAAAACTCCCTGGTTTAATGATATAAAAACAAACCTCGAAAATAGCGGAATAGAATATCACGTTTTCTCATCGGTTTCACCTAACCCTCGAGATTCTGAGGTGATGAAAGGTGCTGAAGAGTACTTCAACAATAAATGTAACTTGCTGCTAGCCCTTGGAGGAGGAAGCGTAATTGATTGTGCAAAAGGAATAGGAATAGTTTCAACTAACAACCATCCAATTGAGTTTTTCGAAGGGGTCGATAAAATCTCAAGCCCAATACCACCATTGGTTTGCATTCCTACAACTGCTGGAACTTCAGCCGATGTTTCACAGTTTGCAATTATTAACCGGCACAACGAGAGGTACAAGATGGCAATTATTAGCAAAGCTACGGTTCCCGATATTGCTCTAATCGACCCGTCGGTTCTGGTTTCCATGGATTCTTTCCTTACTGCTAGTACTGCTATGGATGCATTAACACATGCAGTTGAGGCTTATGTTTCCAACGCCAGCTCCTCTTTTACCGATCTTTACGCAAGAGAATCGATGAGTTTAATTTACAATAACTTGACCGATTGTTTAACCAGTCCTAACGATTTACAGTTACGGGGTAAGATAATGCTTGCAAGTTTGTACGCTGGGCTAGCATTTTCAAATGCTAGTTTAGGATGTGTTCATTCATTGGCGCATAGCTTGGGAGGATATTTGGATTTACCTCATGGTGAATGTAACGCAATTCTTTTACCACATGTAGTTAACTATAATTTTAATTCTGCAGAAGAGAAATATTGTGACATTGCTTCATTTTTTAAAATAAGTTCAAAAGGGAAATCTAAAAGTGAAATAAGAAGAAACCTAGTTGACTTTTTAGTTGAATTCAAAGTAAAGGTTGGAATTGCATCAACATTAAGAAGCAAGGGAGTTAGTAGCAGTGATGTTTCGGCTTTGGCCGAAAAAGCCTTTAACGACCCATGTAACGTAACCAATCCGCGTGAACCTCAGCAATCCGATTTAGAAACAATTTTCAGAGAAGCCCTTTAGCTATGAAAAAAAGTTGGGAAGAAAGTAGGAGAAGTATTATTGGATTGGGCGAATCGTCGTTACGAAAGAACTATTACCCTGAACTTCAAGAGAAGTTAGGTGAGCTTACAAAAGCACTAGAAAAGGCTGAAAGAAGCGAGGGGAAGTATAGAGCAATTGTTGAACTTTCGCCCGAGGGCATTGTAACTATGTCATTAGCAGGTTATATACGAACCGTTAATAAATCGTTTGTAAACTTCACTGGTTACCAAGCTGAAGATTTTGAAGGGAAGCACTTCTTAAAAATACCAACAATAATAGGACAGGATTTAGCAACCTACAAGAGAGTGTTTTCGAATATTGTAAAAGGTAAAGTTGATGGAATATTTGAATTTAAGTGGAAAGATAAGCAGGAGAAGATACATAGCGGCGAGGCTCATGTGGCAATCATTAAAACAGGAAAAGAAAAGTTTATTCTCGGAATAATTAGGGATGTTACTGAAAACAAAATAGCGCACCATCGGTTAATCGAAGCTGAAAGCCGATACAATCTTGCTTTACAGGCGGTTAACGAAGGTGTTTGGGATTGGAATATTGTTGAAGAAAATGCATTCTTCGATTCTCGTTACTTTACAATGGCAGGTTATGCTCCCAACGAATTTCCCCATAAAATGGAAGAATGGGAAAAACGAGTACATCCCGAGGATATTGAATTTACAAAAAACCAAATTAATAATCATATCCTTGGTAAGGCCGAGGAGTTTGACGTGGAATTTCGATTTTTAAGAAAAGATGGAACCTGGATGTGGTTAAGAGGCAGAGGGAAAGTGGTTGAAAGGAATAGCAAAGGTTCTGTTAAAAGGATGATAGGAACTCACTCCGATATTACAGATAAAAAAATCTTAGAATTCGAACTAATAAATCATAAAAATAGTCTTGAACATCTTGTAAAGGAGCGTACCGAGGAACTTGCGGCTGCAAATGAGGAGCTTATGTCGATTAACGAAGAGCTTTACAACCAGCGAAACGAGCTGGAACAAACTCTGAAAAAACTTCAGGAAGCGCAAAAACAGCTTGTTCAGTCGGAAAAAATGGCATCCATTGGCGTGTTAACTTCAGGTATTGCCCATGAAATAAACAATCCAATAAACTTTATTAGTAGCGGAGTAGTGGGTCTTGAGTTGGAAACCAACGAGATAATTGAAGCGTTTAAAGAGTATGCCGAAGCCTACAAAGAATTATATCCTAACGATGAAAAGGGTTTGCTTGAAAGCGTAGGTAACAAGTTTAACGTTCAGAAATCGTTGAATAATATTCCACGTTTAATAACATCCATTAGAACCGGAGTTGAAAGAACTATAAGTATTATAAAGGGATTAAGAACTTTCTCACGTCTCGACGACGAGACTATGACTCAGGCAAATATTCACGATATTATTTCTTCGGCATTAACCATGCTTTACAATAAGTATAAGAACCGGGTTAACATAGAAACTCAGTTCTGCGAACAAAACCAAATTAGCTGCTACCCCGGTAAGCTGGGACAACTTTTCTTAAATATTATATTAAACGCAATTCAAGCAATAGAGAATGAGGGAGAAATTAAAATTCGAACAGAATTTTTAGAAAACGAGCAGCAATATAAAATATCAATTTGCGATAATGGAGCAGGAATTCCCAAAGCTATCAAGCAAAAAATTTTCGATCCGTTTTTTACAACAAAACCTGTTGGGCAAGGAACCGGACTGGGTTTGTCAATAGTTCATGGGATTGTGAGTGACCACAATGGAGAAATAAAAGTTTCATCAACACCCGGAAAGGGAACAACTTTTACTATATATTTACCTAAATAGCTATTTACCCAATGAGGAAGCTCCTTTACGTTGATGACGAAGTGGAAAATCTCTTTACACTTGAAGTTGCCCTAAGCAAGTGGTTTAAGGTTTTTACCCTTGAATCGCCGTTGGAAGCAATTGAGGTGATAGAAAGAGAGGATATTAGGGTGCTTGTTACCGATCAACGAATGCCAAAAATGTCTGGGCTTGAGCTGGCAAAAAAGGTTCAGGAGAACTACCCTTCGGTGGTTACCATAATTTTAACCGCATACGATGATAACGAAACCATTCTAAAGGCCATAAATCAGGGCGGAATATTTAGGTACTTGCTAAAACCTTGGGATATTCAGGATATGACCCAGACCCTCGAGAGCGCATTTGAAACCTATGATTTGCGGAAAAAAAATATTTACTTAATAAACGACTTGCTTCAAAAGAACAGAAAGTTACAGAAAGCTTATAAAGAAATTTCAACATTAAAAAATCACCTTGAGGAGGAGAATATTCAGCTAAAGGAAGAATTTGTTGACGGTGTGCTGTCATCTGAAGTTATAGGGAACAGCAAGATTATTAAACGAGTTTTGCGTGAAGTAGAGCAGGTTGCAAAAACAGATTCAACAGTACTGCTAATGGGCGAAACGGGTACTGGGAAGGAACTGTTTGCTAAAGCAATACATGCTTTAAGCCCGCGTAGGGATAAAATAATGGTAAAAATTAACTGCGCAGCTATTCCCGAAACGCTTATCGAAAGCGAGCTGTTTGGGCACGAGAAAGGAGCCTTTACTGGCGCCGATAAACTAAAGTACGGAAAATTTGAGGTGGCACATCATGGAACTCTTTTCCTCGACGAGATAGGTGAACTTCCTCTGAATATGCAACCAAAATTACTCCGAGTACTCCAGGAGACCGAATTCGAACGAATTGGAGGGAATAAAACCATAAAAGCCGACTTTCGATTGGTTGCTGCAACCAACCGAAATCTCGAAATGGAGGTTGAACAAGGAAGTTTTCGCAACGACCTTTTCTTTAGGTTAAATATACTCCCAATTACAATACCGCCTTTAAGGGAGCACGCAGAGGATATACCTGTTCTTGTCAACCATTTTATTTCCTTGCTAAACAGGAAATCGGGGAAAATAATTGATGCAATATCAAAAAAAACTATGGATTTGCTGCAGGAGTATCATTGGCCAGGAAATGTTAGAGAACTTGAGAATGTAATTGAACGTGCACACGTTTTAAGTTCAGGCCGCAGGCTTGAAGTGGGTAGCTGGTTCAATCCTGTAAAGTCAAAACTGAATACTACAAATAATTTATTACCCCTAGCCGAGCAAGAAAAGCAACACATAACCTTAGTGCTTGAGCATACCAAGTGGAGAATTAGAGGTAAAAATGGAGCTGCCGAAATCCTCCAAATAAACCCAACCACCCTCGAATCGCGAATGAAAAAGTTGGGCGTTGAGCGCCCAGAATAAACTACGATATTTCGTGCACACTACGATATATCGTAGTTTTCCCACAAAGAATTCTTCCTATTAAATTCTGTAAAAAACTATATGTCAATAATATAGAAATATTGGCATGTGGTATGTTTATATGTTGTCAGAATTTAATAAATCAACTTAAAAAAATAGGAGGAAAAAACAATGAAACTAAACGACCTTAAAATTGGAACCCGCTTAAACCT
>CAZLXF010000220.1:0-4741 GCA_964563065.1 uncultured Rikenellaceae bacterium | reverse complement strand
TGTTTTTGTGCCAAACCACCAACATGTATTTTGAGCTTACGAACGTGCATTTGTTCCATTTTTCAATTTTCTGAGACATTTTAAATTATCCGATAATTGCATTTTTGTTACCTTTGGAATGGTTAAATGAATTGATAAATGCAGAAGCGAGGCTACATACTCTTAATTTCTTTCCTTTTTCTTTTTGCGGCGCAAAAAAATGTGTTGTCACAATCAGTATTCCTTAATTCGGAAGTTTTTAACGAGATAAATGGCTTGCCAAACAACGAGGTTCGTTGCCTGCTGAAGGATTCGAAGGGTTACCTTTGGGTTGGTACAATTTACGGGTTGGCCAAGTACGATGGAAATAAGTTCTCGGTTTACAAGCATCAGTCGGATAGGAATAGTATTTCTGGAGATGTTATCACTTCAATTTTTGAGGACAGCAACGGAAACATTCTGGTTGGTGCCAACGGATTATCGGTTTTAAACCGAAAAACCGGGAAATGGAAAAACTACCTTCATAATCCGTTAGACTCTAATTCCATTAGTAGCCCTAACGTTACATCAATAGCGCAGGGGAACGATAGCATTTTCTGGATTATTACGGCAAATGGAATAAACAGGTTTAACTATAGGGCTGGAAAATTCTCTTTGCTCAGTTTTCGTCCCAAATCTCGAATTTTTAATTCAAAAATTCATAGAGTAGTCACGGGTGAAAGAATTGTTTTTTCAATTTCAAATACTTTATATCGGTACGATATTAAGAATAATGTTTTCGAGGAAAGAATCCGTGAGCAGGGATTTCTGCATTCAATAAAGTTTAATGGTAGTATCGTTAGGGTTGTAAGTTCGAGTGAAGGATATAATCTGATTAAGTTTGATTCTGAAACGGGCGACGAAAAAATTATTCTTAAAAAAGTAAATTCCAACGGAATCCTTTTTTCCGATCAATCATCGATGTACTTTTTAAAATCAAACCAAATTTTTGTTTTTAATAGCGAGTTTAAACATGTAAAAACATATGAATTTGTTTCCCCGCAGGGAATTGTTGCTTCTGATTTGAACAGTGCAATTCGGGAGGAAAACGGAACTTTCTGGATTGCAACAAACAGTGGTCTTTTGAAGTTGTCACAAAATTTTTTGTTTCAATTCATCGATTCAAAAAACGGGTTGCCCAATGAGTATATTCGTTCAATTAGTGTCGATAGCAAAAACAACCTTTGGGTTGGGGTTCGTCAGGGGCCAATTTTCAAAATTCCGAATATCGACGATTTTCTGCTTAGAAATTCAAAAGAAATAATTACCGTAAAGTATCCAACTTCCAATGGAGAAGTTTACGCCACAAACCATATTCTTGAGCTAAAAAATGGAAATTTACTGTTTGTAACCAGCAACACTTTATATCACTTCAACACAAAAACAGGAAAATTTACCGATAATTTTCAGATTGAAGGGAATAATCAGTTTTTTTCTGCTGCTGAAATTGATGACGGCATTCTGGTGGGCTCGCTGGAGCGACCAACGCTTTTCAAAATATTGGTTGAAAATGGAAAGATAAAAAGAGATACAACCTTCAGCCTAAGTAACACCCTTGATGTGGTAAATACCATTTTTGTTGACAGAAATAAAAAAGTTTGGATCGGTGGTGATGGCTTGTTCTGCCTCGATTATAACGAAGAATTGGTACAGAATATTATTCCAAACATTAGCCAAACTAACCATTCCAGCAATTCTGTTTGGGATATTCTGGAGATTGATAGCAACCGACTTTTCGTTTCGACTACAACCAACGGATTCTACGTTTATAGCAGGGATTCGAGTAGCTTCAAACATTATAGCAAAGCCAACGGATTTGCCAGCGATTTTTCGTGTAGCGTTCTTAAGGATCATAATGATAATCTTTGGATGACAACGAAAGAGGGCGTTACCTTCGCCGATTTTACGATTGATTCAATTAAAAACTTTCCTGCAAAAAACGGACAGCTTAACAGCGATTTCACTTTTAAAAGCGGAGCAAAAACTCAGGGAAACTTTCTTCTTTTTGGGAGCAAGCAGGGAATTCTGTACTTCAACCCCGATAGCATTTTGCCAACAAATGTTTCATCGTCGCTCTACATAAATGAATTTCGAGTTTTCGACAGCGTTGTAAGAAGAGAACTTGCTGATGGAGATACAATTATTCTTGAGCATAACGACAACTTCTTTTCGTTTGAGTTTTCGCTACTCGACTTCAGGGTTCCCAATGAAATTAATTACAAATACCAGCTGGTAAACTACGATAAAGTTGAAAGAGTTCCAACCAACAATTTTAACACAGCAAGCTACACCGATGTTCCGCCGGGTAGATATCGTTTTCGGCTTTCTGCTGGTAGTGCGGATTATCGCACAAATCAAAAAATTGAAATATTTGTTCGCATAAAGCCTGCTTTTTACCAAACCCTTTGGTTTAGAATTATATTCTACATGTTAATTGCGTTGGCAATTTTAGCAATTGTAGTTTCAATTGTTCGAAGACAAATTCTGCGAATACGGTTACAAAAAATGGAATTACATCTTCTTCGCTCCCAAATCGACCCACATTTTATATTCAACACCCTTACATCCATTCAGCACTCGATTCTTACAAACAGCAAGGATGTTGCAATCGACACTCTTTCAGGGTTTTCGCGCTTAATGCGGATGAGTTTGGATTACTCCCGGTTGGAGTACGTTTCGCTTGAAAAAGCGATTCAGTTTTACCAAACTTTCGTTAGAGTTCACTCGTTGAATCTCGACGAAACCATTGAGTTTCACGTTAAAATTAATGAATCCATTGATGCAGAAAAAGTAAAAATTTCACCAATGCTGATTCAGCCATTCCTCGAAAATGCAATTGTGCATGGTTTAACGCCGAAAAACAGAGATATGAGGATTGATTTCTCAATCGAAAAAGATGGAAAATTACTGGATTGTGTAATTCGTGACAATGGAGTTGGACGGAAGAAGGCAGCAGAAATTAATCAGAAAAAGAAGAGTGGACACAAATCTGTTGGAATTGATATAACAAGGAAGAGCATTCTGGCTCAACTCAAAAAAGGGAAATTTATAAAGGAGTCGTTTAGGATTGAGGATAATTTCGATGAGCAGGGAAATTCTTCGGGAACAACGGTTAGCATAAAAATTCCGTTCAAAGAATAAGGCCGTTTTTACATTTTTAAGTATTTCAAAAGTTCATCCTTTTTGCTTTCTCCAACCGGAATCGACATTTCGTTCGACATAACCAGGTAGCCGCCTCGTCCTCGGAAATATTTTTTTACGTGCTTCAAATTTACGAGGCTCGATTTGTGAACCCTCACAAAAAGTTTCGGTTTTAAAATATCCTCATAAACTGAAAGCCCCTTCGAAGAGACAACCTTTTTCCCGTCAACCGTGTGAAATTCAGAGTAACTCGCATCGGCTGTAACGCAAACAATTTCATCAATCATTAAAAATATCAACCCATCGAGGGTTGGAATAAAAATCCTGTCGTCGAGCGCTTGAGTATCCTGTGTGCTCTTTTTCCCGTTTTTAAGTTCAAGTTGAGTCTTGGCTTTCTTTACAGCATTTTTCAGCTCCTCCACATCGTATGGTTTGAGTATATAATCAACCGCCGATGCTTTTATGGCTTGAAGCGAATACTCGCTATACGCGGTAGTTACAATTACTTCGTACTCGTCGGAGTTGGTTCGCTTTAGTACATCGAAACCGCTTTCTTCCTGAAGGTTTATGTCGAGAAACACAATGCTGGGTTTTTCCTGGTAAATCAGCGTAACTGCTTCTTCCACGTTCCTGGCAATGCCAACAATTTCAAGGTCACAGAAAAGGTTCGAAACGTAGCTTTGCAGCATCTCGGCCGACTTCTTGTTGTCTTCAACAATTAACGTTTTTATCATACCAGCAAATATTGATTTTTTGCTTTTTTGAACATCAAATATAGTGCCTAAAGTTACCGAATAATTTTTGTTCCATTTCTCCATTTTTTCTGCTAATCTATGCTTTGCAATGGTTTATATTTTATATTTGTGTAAACATGTCCGAAATCGATAAAACAAAAAGCTATGGATGAAAACCAGAACCTAAACGAGTGCTGTCCTCCGTTCGATCCTGCTCCGTGGGACGATAAAATTATTGAGTGGGATAGTAAGCTGTTCATTAAGGACAAAGTTTTTACTTTTTTCTACATGCCTGTTGGTTTTGGACGGGTAATGAAACGCCTCGACCAGAAAGTGCGCTCTGCAAGCGCAAAAATTATCGATAATCTTTGCCTTTCGTACCACACCTCAAAATGGAATATGGATGTTTACCTGGCGATTGATAAGGAAATTCCCAATGCGAATATCGAAAAACTAAACGGAAAGTTCTACAGCAGGGTTTACGAAGGTTCTTTCAACAATACGGGGAAGTGGTGCAACGACTTCGAGGTTGCTGCTGAGGGCAAGGGTTTGAAAGTGAAAAAATGGTACATGTGGTACACAACCTGCCCCAAATGTGCCAAAAAGTTTGGGAAAAATTACGTTGTAATCATAGGTGAAGTTTAAGTTGCTTTTGCCTTAATAATTCTGCAATGGAACAGAAGGATTACCTGTTGAGGGAAATTGAAAAAATTGGGTTGCTAATTCGCGCAATTATCAATAAACTTTTGGGAACAGGTAGCGACGGCAATATCACAGTGGATATCGCATTTTCTGATGCGAAAGTATTACTTTTAGAAGAGGCTAGCTTTAATCTGGATTTATTCCTC
>CAZLXF010000219.1:0-4761 GCA_964563065.1 uncultured Rikenellaceae bacterium | reverse complement strand
CCCCGACCAGCTGATTACAAATCAGCTGCTCTGGCCAACTGAGCTACATCGGCAACTTACTATAACTCCGATTCATAGGGTTTGAAACCCTTCCGAAATCGGTTGGCAAATGTATAAACATTTTATTTAACAACCAAAAAACTTTGCTTTTTTTTGAAAAAAAATACCCCTTTATTTCCAGCCCTACTTTTCTGTGGCTCTTAAAGGGGTAATTTTCTTACATATAGTATTAGTAAATAAAAATACTAAAGACCTCTCTGCTTCTCTTTGTGTTTTGTAACCTGACGTTTTAGTACCTCAACGCATTCGTCAAGTGCTTCCTCGAACTTCCTTGATTGACGCTGAACGAAAAGGTCATTTCCTGGGATAAGCAACTTTACTTCAACAATTTTGTTTTCCATTTCGGCAGTATTCTCAAGTTTAAGGAAAACTTCTGCTCCGATAATAGCGTCGTAAAAACGGCCAATTTTTTCAAGTTTAGCGTTTACGTATTCGACAAGTTTCTTGTCGGCATCAAATTTAATCGATTGGATTTTTACATTCATAATGCAATTCCTCCTTTTTAGTGTTTATTTTAATTAAGCACGTGGGTGTGCCTGTTGGTATGATGATTTAAGTTTTTCGATGGTAGTATGTGTGTACACCTGCGTTGCAGAAAGATTAGCATGACCGAGCAACTCCTTAATAGCGTTTATATCTGCGCCGTTATCAAGAAGATGCGTTGCAAACGTGTGTCGGAGCACATGCGGGCTCTTCTTCTCCAAAGGAGTTACAAGCGATACGTATTCGTTAACAATTCTATAAAGCATCTTAACGTAGGGTTTTTCTCCCTTCTTTGTTACAATAAAGTAATCTGAAGGACTAACCTTTCCAAACACTTTCTCTTTTATGTTTGTATAACAAGCCATAAGGCTTTTTAGTTCGGGATGAATAGGAATGATTCTCTCCTTACTTCCCTTGCCCAACACTTTTATGGTTAATCCGGGGAGGTTAATGTCCTTCTGTTTTAAACCAGCTAACTCTGAAACCCTAACTCCGGTAAAATAGAAAAACTCAACCACTATTCGATCCCGAATTCCTTCAAAATCCTCGTCAAATGCAACTTCGTTGAACAGCATTCTTGTTTCTGAAACGCTAAGGAATGATGGCAGTTTTTTACCTGTTTTTGGAGCCATTACTCTAAGCAAAGGGTTCTCGCTGACAATGCCCTTCCTGTTTAAAAATTTATAGAAACTACGGAGAGATGAAAGTTTTCGGTTTACACTCCGGGCAGCAAAGCCTGATGCGAGCATGCTCGAGAGCCATGTTCTAACCTGCCTATGGTTAACCGTGGGGAATGGGTGCTGGGATGGTTCAATGCCACAAAATGAAAAGAACTGCCTCAAATCATCACCGTATGAACGGATAGTTTGGGCAGAATAATTCTTCTCTACTTCAAGATATTTAAGGAATTGTTCCAGCATATTGTATGGATGCAATATAATGAAATATTGGGAAAAGCCCAAAAAAAATCAGGCAAAAATGCCTGATGCATCCGTAAAAGTTATGCTACTCTTCCTTCTGCTGAAGCTGCTGTATGTAAATGGCCTTTTTTACGGTTTCGCGCTTTTCAATGGATGGCTTCATAAAAGCTTGACGTGAACGAAGCTCTTTCATAATGCCGGTTTTCTCAAACTTACGCTTGAATTTCTTAAGCGCTCTCTCAATGTTTTCACCCTCTTTTATGGGAATAATGATCATATCGATTCGGTTTTTATAAATGAGCTGCAAAAATATAGTTTATCTAATTTATATCCAAACAAAAAATTAAAAATGTTTTATCAATATTCATTTTCGTGTAATTTAAAAAAAACAAAACCAAGGCAAACACTAAACCAAATACAATAACGCTAGAAAAAAGAATCGTATTCAATATGGATTCGAGCATCTTTTAACGTGATGGTTTGTCCTGCCCCTTTTCCCAAAGCATAAGAAATACTCAAATTACCACTTCTTGTATGCAAACTAAAGCCGAAACCCGTACCAAGCAACAACTCGTTTCGTGTTTCATAGGGCTGAATGAGGGTTGCTCCTGCTATATCAATAAACGAAAAAAGTGAAAATGTTTGACCAAGTAAAAAATGAATCTCATTCTCATTCAATAGGTACTGGTTGGTAAGAATAGATTCCTCGTCGAAACCTCTCAACAAATTGCTGCCTCCCATCCTATAAAGTTCGTTATCGAAAAGTTTCTGGTAACTATCGTTCTTCCCTGCCACTCCTTTTGCTGCCAATTGAATTCCGTTCTTTATTACAACAAAGTTTCTGAATATACTGTATGCAACGCTTGCTAAAGCTTCAACTTCAACAAAAGCAGAACGGTTATCGGTTCCACCAAGTAGAATTTTTCTCTGCCCTGCAGCGATTGTTGCATTGAACATCAATCCCTTAGGTTGCACTGTATGCCCCGACAAATTATTGAACTTATAGGAAAACCCAAAAAGATTTGAGGTGAAGTTGCTTATTGACAAATCTGACACCTCCGCTATTTTTATTGAAGTTTTATGATCAAAGTTTAAGGAGAATTTCGCATTACTGTGTGAGTAGAAACCAACCGAAACAAAAGGATTTACGGTTAAGTAGGAGGTATCGCGCTTAACCATAGCGAAACTCGCATCGAAAGCCATGTTAGTGCCTAGTATGTATGGCCAATCGGCGTACACCATTAACTTTTGTGACGAATTCCCTGGAGCGTTCCATTGAAGAGAAAATGTTTCGGCATTTTTAAGGGAGTTCAAAAGTTTCATATTCAAATTTCCTGTAAACATTACTCCGCTGTTAGAATTTGGCTGGGGGCCAAATCCCAGTATTCCAGAAAAACGATTTGCTTTGCGTTTGTTAAGGTACGTGTAAACTCGGGCCTTCCCTGGTATAAATTCAACCTGAGAAGGGCGTATAACTGAAGCAAACGGGAGAAGAGCCAACCTCTTATCGATATTTTTTACATTCTTCTCGGAGTAGGAATTTCCTTGTTTACAGCCTAGATAGGATTGCAGGAAACGGTTTGACACTTTTAACTCGCCCTTTATATATAAGGTATCAAAAATGATTTTGGGTCCTTCTCTCACAGATATACCAACATTAACCTGATTGTCAGATATCTCTGTGTTTTCGAAAACAATTTTTGCAAAAGGGAATCCATTATTCTCTAAAAAAGAAAGTGAACTATTGATTCTTCTGTGTAACTCTTCAACGTGAATTGGCTTTTTGTGGGAGTCTAAAATTTCATTTCTTGGGTTAGAAGAGAATGGGTTGGCCGAAGAGCTGGCATCTACAAAAACCCACTGATAAAGTTCGCCTTTCGTCCCATATGCAATAGCATATTCATCAAAAAATGAAATTGAATCGATTCGAGCATCGAGGAAACCCTGACTTTTTAGCTGGCTTATTTTTTTTTCAATGTGCTTTGCAACAATAGAAGAATCGGCTGTTAGGCTTTTAGAGAGAGTTAAAGTTTCTTGCTTATCCTTAAAAACTATTTTACTGGAATAATTCTGTGAAAACGAAAAAACGTGTATGAAACATAAAGGCAACAGAACTGTTATCCGAGAAAGAAACGCAAGAATATATTGCCCGCAAATGCTCATACCTGAAAAATTACTAAAAAAAACACCCTGAAGAAATTTCCAAGGTGTGATTAGTTTCTAAACGAATAAAAGCTAGTCGTTATTCATAAACCCTTGGTTTTCTAAAACTTCAAGTATCTTTTTGGAAAACGCCACGTTATCCTTTTTAGTATACCTGTTGTCGGTAAAGATTTGCGCGAGGGTTTCCTTTTTATTCTCCTCAAGCAATTGCTTTGTAAGTGGCATCGCTTCTTTAGCAGCGTATATCTGATCGATGTCGCCAGCTGAATAATCCTGATAAATTTCTCGATGGATAATTGCGTCGAGGGGAAGCCTGTCGGTTAAGCCCGGATTCTCATCGGGATAACCCAACACAACAGTTGTTACAGGAACAACTCCCTTAGGAATTTTTAGAACATCAATTATTTTATCGGCGGTATAAGTTGTAGTTCCGAGGTAACAAATTCCAAGCCCTTTTTCTTCAGCAGCAAGGCAAACATTTTGGGCAACCAACAGCGCATCAATTGCTGCAGTGAAAAATGAGAGAAAGTTATCATATCCAGGTTTCGCGTTTCTTTGCAAGCACCATTTATTAAAACGGTTAAAATCTGCACAAAACGTTAGCACTACTGGAGCCTGAGTAACCATAGGCTGATTGAAATGACATGGAGCCAGCTTTTGCTTTACCTCATTATCTTTTGTAACAATAACGCTATAAACCTGCATGTTTCCTGTTGTTGATGCTCGTATACCAGCTTTTAGTATTTCATCCAAAACAGAATCCTCAATTGGGTTGGGCTTATACTTTCGGATCGATTTGTGATTAAAGATAGCGTTCATATGAAAAGGGATTATTCAATTTTTGATTTTTTATACGCTTTGCAAAGGAACGAACTTTAGGAAAAAGTATCCTCGTTATGGGTAGTGTTTAACAACAGAAGAGATGTAAGAATCAATAAAAACAGAAGCTGCCCTGAAGAGGCAGCTTCTTTCCCAAACACACGATAATGTAAACCTAACAAAACCTACGTGAACGTAAAAAGCATTAAGCGAAAGTCTTTTTAGTTCAAATCCTTGGCAATATACAAAAAAAGTTTTTAGAATAAATATGTTACAAAAAATACGAAATTTAAAAAAATATTGTTTTTGAAAATCA
>CAZLXF010000218.1:0-4889 GCA_964563065.1 uncultured Rikenellaceae bacterium | reverse complement strand
GAACTCTTTCCTGTTCCATGGTGTCGCGGTGGCGAATGGTAACTGTATCGTCCTCGAGAGTTTGGTGGTCGATGGTAATACAGAACGGAGTACCAATGGCATCGTGCCTACGATAACGTTTGCCAATGCTGTCTTTCTCCTCGTACTGGCAGGCGAAGTCGTATTTTAGGTCGTCCATAATAATACGTGCTTTTTCGGGCAAACCATCCTTCTTTACAAGCGGGAAAACTGCAAGTTTCACTGGTGCCAAAGCAGGAGGAATGCGCAGTACAACGCGCTCGTCGGTTCCACCGTCTTCCTTGGCAATTTTCTCCTCGGTGTACGCTGCAGAAAGAATTAGCAGGAATGTGCGGTCGAGCCCAATTGAAGTTTCCACAACGTATGGAATGTAACTTTCGTTGGTTTCGGGGTCGAAATATTGGAGTTTTTTACCCGAGAATTTTTGGTGATTCCCCAAGTCGAAATCGGTACGTGAGTGGATTCCCTCAACTTCTTTGAACCCGAATGGGAATTTGAATTCAACATCGGATGCAGCATTGGCGTAATGCGCCAGCTTTTCGTGTTTGTGGAAACGGTATTTCTCATCGCCAAGCCCCATGGCTTTGTGCCAGCGCATGCGTTTCTCCATCCAGAACTCGTACCATTTTTTCTCCTCCCCGGGACGAACGAAGAACTGCATTTCCATTTGCTCGAACTCGCGCATGCGGAAAATAAACTGGCGGGCCACAATCTCGTTACGGAAAGCCTTGCCCACCTGGGCAATTCCAAAAGGAAGTTTCATTCTTCCCGTTTTTTGCACGTTGAGGTAGTTCACAAAAATACCCTGTGCCGTTTCGGGGCGAAGGTAAATTGTGTCAGCATCATCGCTAACAGAGCCCATTTTGGTGTCGAACATCAGGTTGAACTGTCGTACATCGGTCCAGTTGCGCGAGCCGGAAATGGGACAAACAATTTCACAATCCTCAATTATCTTTTTAACCTCAGGAAGGTTGTTGCTGTCAAGCGACTTAACCATTCGTGAGTTGATTGTGTCAATTTTCTCTTGAATTTCAAGAACTCGTCCGTTGGTTTGGCGGTACATTTCCTCGTTGAAACTTTCACCAAAACGCTTAGCTGCTTTTTCAACTTCTTTGTTGATTTTTTCTTCCTGCTTGGCAATCCATTCCTCAATAAGCACATCGGCGCGGTAGCGCTTTTTGCTGTCCTTGTTGTCGATAAGCGGATCGTTGAAGGCTCCAACATGACCCGATGCAACCCAGGTTTGAGGATGCATAAAAATTGCGGAATCAAGTCCAACAATGTTTTCGTTTAGGCGGGTCATGGCTTCCCACCAGTAACGGCGGATATTATTTTTCAGTTCTACGCCATTTTGTCCGTAGTCGTAAACGGCGCTTAACCCATCGTATATTTCGCTGCTTTGGAATACAAAACCGTATTCCTTACAGTGTGCAATAAGTTTCTTAAAGAGTTCTTCTTGTGTCATTTTTTGTTGTTATGTTTTGTTATAATGGTCTTTGTAGAAAAATGCCTCCAAAAATAGTGGAATAATTCCAAAGTACACAATCATAATTGCGTAGTAACAGAACGAATTACGGATTGAAACTAGAAAAATTGAGTTAGAATAACAGTAGCAAGCAGTGATACGAACCAGAACTCGGGCCAGAACCGGGCGCGGGACGAAACAAAAAATTTTGAAATTTGAATAGAAATTGGAATGGCTGCTATATAGATTAATTCAACAGAACAGGATGGAATAATAAAAAAAGTGCTTAACGAAATAATCGAAAACCAAATTAATATGGAGTGAAATTTTCTAATATTTATTTTCTGGGTTGTAATCATTCTTAACATGTAACCCAAGGAAATAAACATAATAATACCACTAATACCAATAAAAACGTACGACATAATTGTGTAATGAGCACATAAATTCTTGAAATTCCAGCTTGCCTCAATTATGGTTGGGATAGCAAAAATATTGTTGTTAAAAAGGTAGTGGTATATGAACACAAAAAACCATGGAGTTAGGAATCCGAATACTGAAATGAAAAAGAATCGTAGGTTGAAAGTTCCTAGTATTATCATTGCAACAAAAACCAGTAACAAAAAAACAGTGGCCGGAAGGTAGAAGAGAGAACCTAAGGCAATAAAAAAACCTGCCATAAAAAGATTGTTGTGTGGCTTTTTTGTTTCAAATATTTGAAAGAGATTGTTTAATGAAAGTGCTACAAATATGGCAGAAATTAAGGCCGGATTTAACCCCTTTACTGAAATAAAACCAGCAGTTAGAATGATATAAACCAGCGCTGGTAGGTATGTTCTGGTTTTTATAAGAATGTATTTGGAACTTAGCTGCAATATGTAAAGCGAAATGGTGAGCATTATGGCAAAGGCAAAAAGGGCTTTAAGAAGAATTGAGCCAGAAAAAATGTTTGCAATAAAACTATAAGCGGGCATCTGATTTGTTTCAAATCCATGAACCACTGATAACCATCCAGTAAACGATCCAATCCACAACAAAACACCTCCAACAATTATTGTTGTAAGAACAATGGGAAGAGGCCTTTTGAAGAAGTTTAAAAACATTGCGTCGAAATTAGAATTTTAGTAAATCCTGTCCAATATCTTTTCTGTAGTAAACCCCTTCGAAATCCACGCTTTTTGCTGCTGCATAGGCTTTTTCAAGCGAGTCGGTTAACGTGTTAGAAATTCCTACGGCTGCAAAAACCCGCCCGCCCGATGTCACAAATTTTCCATCGGGTTGTACCTTTGTTCCAGCATGGAAAAGCAAGGTTTTTGGGGGAGAGCAAAGTTTACTGATTTCTTTTCCTTTTGAGTAACTTCCGGGGTAACCTCCTGAAACTAGTATAACTGCCGAAACGCTATTGTTGTTAAACTCAATTTCTGTATTTCCCAGTTTTCCCTTTGATGCATTAACAAGAATTTCAAGAAAATCGGATTTGATGCGTGGCATTACAACCTGCGTTTCGGGGTCGCCCATTCGAGCGTTGTACTCAATTACGTATGGATCACCATCAACATTCATTAATCCAACGAAAATAAAACCTAAATACGGAATCCCTTCCAATTTTAAACCAGCAACAGTTGGTTTTACAATTCTCTCCTCAACCTTTTGCATGAACGTTTCGTTGGCAAACGGAACAGGTGAAACGGAGCCCATTCCACCGGTGTTTGGCCCGGTGTCGCCCTCGCCAATGCGCTTGTAGTCCTTCGCTTCGGGTAGAATTACGTACGATTCGCCATCGGTTAGTACGAAAACGGAAAGTTCAATTCCACGTAAAAACTCTTCAATTACAACCGTTTCGCCGGCTTTGCCGAATTTGCCATCAAAAAAATCATTCAAACTTTGCTTGGCTTCGTCAATTTTATCGCAGATAATTACGCCCTTGCCTGCTGCTAAACCATCGGCTTTAAGAACGTAGGGTGGTTTTAGCGATTCAAGAAAACCATACGCAGCATTCTTTTCGTTGGAAGAAAAACTCTTGTAGGCAGCGGTTGGAATACCGTGGCGAACCATAAAACCCTTGGCAAAATCTTTACTTCCTTCCAACATGGCTCCGGCTTTGCACGGACCGATAACTGGAATGTGTTTGATAAACTCGTTATTGATAAAAAAATCGTGAATGCCATTAACCAATGGGTCTTCGGGCCCAACCACAACGAGTTCAATGTTTTTGCTCAGTACTACTTCTTTTACCTTCTCAAAATCTAAAGGGTTAATGTCGATATTAATACCTACCTCGGCTGTGCCAGGGTTTCCGGGTGCAATGTAAAGTGTTTTAAGAAGCGGACTTTGAAATAGTTTCCATGCAATGGCATGCTCTCTTCCGCCCGAACCAATTAGTAGAACATTCATAATTTTAACGAGAAGTGGTTTTGAATTTGAGCATAAAAATAACCCATTACTGTGGGAAAGCAATGGGTAAAAAAAGAAAAGGGACGAATTGCCCCTTTTCGTGTTGATTAATAGCGCTTTACTTTACGACTAATTTTTTTGTAACTGAATATTTGCCATCGTTAACTGTAACTATGTAAACGCCTTTGGCGTTGTTGCCAAGGTCGATAAAATCGATGAATTTGTTGGTCAAATGGTTGTAGTCGTTCCTCAAAACCTGCTGTCCAACGCTATTGTAAACAGAAACGCTTACCTTGTTGGAGTTAACACCATCAAGCGCAATAAAAAATTCTCCTGATGAGGGGTTTGGATAAACGCTCATTGACCAAGGGGCCAATGTGCCAACTCCAACATGACCAACACTTACAACTGCCGTATCGCGTTTTGTGCAGCCAAACTCATTGGTTACTTCAACCCAAATATTATACATTCCTGTTCCCCAAACAGCCCCGTCGAAGAGGTATGTTTGCTCGGTCGACTCATCGAACCAAAGATAACTTGCGAATCCTTCGCCTGCATCAAACAGGTATGTTTCCCAGTTTGGTAAAAATATCGTATCGGTTGGTAGTGTTGTTTCGGGTACAGGATTTACAATAACCTCGAGTTCGTTGCTAATTCCGGGACAACCGTTCACCAGAACTCCAACTGAGTATAAGCCTGCTTCGGTTGCGGTAAAAGTAGCATTTGTTTCACCATCAATGGGCGAACCGTTGTTAATCCACTGGTATGCATCTGCAGAAATATCAACCGAAAATTCAACAGAAACCTCATCGCCAAAACAGTAGTTGAGATTATCCACAGTTGAAACAACTGGAACTGGAGTTGGGTTAACCAAAATTTCTAGTTCGTTGCTAAAACCTGAACAACCGTTGACAGTTACTTCAACAAAGTAAATTCCAGCAGAAGAAGCAGTAAGGGTTGTTCCGGTTTCCCCATCAATTGGCGTTTCGCCAAAAAACCACTGATAAGTTGC
>CAZLXF010000217.1:2698-4937 GCA_964563065.1 uncultured Rikenellaceae bacterium | reverse complement strand
GTTCGTAATTTTTTTGCCAAGTAATATCCTGAACCACTCCCTGCCAGAATAAAACTTTACCTTCAGCAGAAACAACGGGTTCAGCAATAAGCAGCAAATATTTCTCTTCATTGCCGGTTTTCTTATACCTGAAAGGGAACTTCTGCTTTTCAAGAGTTTCAGGTTTATCGAGATTGGTTATAAAATATTCAATTGCTTCTCTTTTTTCCTGATTTATGAACTGAAGAATTGATGATAATGTTGGTTTTACATTACTTTTCTTGAAGCCAAAAATTCTGTATGTTTCATCGGACCAGTATGATTTTCCCTTTTCCTGATGTTCCTCCCAGCTACCAATTCTTGCAATTTCTTGAGCTCTGTTAAGCCTTTGCTCGCCCTTGAGTATATCCTCTTTTAAATTCTTGTTTAGCTCATTTAAACCAGAATCTGAAATATCCTCGAAAAGAATATGAACTGCGTAAACATTCTGCGAGGAATCGAACAATGGAGAGAAACAGAATCGAAAATATTTATCTTCACTTTTTAAAGAACGTGCTGTTGTTAACTCGAAGTAGTCTCCGTTTGCGGAGTTTTCAATTCCTTGTAGAAAATTATTTAGTTCAACTTTTGAAAACAAACCCGAAAGGTTTTGCCCAAGTGCAAGTGTTATTTGAAAAAACTCCGTTGCCTGATTTTGCGCAACATTATTAAATGCCAACAGGTTACCTTTTGTGTCAACAATAATTCGTCCTTCGTTGAATTTTGTCAGCTCGCAGCTGCAACCTTCGGGAACTGAAAGTTCGTTTCTATTTAAACGGCACCCTCCAGCATTATGTGAAAAAATTGCCAGATAGAATTCTTCCGATACACGCGAAATATCAACTCTGCAAAGCTGCTGAAGTTCCTCTACAAATGCGTAAACAGGTTCGCTTCCAGAAGGTTTCTTTTTTAAGAAACTGTTTAAAGCAATAATTACAGCATTTGGAAATGGAATCGCATCCTCTTCCCATGGCTTGAACAAACTTACAAGAAAACTATTTCTGTGGGTAACTTCCTCTAATTCTTCCTTATCGGAGAACTTTAGTATTGCAGCGGGTAAATGAATAATATCGATAATGTATTCGATATCAGTGATTTTGGCGAGGTTGTTTTTGCTATCATGCATAAATCACGATGATTTTTTCTCCAATATTTTATATGCACAATTTAAGGAAATTTGATGAATTAGAGATTTTAACGGGATGTTTTAAATTAAATTTTGATTCATCAATCTCAAATTAGTTGAATTATGCCAATAATGTTAAAAACTTTTTTAAAATTGTTAAGTTCTTTAAATGGAAGTAGCAAAAGCTTTTAATGATAAATAGTTTTATTTGTGCTTAAAATAATAATTAAGAATGTACAGGCGACCAGGGTTTAACAACGACAGGCTAAAGCGAGTTCACCGCAAATCGCTACTACTTAATACTCTGGAACTTGAAGCATTGGATGTATACTGCAAAAAGTACCGCATAAAAAACCGCTCGAAGTTTATCAGAGAAACGGTTATCTCAAAAATTCTTCAGCAGTTTGAGAACGATCACCCGAAGTTGTTCTAGATTGATAGAGAAGACAGAACGCTGATTTAATGGATCCGCATGTTGCGGACAGGTTAAACGGATTTGCACAGTATTTTTTACCACAATAGACATAGTAGACACAGAGGGAAGTGAAGTGGAGAGACGTTTTTTCATTTTATCTGCCAAAGGCAGGCGTCCGCTCGTATTGTTGCGGTCATGGAAACGTTATGGGCAGGGGGAAGATGGAACGCTGATCAAACTGATTCAGCACTTGGGGCAAGGATTCGCACAGATCTACGCGAATAATCTACTTATTGCAAGCAAAATCAGTGATATAAAAGTGAAATCTGAGGTTAATTCACCCTTTTCCCAAACGGAGTAATTGCCAATCCGGCTAGCTTAAAATGCTGCTTTGCAAAGGGAATCCCAATAATTGTAATAGCAAAAAGGATTCCGAAAACAAAGTGGCTTACTGCAATCCAAAAACCTCCAAGCAAAATCCAAATAATATTCATCAACGTGAATAAACATCCGTTGGATTGTGGCGTATTCACAACAGTTGAACCAAAAGGCCAAATTGCCAAAGTGGAAAGTTTAAATATTTGGATACCAAAAGGAATTCCAATAATTGTGAGGCACATTAATACGCCTGCAACAATGTATTCAATAAACATTACAATGCCACCAAAAAGCAGCCAGAT
>CAZLXF010000217.1:0-2598 GCA_964563065.1 uncultured Rikenellaceae bacterium | reverse complement strand
GCTCAATGTTTACATTTTATTTTGAAACATTTCTAGAACTAAGAAAATGATTTTCAGACTATATCTGGGTAGCGAATCAATGTATGTTTTTAAAAACACTATTCCTTCGCAGGTGAGTTTTCAGTTACAATTGTTAAGATGTTTACCGTAAAATTACTATTTTCTCTAATTGCAGAAATCCATGAACTTTCCCATGATGTACCTATATGCTTTTCATTTTATGCATTTCAATTTACAAAAAAAGGTGGGAAAAAAACCCACCTTTATTGAAAATATTTTGAGGAATTACTACTTCAACCCCTTCTGCCTAAGCAATGCATCAATTGAAGGTTTCTTCCCACGGAATTTCAGATACTGCTCCATCCCTTCGCCCATTCCGTTCTCAGCAAGTACATGCTTACGGAATTTTGCAGCCAGCTCCTGATTATACAAATCGCCTGTTTCCTTGAATGCTTCAAAAGCATCGGCATCAAGCACACCAGCCCACTGGTAAACGTAGTAACCTGAAGCGTAGCCACTTCCGAAGACATGTCCAAAGTTAGTTGTACGATAACGGGGAACAATTTCGTTTATTAAACCTATTCGTTCCATCGATGCTTTTTCGAATTCTTTCACATTTGTTTCCATAGTAACATCTGATGTATGCCAATCCATATCGAGGATTGCTGAAGCTGAGTATTCAACCGTTGCAAATCCTTGGTTAAAATGCGAGGCATTTTGAAGTTTTTCGATAAGTTCATTGGGAATTGGTTCGCCAGTTTGGTAATGCTTGGCGTAGTTTTTAAGAACTTCTGGTTCGCTGGCCCAGTTCTCCATAATTTGTGATGGTAATTCAACAAAATCGCGGGGAACACTTCTACTTGTTCTTTTGAAATGTCCATCGGCAAAAAAGTTATGTAGCGCATGACCAAACTCGTGGAAAAGGGTTTCGGTTTCGTCCCAGCTTAGCATAGCTGGTTTATCGCCCGAAGGACGAGTAAAATTTAAAACCATGGTAACTACAGGTGTTATCTTTTTGCCATCTTTATACGATCCACTTCTGTACGAACCGCACCAAGCGCCGCTATTCTTACTTCCCTGACGGGGATGTGGATCGATGTATAGAACTGAAAGATGTGAGCCATCGTTATCAATAACCTCAAAAGCCTGAACTTCGGGATGATAAACAGGAACGTCGGTTAGCTTTTTGAAGGTTAAACCGTAAAGTTTATTTGCCATGTAGAAAATCCCGTTAATTACATTGTCGAGCGTGAAGTATGGTTTCAGCTGCTCCTGATCCAAATTGTACTTTTCCTTACGAACCTTTTCGGAGTAGTACCACCAATCCCACGATTGTAACTTGAAGTTGCCACCCTCCTTGTCGATAATTGCCTGCATATCATCGCGCTCCTGTTTTGCACGTTGTAGGGCTGGCTCCCAAACCTGCATCAAGAAATCGTAAACATTTTCGGGGTTCTCGGCCATATTAATATCGGTAGCATACTCTGCATAATTTTTAAAACCAAGCATTTCCGACATTTTCTGACGAAGAGTCATAAGTTCAACAAATAATTTTTTATTGTCGAACTCATTATTATTATCGCCTCTATTGAAGTAGGCTGTAAAAATTTTCTCTCTTAAATCACGACGTTCGGAGAATTGCAGGAAAGGAATCCAGCTGGGTTTCGACAAATCGAAAGCCCACTTGCCTTCCATGTTAAGTTTTTTTGCTAGTTCAGCTGCGGGAGCAATTACATCCTCGGGTAAACCAGCCAAATCATCTTCTTTGTCGAGAATAAGCTTAAAGCCATCATTTTCCTTCAATAAATTCTGACTAAGGTTTAACGAAACCATTGCCATTCGCTCCTTCAGTGCTTTGAACTCGTCTCTTTGGTTGTCGGGTAAGTCGGCACCATTACGCTGGAAATCGCGGTAAATTGTTTCAACTAAACGCATTTGCTCAGCATCGAGTCCAATTTCGTTGCGCTTTTCGTAAACAGCTTTTATGCGCTTAAACAAATCGAGGTTGAGGCTAATTTCGTTGTAGTGTGCGGTCATCTTTGGAGTTAACTCCTTATCAATTTCACGCATTCTTTCGTTCGAGTTTGCGCTTGAAAGCCCGTTAAAAACTGAACCAACTTTTCTGAGCATTTCCCCAGCATTATCGTAGGTAAGAATAGTGTTCTCAAACGTTGGCTCCTCAGAATTACTAATAATTGCATCGATTTCAATTTTATGCAAACGCATTGCCTCCTCATAGGCAGGAATGTAGTGCTCGTTATCAATTTTATCGAATGGCGGAACTCCAAACGGTGTGTCCCATTCAACAAAGAAAGGATTTGTATCTGCACTCTTTTTTGGTGCGCAACTGAAAGTAATCATAGCAATTGGAATGATTATCAGAATAAGTTTCTTCATAATTATAAATATTGGTTAATTATCTATTTTGATTATTGTAACCTAAAATGGTTTATATGAAAAGTTAAAAAAGATAAATTATTCATAAGTAATGTTTTGATAAAAAAGTGTTCAATATAGTTATACTAAAATTTGAACATTACTGATATTTCAATGTTTTTTAAAAATTATTATTTTTTGTTTCTACTCAATAAAAATTAA
>CAZLXF010000216.1:0-5008 GCA_964563065.1 uncultured Rikenellaceae bacterium | reverse complement strand
CAAACTTTTTTTTCTGCGATTATCTGCTAGATCTGCGTAATCAGCGTTCCGCATCCCTCATATTCCACTCATCCAAAAACTGTTCCACAAACTGCTGCATGTAAGCGTGACGCTGCTGCGCAATTCGTTTAGCGGTATTGGTGTTAAGCAAATCTTTCAGCAGTAGAAGTTTCTCGTAGAAATGGTTCAACGTACTTCCCTTTGAACTTTTGTACTCCTCAAAGGAATTGTGAAGTATTGGTTGTATCTCGGGATTATACAATTCCCTGTTCTTTGAACCGCCGTAGGCGAACGCACGGGCAACTCCAATGGCGCCAATGGCATCGATTCTGTCGGCATCCTGCACAACGCACGCTTCCAACGAAGTTGGAGTTGTATCAACACCTGCGCCTTTAAATGAAACCTGCGAGATAACTTCAACAACTTTCTCCACCAACAAACTATCAGCATTCAGGCTGAGCAAGGTATTGCGAGCATTGGGGAAATTCTTCGCATCGGCACCGGGAATTTTGTGGTCGTCCATATCGTGAAGTAATGCGGCCACCTCAACCACCAGAGCATCTGCATTTTCGTGTTGTGCAATATATTTCGACAAATTCCACACACGGTAAATGTGCCACCAGTCGTGGCCTGTAGTATCGGACAAATGAAAATTTCTGGCTAGCGTGGCTACCCTCTTAACAAGTTCACTATTTTCCATCTTAAAAATTTATTTGAACGGCCAGGTAACCAAGGAAAGAATTACATACAAAACAATAACTGGCGCAAGAGCTGCCCTTCCAAGGGCAAAAATGGTGAGTAATGTGAGCACGATTAGCACCTGTTGTTTCCAAGTTTCCTTAAAACGGAACGACTTAATTTTTAACGAAAACATTGGAATTGGTGAAACTAGCAACGCCGATTGAACCAGCACCATGGCAATAATTATGTACGACGAAGAAACTACAGATTGGAATATACTAGCAAACGGACTGTTCAACCCTAAAACCAACCCAACAGTAAAAAGCGCATTTGCAGGAGTTGGCAAACCAATAAACGATGTAGTTTGGCGCGTATCGATATTGAAAATTCCCAGCCTAAGCGAAGAGAATGCTGCCATAATAAACGGAACGGCTAGAATTGTGTGACCGGTTGTAAAACCTTCATCAGCAGAAATTTCCAGAGAATTTTTTAGCAGCTGAAACATGATAACCGACGGAGCCACGCCAAAGCTAACAACATCGGAAAGCGAATCGAGCTCTTTGCCAAGCGGGGAGTATGCTTTCAGCAAACGCGCTGAGAAACCATCGAGGTAATCGAGAACTGCTGCCACAAGAATAAAGTATCCAGATAGTAACAATTCGCCCTCAAAGGCCGAAACCACCGAAAGACAACCCATAAAAAGGTTTAGCAGCGTAATGGTATTTGGAATATGTTTCAAAGGATTTGGGAGATTCATATCAATATATTTTATGCAATATTTCAAGCAAAAGTAAGTTATTTGGTTATAACATTTCGCAAGCAACACTCATAAATCTCAAATTATTGTATTTTTGAGGCTAGCAAAAATTTTATAGTAATATGAATACTAACCTATTTTTAAATAGAATTAAAGATTCTGTAAAACAATTCGATCAGAATGCTGAAGTAATCCTTTTTGGATCAAGAGCAAGGAAAGATAACACATCTTCTTCTGATTGGGATTTTCTGATACTCCTAAACAAAAAGGCAAACGAGAAAATTAAAGATCAAATAAGAGATGAACTTTTCGAAATTGAACTTGAAAGCGAGCAAGTAATCAGCACTATTATACACTCAAAAACTAGTTGGACCGATTTAAGCATAACGCCACTTTATGACAATATCAAAAAGGAAGGTATTCGTATATGAAATATACTCGAGACCAGCTAATTAAATATAGGATTGAAAAGGCGAAAGAATGTTTGGTAGAAGCAAATCTTTTAGCTGAATCAAACCACTGGAATACTGTTGCCAACAGATTATACTATGCCTCCTTCTACGCAATCACTGCCCTTTTTGTAAAATTTCAAATTGCTGGTACAACACATAATGGCATAAAAAACAATTTCCATAAAGAATTTGTTAAAACTGGTATTCTTGATAAGGAATATGGAAAACTTTACAATAATCTTTTCAACAAAAGGCAGGAGGGCGATTATCAGGATTTTATTGATTTTGAAGAAGATATTATACTTCCTCTAATCAGTAAGGTAGATGAATTCATCAAACATATTGAAAAAAATCTATTATAACTACCTTCTCAAAAACATGAAATTTCTATTATATATATTGACCCTTTTAATTCCAATATTTTCCTACTCCCAGTCGGCCAAGTACAGCAACGATTTTTTAAACATTGGAGTGGGCGCAAAGTGGATGGCAATGGGAAATACCGGCGTTTCGCTTGCAACAAATGTTGAAGCAGCATACTGGAACCCTGCCGGTTTAGTGGGTTTAGAGAAGCGTTTCGAAGCTGGAGCAATGCACGCCAGCTACTTTGCCGGAATGGCAGCATACAACCATCTGGGCTTTGCCCATAAATTCGATTCCACATCGGCAATGGCTTTCACTGCCATTCGATTTGGCGTTGACGATATTCCCAACACAACCGACCTGATTGATGCCGACGGAAACTTCAACTACGACAGGATTAAACTTTTCTCGGTTGCCGATTACGCCTTTATTTTTAGCTACGCCAAAAAGTTACCAGTTGATGGACTTACACTTGGCGGTAACGCCAAAATTATTTACCGGAACGTAGGTGAATTTGCCAATGCCTGGGGATTTGGCGTTGACATTGCTGCGCGTTACAAGTTGAACAACTGGATTTTCGGAGCAAATTTCAGGGATGTAACCACAACCTTCAACCTGTGGAGTTTTAACTCCGAGGAGCTGGAAATTACCGTTGGCGATAGCACCTATAATCAGGCTCCAGAAAATAGTTTAGAACTCACTCTCCCTCAGCTTACTGTTGGAGTATCGCGGAGTTTTTTGCTCAACGCCAACCTTTCACTGGCAGCCGAAGCAAACCTGGCCATTTATTTCGACGGGAAAAGAAACACGCCAATTACAACAAACTTTGCCAGCATTGAACCCCGCTTGGGAGCCGAATTGGGCTACCAGAATCTGTTTTTTGTACGGGCAGGAATTAACAACATGCAGAAAATAAGAAGTTTCGAAGATAAAAATATCGTAACCGTGCAACCCAACCTGGGGCTTGGCATAAAAATAAAGAGCGTTGCCATCGACTACGCCCTCACCAATATTGGTAGCGTGGGAGTTTCGAAATACTCAAATATTTTCAGCCTACGCTGGCAAATTAGGCACATTTAACCCGAAAAAGAATTTCATTTTGTACATTTGGAAGAAAGACTATACAGAATGCTTTCTTCAAATTTCCATTTTATCGCCCACCGGGGCGAATCGTTCGATGCACCCGAAAACACGCTTGCTTCGATTAATCTCGCCTGGCAAAGGGGTGCAAGAGTCCTAGAAGTTGACGTTCACCTATCGAAGGACAAACAAGTTGTGGTAATCCACGACTTCTCCACCGCTCGTACTGGTGGGAAAAGAAAGAAGGTGAAAAACCAAACCCTTGCAGAACTCAAACAGCTGGACGTTGGAATTTTTAAGGGAGAGCAATGGAAAGGTGAAAGAATTCCGCTGCTCAAGGAAGTTCTTGCAACAGTTCCGCCCAACGGCGGACTAGTAATTGAAATTAAATGTGGGAAAGAAATTATCCCCTACCTTAAAAAAGCGATTGAAGAATGCTCTCTTGAAACCAACCAAATTGTTTTTATTGCCTTCAACTTCAACACAATTTGTGAAGTAAAAAAAGAGTTCCCAAACCATAAAGCTTACTGGCTAATGCTGCTCGACTACATGTGGATAAACCGCTGGTACCCCTACAGCACAAAAAGAATTGCCAAAAAAGTAAAAGCGAAAGGGTTGGATGGAATAAACGTTTGGGCAGGGAAAGTAGCTACGAAAGCATTTATTCAAAAAATTAAGCAGCAGAATTTAGCCGTTTTTATTTGGATTGTAAACAACCCCGAAAAAGCAAAACGTTTCATTGACTTTGGAGCCAACGGCATTGCCACCGACAGGGTAAGCTGGCTTAAAATTCAGTTGAAATTTTGCAATAAGAAACCCCCTGCCTCAATCGATTGATATTTAAAAACAGGTTGTTTGTCAACCCGTATTGTTTCTATATCATTTTTCTTACCCAATACTTGATTTGTAAACACATTTTTCTTTATTTTTACTAGATAATTTATTGAAAACACAAACTACTGATAATTAGAAAAATTAAATATCATTTTTTTAAAACATTTGTTCAATTCAACTTATTGTGAAACCAGGCATTTAATAGCATATACCATGACCAGAAAAGTATTTACTCTCCTGCTTTGCATTTTTTTGTTTTACCCAACAATTCAGCTAAGCGCCCAGGAAACAGTATTCGACAATGATGGTAACACCTACACCACTGTTACCATTGGCAACCAAATATGGATGGCCCAAAACCTAAGAACTACCCAATACAGTAACGGCGATCCAATTGATAATATTACTGATAACGTAAGCTGGTCTAGCCTAACTACTGGAGCTTACTGCTGGTACAATAACGATTACGATAATTACGGTACAACCTACGGTGCTTTGTACAATTGGTACGCAGCAGCCGACTCACGAAATGTTTGCCCAACGGGTTGGCATGTGCCTAGTGTAAGTGAGTGGAATACATTAATAAATAACGTAGGAGGTGAATCTTATGCGGGATATTATTTAAAATCTACTAGCGGATGGAATAGTGATGGTAATGGAGTTGATAATTATGGTTTTACTTCTTTACCGGGAGGATACCGTGTAAATGACGGGAGTTTTAGCAATGTTGGTAATACTGGTCATTGGTGGAGTAACTCTTTAAGTAGCGATGATAGTTGGTCTTACTATTACTTAATGAGTTATAATAATAATGAAACGAATAAAGTTTTAAGTTTGAAAC
>CAZLXF010000215.1:0-5035 GCA_964563065.1 uncultured Rikenellaceae bacterium | reverse complement strand
ATTGATTAATTGGACTACTTTGACAGGAATTTTTACTTCGAAAATTTTACCCAGTGTACTGCTCCTGTATTTACAAAACCCAAGGAATTAACCAGATTTGACGAGGCAATATTTGTAGGCTCAACGCTTGTGTAAGGAATTCGTTTTTGCGATCGCTGCATTTTACAGAGTTCAACCAGAAGCGCTCTGGCGACACCCTTTCTCCGGTAATTTTCAACAACGTGGAGCATTCCCATCGCACCATCGTCGTGGAAAAGTGCCCATCCAGCCAACTTTTTCGCATTGCGAAAGGCAACTCCCGAGCGACATTTTATTTGCTCTTCGATGTACTCTCTGCTTGTAAATGCTTTATAGTTTGAATGTTCAAACATTGAGTAGGAATCCTCCGGATTTAACCTTTCAATTTTTATATCGATGTTTGGAAGTTCAACCTCATTTGGAAGGTAGAACTTGTTACAGGTTAGTACCCAGTGTATTTGAAACTGACTTTTCAGTTTATCGAGCATCCAATCGGAAATTACTGCAAAAAAATGATTTCCTGCGCTGAGTTCATCTGTGAATTTATCAAAATAATCCTGCGAGTTGCAATTAATGTACCACCAAAATTCATCGCTTTTACCAGAAATCATTACTGTACTTCCATACTCTTTTATCTGTATCGGAGCATATTTTTCGAAAAAACCAAGAATATTGAGATTCGCTATCGGTTCCTGATTCAGAATTTCCTCGATATGTTTGGGAAGATTTGTTTTGAACATATTTTTGTTGCTTACAAAGACTTTGTTGTAACGTGAAATCAAAACATTTAAAAGATAAATATTTGGTAAAAAAGGTAATAAAGTTTTTTGTTGCTTTTTCTTATGAATTACTAAGGTTATTCTTTTCTAAATAAGGTTTTACTATGCATTGAACCTTTTTTTCTCGTTTTTTTAATCTTATTAAAAAAGATGGAACTTATAAAATTTACCTTATTCCCTTATTTAGTTTATGGGGTTAAATTCGTTGTTTCTTTTAGGATTTGGAAAATCTGCTCGAGTTTGCTGTCCATGTCCAAATTTCCATCAATCCAGTTTATAGTTAAACCTTTGCGCTCCATTCCCCGGAACCAGGTCATTTGCCGTTTGGCAAACTGGTGAATGGCCGTATTCAAACCCTCGAACATTTCGTTGTACGAAATCTTTCCAACGATTAAATTTGTTAACCACTTGTATTCCAATCCGTAGTAAACTAGTTCGTTGGGTTTTACTCCATTGTCGAGAAGTTCCTTCACCTCATCAATCATTCCTTCATTGAGTCGCTGTTTTAGTCGTTGAGTTATTCTTTCGCGCTGCTGATGGCGGGGAAAACGAATCCCAAAATTTATATTTTTTATTTCAGGATACGAAGTTTCATCTTCACCAACCCGTGCGTAGTATTCCTCAATTTCAATGGCTCGGGTAATTCTTTTCCTATTATCCGTGTCGGTAGTGTTGTGCAGTGATTTAAACGATTTCAGTATTTCCTCCAACTCTTCCATACTTTTTGTAGCCAACTCTTCGCGAAGCGAAGGATTTTCGGGAACGGCAATTAGCTTGTAGCCCTTAATGGCTGCCTCAATGTAAAGTCCCGACCCACCGCAGAGGATGGGAAATTTCCCTCTTTGCGAAATGTTGTTGAGCGCATCAACAAAAAGTTTTTGGAATTCGTACACGTTGCACTGGTAGCCGGCATCAAAAACATCGATTAAATGGTAAGGAATATTTTTTCCGTGTACAGTGTAATCCTGTATATCTTTTCCCGTCCCCAAGCTCATTCCCCGGTATAGCTGGCGCGAATCGGCGCTAATTATTTCCCCATCAATTTTATAGGCAAAATTTGCAGCAACCGATGTTTTGCCTCCGGCAGTGGGCCCCAGAATGGTGATTAGGTTGTAACGGTTTGGATTCCAACTATTTTTTGGAATGCTCATGAATACTAATTGTTTTTATAAAATGCTGTAAACATCAAAATGTTTTTTTGTTCCTGTGGGCTTAAAAATAGTTATTTTTGTACACAATTCTAAACTCTCAAAACCAGCTTATACAAAACAATGTTTAAGATTTTCTTCGAAGTAGTAATTTCACCAGGCAAGGGATGGAAAACCATTGAATTCGCTACAATAAACCAGCGAAAAGTGCTTACGAATTTTTTGTTACCTCTGTTACTTGCTACCTCGTTACTCACTTTTCTGGGAGTAATTCGAATTCCTGGAACAACAATGCAAACAGCCTTGAAGTATTTACTGTTTAATTTCGGAACAGGTTTTTTTGGCATTACGTTTTCAGCATATGTGCTGGCCAAGCTTTCGGTTTCATTTAAAGGCGATGGGAATGTTCTAAAATCGTTGGTTTTGGCATCATTTTCTTTGGGGGTGTTCATTATTTTGTCAACGTTAGGAAAGGTTATTCCATCGCTAAGTTTAGTATTTGGCTTGTTGAGTTTATGGAGTATCTACATTTTTATTTCTGGAGTTTACCCAATTCTTTCCATACAAAAGCAACGCATTGCAGGATTTTCATTAATTTCGCTGCTCGTTATAACGTTAGTATTCTTTTTAGTATATATATTTTTTAGTTTCTTCCTAAAAATTCCCATAAACCTGTAATTTTATTATGAGTTCAAGCGGTAAAGTGGTTATTAAGAATAAGAAGGCTTTCTTTCAGTTTGAAATAATTGAAACCTTTACTGCAGGCATTGTGCTTACTGGCACCGAAATTAAGTCGCTGCGGCAAAGTAAGGCTAGCCTTGTTGACGCCTACTGCAAGTTTACAAATGGGGAACTATGGCTTACAGGGATGCATATTACCGAGTACAGTTTTGGAACCTACAACAACCACGAGCCAAAACGCGACAGGAAACTTTTGCTGAATAGAACTGAACTACGTAAACTGTTTCGAAGTTCGCAGGAGAAAGGGTTAACCATTGTTGCGCTGAAAGTTTTTATTAACCAGAATGGTTATGCCAAGGTTGAAATTGGTCTTGCCCGTGGCAAGAAGATGCACGATAAGCGTGAGGATTTGAAGAGTAAGGACAATAAACGAGAACTCGACCGCTTAAAGCGTTCAAACTATTAACATTCCACAGTTTTCAGTTCCTTTTTCAGAATATTCTTCCCTAATTTTCGTTTTATTTACTATATTGACATAAAAAAAGTTATGCTGAAATTAGTTAAAGTTTCAATCCTGTTTTTTATTCTAACAATACCATTTGCTGGTTACGCGCAGCCAAGTGAACTAACCGTATCAAATAAGAAAGCCATTGCAAATTATAATTCCGCTTTAGAAGCCTACGATAGATACGATTACTATAAGGCAGAACTTTTTTTGAAGGAAGCGCTTAAGCATGAGGAACGTTTTATTGAAGCCTACCTAATTCTTTCGCAAGTGTACCAGGAGTGGGGCAAACCCGAGGAAGCCATTGTGGCTGCAGAAAGCGCAGTTGCAATTAACCCCGATTTTTTTCCGCTGGTTCACTTTAATTTGGGGAACATGCTGTTTTCCCGTGGCGAGTACGAGCGTGCACAAAGTTATTACACAACATTCCTCGGTTACCGAAACAGTCGTGTAGAAAGTATGGATTTTGCCAAGTTCCGTTTGGAATGCTGCCAGTTTGCATTGTTTTCCAAGGATAATCCGGTTTCCTTTGAGCCCAAAAATCTGGGATCGAACGTGAATAGTAATATGGAAGATTACTGGCCAAGCCTCTCGGCCGATGAGAATACGCTGGTTATTACCGTGAACATGCCGAAGGATACGAACTCAACCGAAGTTTTTGGGAATAGGCAGGAGGATTTCTACTACTCAACCCGCGATGCGGAAGGTAACTGGATGCCAGTTCGGAATTTAGGTTACCCAATAAATACACCCGTAAACAACGAGGGTGCGCAATCGTTAAGTGCCGATGGAAATATTATGTATTACACTTTCTGTTCAGGAGTGTGTAACCTTTTTGTGTCGGAGCGTGAACCAAATGGAACCTGGGGAAAACCCAGAAAACTTCCTGAACCGGTGAATTTACCCTATACCAGTGAGAAGCAGCCGTCAATTTCGCCCGATGGGCGAACGCTTTACTTTGTTAGTAACCGTGGCGGAGGAAAGGGAAAGTTCGATGTTTGGAAAACTTCACGTTTGGATGGCGACAAGTGGAGCGATCCTGAAAACCTTGGCGACTCCATTAATACTCCATATAACGAGCAGTCGCCTTTTATTCACTTCGATAACCAAACGCTCTACTTCTCGTCCGATGGCCATATTGGTTTGGGTGCGCTCGATATTTTAATGTCGCGGAAATTAAACGATACAACCTGGACGAAGCCAAAAAATTTGGGTTACCCAATAAATACACATCGAAGTGAGGATGGCTTAATTGTTAACGCGCGGGGAACCGAGGCTTACTACTCATCGGATATTGAACTTGAGAAGGGTCGCGATATTTACATGTTCGAACTTTACAAGGAGGTTCAGCCAATTCCTTCGTCGTACATGCGGGGAAAAGTTACCGATATTACAAACGGACGGCCACTTGAAAGTAACTTTCAACTTGTTGATATTTCTACAGGAGAAGAGATTATGCGCTCCGAAACATCACATAATGGAACTTTCTTGGTTTGCTTGCCCACGAACAGAAGCTACGCATTCTTCGTTTCATCGCCGGGTTACCTGTTTCACTCGGAGCATTTCGATTTTTCGGGAGTTCACTCGGCGCAGGAACCGTACCGAAAGAATTTTGGGCTTCGCCCAATTAGGGTGGGAGAGGTTATGGTTATGCGCAACATTTTCTTCGAAACTGACTCGTATGAGCTCAAGAGTGAATCAATTGTTGAGCTGAGCCGTTTGGTTGAACTATTGCAGAACAATTCAACCATGCGCATTGAGGTTGGTGGCCATACCGACGATGTTGGAGCTGATGACTACAATTTGAAACTTTCCGATAACCGTGCGAAGGCTGTAGTAGAATTTCTGAAGTCGAAAAGTATTTCCACCGAAAGGTTAACCTGGAAAGGTTACGGTGAAACCAA
>CAZLXF010000214.1:0-5045 GCA_964563065.1 uncultured Rikenellaceae bacterium | reverse complement strand
TATAGTGAATGATTGGTTTCCTGTCAATAATCGCCCTCTTGATCAAGGGGAGATCTGGTGCCTGGGGACCCACGGATCGGGTACTCCGTTACCGGCATAGAATAGGCAAAAATCACACGCTAGTTTCATTTATTGATAAAAATGAGTGATATCAGATTTTAAGCGAGAGTGACGAAAATTCAGGCGGAGGATTGATTGTAGGCAAGAAAGATGCTGTAATATCATCGATGGTCAGTCCATCATTTTTTTTGTTTCCCTCCGCCGTCCCCAACGGCGGTAGCCTACCCGGAACCTGATTCAGGAGAGGATGGCCGGTACATTTTCAGGAATGATGAAAAGTTGGACAAAAAACACGACGACGAAGTCGAAACCGAAGATAAGATCAACCCGTTCAGGGTGATCTATCCCGTTGCGGCCTTTAAAAGGAAAAAATGGGCACGCGAGGGAAGTACCGAGAATTGGCGGAATAGATGGCGTACGTGGTGCCGGGCCTTGAAAAGATGGTCACAATGAGCCGAAGAAGGTTGTGCGGAACAGCGGCCGATGTAACCAACCTGGTGGGGAAATTCGGCTACAAAGCCGATACTCCGGTACAAAAAGGAATCGAACGTTTTATTGAATGGTATGAGATATATTTCAACGTGAAACAGTAAACTATGGAACAAGGTCAGATAGTAATATTCAAAGTACTCGACACAAGAAATTTCTCCCTCTTAACAAAAAAGAACATAAACAAGCAGGTTCTGTGAGATATGATGTGAAGGGGGTTTTGGAGAGGGAGTTGGCGGATGAAGGTTGTAAAAAATATTTGAACACTCATTGTTAATGCACAATAAAACCAACAATACTATTCAGGCGTTCTGGGTAGCAATGGGCATTTTAAGTTCATTTGCACTTAGTATTGTTAGTACTGTAATTTTATCAAGGTATTTCGATAAAGCAGAGTACGGAACTTACCGCCAGATTCTTTACGTTTACAATACTTTATTGGTTATTTTCTCTGCCGGGCTTCCTCGTGTATTTGCTTATTTTTTACCTCGTTATCCGCTTGAACAGGGTAAACACATTGTCTGGAAAGTATCCAAATTGATGTTCTTTTTCGGAATGGCATTTTCAATCATGCTTTTTGTTTCTTCCGGGTTAATAGCGCAAATACTAAGAAATCCTGAACTGGAAATCGGGCTTAAATATTTTTCGCCTATACCTATGCTTTTACTGCCTACATTAGGCATAGAAGGTATTTTTTCGACCTATAGAAAAACAATATACATAGTAATTTACAATACTATAACCCGCATATTAATGCTAATATGCATTTTATTACCTGTTTTATTACTCCAAGGAACTTATTTACATGCAATTTATGGATGGATTGCTTCTTCTGCTTTCTCGCTGGGTATTGCCTGGTATTTCAAAGGCATTCCCTTTAAAAATGTATGTTTTGAAAAAGCAAACCTACGGTTTAAGGAAATTTTTGCTTATAGTATTCCTCTGGCAATAGCAAGTTTGGCAGGCATTGCAATAATATCAGCAGACCAATTTTACGTAAGCCGATATTTTGGACCCGAAGTTTTTGCGGAATTTGCTAATGGCTTTATCCAACTTCCGTTTGTCGCAATGATAACAGTAGCAACATCTGTAGTTTTAATGCCTGTTTTCTCAAAAGCTTTTCACGAGAAAGGAAATTTGAATGATCTTATAAAAACATGGAATAATGCACTAAATAAATCGGCAATAATCATATATCCATTGGTCGTTTTTTTTATTGCGTATGCAACACAAATAATGGTACTCCTATATTCAGAAAAATATAAAATCTCAGGAATCTATTTTCAGATCAATATGGTTTTAAATTTTTTCAATATAATCGTTTTTGGTCCTTTGTTTTTCTCTATGGGAAAAACCCGAATTTACGCCAATGTGCATATTGTTCTGGCGGTAATTGTGTGGATACTTGATTATTTTTTGATAATAATTTTTAATAACCCGATAGCAATAGCAATAAATAGCACGTCATTACAAATTATTAAAATTCTATTCTTTATTCACTTGGCATCTAAGATTTTAAAAATAAGTTTTTTTAGTTTTTTCCCAATTAAACACTTACTCAAATATTTTGCTCATACATGCAGTATTGTTTTAATAACAAAATTAATTTCTTTGTATTTATTGGAAATAAATTCTTTGATGTTGGAATTTATTGTTTTGGGCATCATTTATGGTTTGATTTTGCTTTTAACCGCACCACTTTTAAAAATTAATTATTTAAATTTCCTGATACCATTAGTTGAAAAAATTAAACAAATAAGAAAATGAATCTCACCCTTATCGCCGGAGCCAGACCTAATTTTATGAAGATTGCACCCTTAATTCATACAATTGAAAAGCCACGGCAAAACAGAAAAGCAGATTTAAACTATCGCCTGGTGCATACCGGCCAACATCACGACCAGAAAATGAGTGAAACTTTTTTTAAGGAACTCAATATCCCCGAACCTCATGTAAACCTCGGTTGTGGCGGTGGTACCCAGGCCGAGCAAACGGCTGCCATTATGGTGGCTTTCGAGAAGGAATTAATGGCCCACCCATCCGATTTGGTAATGGTAGTAGGGGATGTTACCAGTACCATGGCATGCAGCATTGTGGCAAAAAAACTGAATACCAAAGTAGCGCATATAGAGGCCGGAATCCGTAGCTGGGATTTAACCATGCCCGAAGAAATCAACCGTATAGTAACCGATGCCTTGGCCGATTACTACTTTACCACCACCGAGTTGGCCAGCCAAAATCTACGAAACGCCGGGGCCAAACCGGAGCAAATCTTTTTCGTGGGTAATGTAATGATTGACACCCTGCTGTACAACCGCCACCGTTTTCAAAAAACAACTATTTGGGACGAACTTAATTTGCAGAAAGGAAACTATTTTGTAATAACCTTGCATCGACCTGCGAATGTAGACGAAGCCGATAAGTTAAAGAAACTAATGAATGAAATTACAACTCACACCCGTAACCTACCGGTGATTTTCCCCATGCATCCACGCACAGCAAGAATTTTTCACACATTGGGTATTGTCGCACCTAACCTGAAAATAGTAGAACCAATGGGCTATCTTGAGTTCAATTACCTTGTAGAAAACGCAAAAGCTGTAATTACCGACTCGGGAGGCATAACCGAAGAAACCACCGTAATGGGCATTCCCTGCCTTACCCTGCGCGACAACACCGAGCGCCCCGAAACTGTTGAAGTAGGTACCAACGAGTTAATTGGCACCAACCCTGCAGCAATTAAACCTGCATTAGACAAACTCTTCGCCGGAAACTGGAAAAAAGGAAGCATCCCGGAATTATGGGATGGAAAAGCAGCAGAGCGGATTGTTAATCATTTAATTGAGATTTATGGATAAGAAAAAAATATTAATTGTAAGCAAGTCTTTTTATCCAAGAATAGCGCCTCGTTCTTTTCGGGCAAGCGAACTAGCCAAAGAATTTGCCAGACAAGGTCACGATGTAACTGTTTTAACTCACAAAAAAAATTATGATTATACCAATTTTGAAAATACAAATAACATAAAAATCGAAGATTTTGTAAATGGAAAATGGAAAGAAATAAAAGGAAACAACCTTTGTTTTGAAGGTTTTCGTTTAATTTTCAAATATTTATTCTTATATCCTGAGATTCAGTCAACGCCATTACTAAAAAAGTCACTGAAAAAATTTAATAGTTTTGACTTACTCGTTTCAATTGCGGATCCTTATCCGGTGCATTGGGGGGTTGCACTCGGTAAAAAGAAGAATCCAACTCTCTGTAAATGTTGGGTGGCTGATTGTGGCGATCCATTCATGGGAAATAAAGAAAAAAGATTAAAGCATCCATTCTATTTTCATTTTGTGGAAAAATGGTTTTGTAAAAAACCCGATTATATTACGATCCCTATTGAAAAAGCATCCATTGCATACCCGGAAATTTGCAGAAATAAAATCAGGATAATTCCACAAGGTTTTAATTTCGAAGCAAATAGTAATAAACTTAATTCCTCAAAAAATAATACGAGCACATTATTTGCATACGCAGGCACTTTATGCAAAGGCTATCGCGATCCTTCCGAATTTTTGGAATATCTGTCAACCCAGAAAAATAAGGATTTTAAATTTATTGTTTACACACGAAGTTTGCCAGTTATTAAGCCTTATATAAACAAATTGGGTGAAAAAATTGAGGTACGCGAGTATATACCAAGAGAACAATTGCTTGAAGAACTGAATACCATGGATTTTTTGGTCAACATTGAAAACCAGAACAATGTACAAAGCCCAAGCAAATTGATTGATTATGCCATTGTGGGCAAGCCGGTTATCTCAATTAAACCTTTTCATTTAAATCCACAAGTTATTGACGAATTTCTTGATGGCAACTACACCAACCAGTACATTATTGAAAACATTGACCAATACAATATCAAAAATGTCACAAACGAATTTCTCAAATTAACTCAATTATGAACATCCTCATTTCCGGAGACTTTTTCATAGCCGAAGAGTTCGCAAATAAAGATACAATCGACCAATCGGTTATCGATTTATTTCAGCAGGCCGATTCCCATATCATCAACCTCGAAGCACCACTTAAGGCCAACGAGCCTAAAAAAAGTCAAATGAACTCATGGCCCATGCTGTCCTATGAATCGGTAATCACTGTTCTGCCTTGCTCGAGTGACAAAGAAGACGCCCTGGTGATGAAGCTTATACAACCATTGATAATCGACGTAGGCCATGTCAAAGACCAGAATGCTGTGCCGGGAAAGTCAAGAACTGCGTGTTGAACTACGTTGACATCATGTTTTGTACCCTCAGTATCCACGATAAAGGATGGGAGATCGCCGTTTGAGTCGAGCATGGTGTGGATTTTCAATGCGCCCTTGCGTTTGCCGATACCTGGCCCAGCTCTGTACTTTCAGCCCGGTCTCCAAGTCAAGCAAACTCTTTTTTTCCGAAGCCTTGGATCCCCATCTTATCGAGGAGATCGGGGAGATCTGAACGGTAGA
>CAZLXF010000213.1:0-5191 GCA_964563065.1 uncultured Rikenellaceae bacterium | reverse complement strand
ATACACCATTCTTGCAACAAGCTATAAAAGACACTCTATGCGAGGAAAATATCCGCCTAAAGTATGATTAACTGTGAACCAATAAAAATTGCCATAGCTAGCGGCAAAGGAGGAACCGGAAAAACGTTGGTTTCAACCAGCCTGTTTTATGCGCTACATCAGCATCAGCAAATTGTTACGCTTGTAGATTGCGACGCCGAGGAACCAAACGACATGGTTTTCTTTTCGGGCGAACCCGATAAAACCATTGATGTTACCCAGAGAGTTCCCGTAATTGACGAAAGCAAATGCACTTTCTGTGGCAAATGTCACGATTACTGCAGCTACAAAGCCATTTTCATTCTTCCTCCTTCAAGAATAATCAAAGTGATGGAGGATTTATGCCATGGTTGTGGTGCATGTTCAGTGGCCTGCGAGTTTGGAGCAATAACCGAGAAGGATGTGTCGCTGGGAGAAGTTAACTGCTACCCAATTTCAATGAATTCACGTATTGTGGAAGCACGAATGCGCGTTGGCGTTTACTCGCCAGTTTCGGTTATTAAAGCAGCAATAAATGAGGCGGGAAGTAATCATGCAATAATATTGGATTCACCTCCAGGAACCTCATGTCCATTTATTCAAACCGTTTCACATGCCGATTATGTAGTTCTGGTTACTGAGCCTACTCCTTTTGGATTAAGTGACTTGAAGCAATCGGTGGAAACTTTAAAAACAATGGGAAAACCTTTCGGGGTTATCGTAAACAGGGCTGGACTAGGCAACGAGGATGTTTACAAGTACCTAAAAAACGAGAATATCCATTTGCTAATGGAGATCCCGTTCGATAAGGAAATCGCTTCAATATACTCTAAGGGAGAGATTGTAGCCAAGGAAAAACCCGAGTTACAGGAAAAGTTGCTTGCAGTTTTTGATAATATATGCAGTATGTGTTTTCAAAATTAATGCCACGGGCCTGCTTGCAGTAGGCAGGCTTCAGCCCGTGAATAGAAAAGAGCAGAAGAACTGGGCTTTAGCCCAATAAAATAAAAATTTAATGTAGCTAAAGCCATATAATTTCATGAAAATTCCCACGGGCTGAAGCCCTTGGCAATTTGTGATAAATGCTTTAATGTAAGAAATATTATTTCTAAATATTGAAAGAATCTTTAACAATGGAAATTGCCATAATTAGCGGAAAAGGAGGAACAGGGAAAAGCAGCATTAGCGCAGCATTTGCTACGTTGGAGCCTCAGGTTCTTTTGGCCGATTGCGATGTGGATGCAGCAAACCTCTACATCCTTTTCAACCCAACCCACGAGGAGAAACAAATTTACATTGCAGGGCAAACAGCAGTAATTGATTACGAGAAATGCACGCACTGCGGAGTTTGTGTCGATTACTGTCGGTTCGATGCTATACATAACGAAGGGGGGAAGGTTGTAATTTCGGAAACTTCGTGCGATGGTTGCCAACTTTGCTCACGCATTTGCCCGTTGGAAGCGATAACAATGGTTGACAACGATAAAAGTAGAATGTATGCAGGAACGTTTCGTAACGGACGAATGGTTTACGGAAGGTTAGCACCGGGCGAGGAAAACTCCGGTAAACTGGTGAACTTGGTTCGCGAGAAGGCTAAAGAAATTGCGAAGAAATATAATCTCAGCAACATAATAATCGATGGTCCTCCGGGAATTGGCTGTGCTGTAATTTCTTCAATTACAGGTGTAAACCATGTGGTTGTTGTTACCGAGCCAACAATATCGGGGCTACACGATTTAAAGCGTACGCTTGAGGTAGTATCGAAATTCAACCTCAAACCTTGGGTTGTGATAAACAAGTACGATTTGAATTCCGATATGGCTTCCCAAATCGAATTGTACTGTACAAGTTCTGGAGTTCCAGTGGCAGGTAAATTGCCCTTCGATTCCTCGGTGGTTGATGCTATGGTGAACTGTAAAAGTGTAATTGAATGGCAACCCGATTCAGATTTTAGTAAACAAATTTCAAGCATTTGGAATAAAATAGTTCATAGTTAAATGATTGCTTTTGGACCCATACCATCGCGGAGGCTAGGTAAAAGTTTGGGAATAAATAATGTTCCAGCAAGGAAAATTTGCTCCTACTCATGTATATACTGCCAGGTAGGGGCTAAACAGAAGTTTAGCATAATTCGAGAACCATTCTACGAACCCTGGGTTATTCACAAAGATGTTGAAAATCTTCTGAACAAAATTAGCGACTCCGACAAACCCGACTACCTTACATTTGTTGCCAATGGCGAGCCAACGCTCGATGTTAAGTTAGGAAAATCGATTCGAATGCTAAAGTCGTTCAACATTCCTATAGCTGTAATTACAAACGCATCGCTACTGAGCAATGCAGGTGTTCGCGACGATTTGATGCTGGCCGATTGGGTTTCGGTTAAGGTTGATTCGGCCGAGGAGCATATTTGGCGAAAGATTAACAGGCCCCATCCACGGCTTTACTTCAATTTAATTCTAGATAGTATAAAGAAGTTTGCAAAGGACTTTCAGGGAACGTTAGTTTCTGAAACCATGCTAGTTGATAGTGTAAACGATAGTTCTGAAAACCTTCAGTTAACTTCCGATTTTATTTTTCAGGTAAATCCATCAATTGCATACATTTCGGTTCCCACGCGTCCTCCCGCACTGTCCTCAGTTAAGGCCGCAAACAGCGAAGCTGTTAACAGAGCTTACCAAATATTTTTGAACAGAGGGCTTAATGCTGAACTTATTTTAGGTTTTGAAGGTACCGATACTGGTTTTACAGGCAATGCCGAGGACGATATCCTGAATATTTGCTCGGTTCACCCTTTGCGTGAGGATACCATTCAGGAACTTTTAAGTAAGGATAATTCTGATTTTTCGGTGGTTGAGAAGCTGTTGCGAGAGGAGAAAGTTCAGCAGCTGGTTTACGAATCGAAAAAGTATTACCTACGAAAACATCAATACTAAAATGATAGCAAAGGTTTTAAAATACGGTTCTACAGTTCTTCGTCAGCATTCCAAAGAAATGAGTAAGACTGAAGATATTGAAAAGTTAACAATAAACCTATTCGACACTTTGAGGAAAGAGGGTGGAATAGGGTTGGCTGCTCCGCAAATTGGTGTGCTCAAACGTATATTTATTATGGACTCTAGTCCAATTGGGGAGGATGACGAATCGGTTGATCGCTTCAAGCGAACTGTAATAAATCCAGTTATTATCTCGCGAAGCGAAGCTACATCAATTTATAGCGAAGGTTGCCTCAGTGTTCCCGGAATTTATGAGGAGGTTGTTCGTTCTGAAAAAATCTCGGTGAAGTACCTCGACGAGTCGTTTAATCCGGTAGAAAGAGAAATTGACGGAATTGAGGCGCGAATATTCCAGCACGAGTTCGATCACCTTGATGGCGTGCTATTCATTGATAGGATTAGTCCAATTCGCCGGACAATGTTAGCTGGTAAACTCAAAAAAATTATGCGATTATCGAAAAAATAAAATTTCAGGTTATGAAAAATCCGCTACATCCGTTTAAAGGGAGATCTTTACTGAATATTTCTATCGATTTTATTCTGTTCTTCCTTCTTGCAGCAATGGCTGGCATAGGTTTCCTTATTAAGTATGTTCTGGTATCAGGTGTTCAGCGCAATGCAATTTACGGGGCGAATATCGATCTGCAATTTTGGGGCATGGACCGGCACCAGTGGGGAACTATTCACTTATTGATTAGCATTGGTTTTCTGGTTTTTATTCTGTTACACATTCTTTTTCATTGGGATATAATACTTTGTCTTCTAAAGAAGATGATTCCCAATAAAGTTTTCCGTATGGGTTTTTTACTATTCACTCCTGTTTTTGGAGTTTTTCTATTCCTTTTTGCGTTTATAATACAACCCGAACAGGTATACCACGAGCATATTTTTAGGCATAGAACCGAAAATGTTTCGCAAACCAATGCAACGCATGAAGCCAGCGTTCAGAATACCATAACTGTTGAGGACAAAGTTGATGCTGTTGATAAAAACGACATAGAATCTCACGGCTTACATGAGGACCACGAAACTCTTGAGCAGCACCATTCCGAGGTTGATGAATTTGAGGTAAATGGAACACAAACTTTACAGTTTGTTGCCAGCAAGTACAATGTTCCCTTAGCCTCTATTTGTACCGAACTAAATATTCCAGAAAAATATTCAAGCGAACGACTTGGACGCTTAAGGAAACGGTACGATTTTTCAATGTCGGATGTAAGCAGAGCAATATCAAACTATAAGAAACAGAACTCTAAATGATATTAGAGCTTAAGAAACGGTACGGTTCAAAATGCATGGGTTTAAAGGTGAACCATAGCAATGGTTTCGAATATTCCCCCGACAAGCCTATACGTTTTTGCGAGGCTGTGTACGATGCATTTAAGATGCCGTTGCTTTTCAATCCCCAAAATTTAGTTTGCCTGGGAGCAAAACGAAGCATGGGCTTGATGAATAATGATGACGAGTTGGTAGAACATATTTCACAGGAAAGTGGAATTCAACCTCAAACAATTCAGCGGGCAATTTCGGATATACCACATCTCGAAGAACCAATAAAAAATATTTTAATGGGAATTGATGATGAAATGGAGAAGGATGTAAAACCCGATATGTACATTATGTTTATTACCCCCAAGGAAGTAATGGAACTAATGAAACTTTATACTAAAAAGCTAAAGAGATTTCCTGTGGTAAAACCCTACACGTTCCTGTCGGTATGCGGAAGCGTTTTTGTTAGCACCTATAAAACTGGCTTAATGAGCATTTCGTTCGGGTGCCCCGAATCGAGGTACTATGGTGGTGTTAAGGATAACTTATTGGTTGTTGGATTACCGTACGATAGCTGTTTGGAACTTTTTAACTAGAATGTTCAATAAACGAATGTGCTATGAAAAGTGAAGCGAAAGAAGTTGGGTACATCCAACTCTATACAGGAAACGGGAAGGGTAAAACTACTGCTGCCATTGGCCTTGCTGTGCGTGCAGTGGGCGCAGGGAAAAAGGTTTTTATTGGACAGTTTGTAAAGGGAATGCACTACGCTGAACTCGAATCGCTGAAACGTTTCCCCGAGATTGTTTTGCGCCAGTACGGGCTCGATTGCTTCATAAAAAACGAACCAACCCAGCGCGATATTGATGTAGCCCGAAACGGGCTAGAAGAGGTGAAATCAATTATTG
>CAZLXF010000212.1:2708-5195 GCA_964563065.1 uncultured Rikenellaceae bacterium | reverse complement strand
GTTTCATTGTACAAATGCCACTTCCAAAGCATATTTCCGACCAAAAAGTAATTGAGGCCATCGACCCGAAAAAGGATGTTGATGGTTTTCACCCCGTAAACGTAGGGCGCATGGTAATCGGTTTACCTGCATACATCTCTGCAACTCCCGATGGAATTGTTGAGCTAATAAGAAGATACAAAATAGAAACTTCAGGGAAGCATTGTGTAGTTTTAGGACGAAGCAACATTGTTGGAAAACCAATAGCAAACCTTCTTTCGCAGAAAGCATATCCCGGTGACTGCACCGTTACTGTTTGTCACAGCAGAACTCCAAATATTGAAGAAATTTCCAGAACTGCCGATATTCTTATCGTTGCGCTTGGGCATGCTGAGTTTGTAACGGAAAATATGGTGAAGGATAGCGCTGTGGTTATTGATGTTGGAATTACACGTGTTAAATCCGATTTAACCAAATCGGGCTGGAAACTCCTAGGCGATGTTAAATTCGATGAGGTTGCACCTAAATGCAGCTACATTACTCCCGTACCGGGAGGCGTTGGACCGCTAACCATAGTTTCGCTCCTTAAAAACACGCTGAAAGCCGCCAAAAACGAGGTTTACGGTTAACAGGTTTATGCTAAAATTCTTCAAAAAAAGACAGATTCTGCTCCGAACCAATGCGCTTGAGCTTATTCCAGTTCAGCTGCATAAATTCGATGTAACCAACCAGGGAATTGTAACAATAAAAATTCCAAAGATTTCTAACGAGAAACTTGCTGAAAAAATTATCCCCAAAAGCCGTTCAAAATTCTCAACCCTCGAACTCGATGAAATTGGTTCGGCCGTTTGGCTTGCCATAGATGGGAAAGTTAACACCGAGCAAATTTGCAGACAAATGGTTGAAACATTTGGCGATAAAATTCAGCCGGTTCAGGAGAGAGTGGTGAAATTTTTAAACGGATTGTATAGCAATAAATGCATTTCATTTAAGCAGTTGCTGTAGATGTTTTCGCAATCCCCAAAAACAAACCCCGAAGTTTCTGCTTCGGGGTTTGTTTTTTCCTCATCTTTTTCTATGGGAAAAACGGGGAAAAGTGATTTCGGTTGCTGTAACCGTAAGGTGAGTAACCATACTGTGAATACCCAAATGCAGGGCCATTCGAAAAGCCGAACGATGCGCCAAAGCTAACCTTATCGGTTAACCGATAGTTCATTCCAAATGAGTACTGTTGATAATCGGCAGTGCTAAAACCAGCATTATATGGAGAAAAGTAGGTTTGGTTTTTGCCAAAGGCACCATAACCGTATACACTAAGCCTGTCGTTAACAATGTATTGTCCGTATGCAAACGCTTCGGTTGGAACGCCACTAGTCAATTGGCCTTCAACGTTTCCTCCGTTAAAGTTTATCATATTCATGTTGTTGAAGTTGGTTCGTGAAAAACGCCCTCCAACGGTTATTTGAAAGTTCTCTGTGGCTGAGTACGAAACAATTGGACTTACGTAAGAATTTGAGAATCCCATACTATTTCCAAAGGAAGAGTAGCCGGCTCCAGCCTCGAAAGAGTAGCTAGTTTCACCAGGAGTGAACCTATGCCATGGGCGAAATTCGCTGCTATCCTCCTCCTGTTGGGGGAGAATGCCTGGCTGGTAAAGCAAAGGTAAATCCCGCACAAGCTGTCCGAAAGAGAAGGTTGATACGAGAATAAAAATTGCTGTTACAAATAAAAACTTTATAGTTCTCATGGTTTCACAATAATTGATTCCACATTACTATACTATAACCCAAAAATCAGCATAAAGTTATAACAAATTGCCATAAAAAGTGAAGTTCTTTAGCTTTTATTAAGTTAATCGTTCAGTGTTACCTTCCAAATAGTTTGGGTTTGCTGCGTAACCCTGTACCTATCGTCGTTTCGATAACCTAGTATGCAAATAGTTGAACCTGCTGACTCCAAAACAAAAACCCGTTCCTTTTGGTGAAGAGGAACCTTTTGGTCAACCAAAAAATCGCTCACTTTCTTTTTGCCCTTCATTCCGAAAGGAATAAACCAATCGCCTGATTTCCAATTTCGGAGAGTTACAGGAAACGATATTTTATCAAAATCGAAAAAGAATTCGTTTTTTTCTTTTAGGAAATTGAATTCATTCACATAACTTATTTTTTCGAAAGATAGGCTAGCAGGTTTAGCAAGATATTTAGTATCTGGCTGTATCTCAGTATTGTAGTTCTTTTTGCTTGTATTTAACGAAAGAATTAACGAGTTTCTATCCCTAACTAACATATAATCTGCTGAATAGAAAACTTTTCCGGACTGTGTGAACAGCGATTTTTCTATTTCTGGAATCTGGGTTGAATCGAACCCATAGGGGATGAACTCTTCGGCAAGGAAAAGTTGTGTAAACCTATACTCTTTAAGCATTTCAATGGAATAGTGCTTTTCGTTATCGACTTGCGTACGAACCTTTTTTTGGAAATTTTCTATCTCTTCGCAAGCCACCTCCCA
>CAZLXF010000212.1:0-2608 GCA_964563065.1 uncultured Rikenellaceae bacterium | reverse complement strand
CTTGCGTACGAACCTTTTTTTGGAAATTTTCTATCTCTTCGCAAGCCACCTCCCATGCCTGAGATGCAAAATGCGATGTGTTAACTACATTCCGTACAAAAGCGCTATTCAACACTTCAAATTCGGGGATTATAATATTTCGAATTCTGTTGCGAGTGTACTTCGTGTTGGCGTTCGATGAATCGGTTCTAAATTCAATGTTTTCAGTAAAAGCAAATTGCTCAATCTCTTTTCGTGAGGCGAAAAGTAGGGGGCGAATGGTGCCGTTTCCCTTTGGTTTTATGCCCGTTAGCCCTTTGATTCCGGTTCCACGGGCCAAATTTATGAGTACCGTTTCAGCAACATCGTTGCTGTTGTGTGCCACCGCAACCGCATCGAAACCTTCAGTTTCGCAAAGTTCTGTAAACCAACTGTACCTTAGGTTTCGGGCTGCTACCTGAATTGAAATATTGTTTTCAGCTGCGTACTGTGTTGTATTGAAGTGCGATACAAAAATTTCAGCGTTGAGTAATTTAGCAGCATTTCTTACAAATGCTTCATCCTCATCGGATTCACTTCCACGTAAATGGAAGTTGCAATGAGCAATGGAGAAGTTGAAGCCACACTGGTGAAAAAGGTTCAGCATAACCATGGAGTCGACCCCGCCGCTTACTGCCAAAAGAATTCTGGCGCCATCGTTAAAAAGGTGGTTCTCTTCAATATAATTTCTAAACTTCCTCTTCATTTTACATATTTTCAATAGTTTGCCTAATGGCCAACGATTTTAGCCAACACTCCTCGTACTCCTTTTCGGGAATGGAATTTGCGGTAATTGCCCCGCCAACAGTGTAGGAAAGGTATTTTTTTGAGCGGTTGTACAGTAGGCTTCGAATAACAACGTTAAAATCGAAGTTTCCTGTTGGAGTGATGTACCCAACTGCACCAGAGAATAATCCGCGTTTGGAGCGTTCGTACTGTTCAATTAGCTGCATTGCCCGAATTTTGGGAGCGCCGGTCATTGAACCCATGGGGAATGTAGCCTTTATAATGTCAACAAAATCTGCATCGGGTTTTTGCTTGCACGAAACGGTTGAAATCATTTGGTTTACCTGACGGAATGGGTAAACTCCGCATAGTTCATCAACCCTAACGCTTGCCCGTTGGGCAATTCGCGATAAATCGTTTCGAACCAAGTCTACAATCATAACATTTTCAGCACGTTCCTTCTGGTTGCTTTGAAGTTCAACCTTCAACCTTGAATCATCTTCACAGGAATCTCCTTTTGGTGAAGTTCCTTTAATTGGCTGACTAGTAATTATTTCATCCTGCTTCTGTAAAAAACGTTCGGGACTAGCACAAAGTAAAAATTTATCGGCAAACTTCCCAAAAGCAGAGAATGGAGTAGGGGAAGTGCGATTTAATTTAATGAAGGTTTCGTAAGGATTTATGCTGCAACTATTTGCAAAAAACTCTTGGCATAAATTCATCTCGTAAACATCGCCCCGATGAATGTGTTTCAGAACCTGCTCGACGGTTTGGATGTACTCATTTTTAGAGTATCTTTCTTGAAATTCGATGTTTGAATCGTGTTTCATTTCAGCAATTGGCGCAGCCATAATCCGGTCGAACATGCTACCCGCAGTTTGCTTCGTATGCTTCGATTTGTGGTAATGAATGGTTAGATTGCCGTTGTTTACTGCGTAAACAATTTCGGGAATAACAAAAAAAATATCGGGGAAATTAAGGCCATCGGAATTACTTGAAATCAGCTTCTCGATGTGGTTTTTTAAATCGTAACCGAGGAAACCGAAAAGCCAATCGCCCTTTTTTGTGGCGTTGCGAAGAGCTTCGAAATGGAGTTGATTTGGTGAAATTATTTCAACGGAACCCGTACATGCAAGGAGCTCAAAGCGTTTTAAACTTTCTGTTACAACATTCTCGTAGCTGTACTGGTTACTTTGTAGAACCATGCCGTAGGTTTCCTTACGAATCCAGCGGCACAGCTGTTCGCCAAACCTATTGACATCGGAAATGGGTATTGTAATGGTTCCTCTCATTGGTACAAAGGTAGAAAATAGTTATTACTCCACACATTAACCCCTAACGTTGATTTCGAACTCAAAAATATGAGGCTATATTTGCAGTTCAATTCGAAAACAATGGAACTCAATAGCGTTGTACTTTCAACAGCATACCTTCCACCAGTACAGTATTTCTCCAAGTTGAAGAGATACAAAAGTGTTTTCATTGAAAAACACGAGACGTACCCTCGCCAAACCTACCGTAACCGCTGCGAAATATACACGGCAAACGGAAAGTTGCCCCTGATAATCCCTGTTGTTAAGCCCAGCGGAAACAGCACAAAAATTTCGGAAGTAAGAATCGATTACTCCGTGAAATGGCAGCGTGAACACTGGCGTGCGTTGGAATCGGCGTATAAAAATTCTGCCTACTTTGAGCTGATTATGGATGAATTTTACCCATTTTACCAGCAAAATTCCATGGAGTTACTTATAGAATTTAACGAGAAATTGCTAGAGGTTACCCTAAATTTACTGGGTTTGGATATTGCGCTTCAACCAACAGAAAAATTTGTTAAAAGCTACCCAGCCGGTACGGCTGATTTTCG
>CAZLXF010000211.1:0-5216 GCA_964563065.1 uncultured Rikenellaceae bacterium | reverse complement strand
CCTTCAACATTATACTGTGTAAATCGCACAACCTTATCGTAAAAAAGTGGAACTACAGGAGCATAACTCATTACCAACGAATCCATTTCCCTGTATGTAACATAACGGTTTTTTTCGTTAAATTCTGAAAGTGCGTTATTGTATAGTTCATCGAACCTAGTACTTGAAAAATGCGTGTAGTTTGGACCACCAGGGCTGAAATTATCGGATTGAAATAATGAAAGGTAGTTCTCCGCATCGGCATAGTCGGCAACCCAACTTGCTCTGAAGAGCAACATTTTCGAGTTGGCCATCATTTCGCGGTAGGCTGCGCCCGGAAATACGTCAACTTGAATTGGTATTCCAAACTCACCCAGCTGATGCTGAATAAACTCGCAAATATCAACATAATCCTCAGTAGTACAAATGGTTATTGGTGTTAAACCTTTGCCATTTGGAAATCCAGCAACAGATAACAAACTATCAACCTTTTTGGGATTGTAAGAGAAACCTTGCAACCTTTCGTTGAAACCCGGCATTCCCATTGGAATGAACCCAGCGTGTGCCGGATAGCCCATGTTGCTTCGTAGGTAAGTAATCATTTTCTCCCTGTCGAATCCGTACCCAATTGCCTGCCGAACCTCAGGGAAACGAAGCGAGCTGCTCTTCACAATTTCTAGGGTTGTATCAACAAGAATTCCAAGATATTCGGTATTAAGGTAAGGCCCAGTTATCATTTTAATCCTATCGGAATACTTCGGGTTTAAATTACCCGAACGGGTAAGAAGTTCATCCTTTGATGCTGCGTAAACCCCAGAAATAAAATCGATTTTACCATTTAGAAACTCTAAAAATTCCGATTGCTTATCGGCGGTAAACATAATGCTAACCGCTTCGAGGTATGGTAAACGGGTACCTTCTTCATCAAACTCAAAATAATTTTCGTTTTTTCGAAAAACCAGTTTCTCTCCTTCCTTCCAATATTTAAACCTAAAAGGGCCAGTTCCTACAGGGTTTCTTCGGAACTCTTTTCCGTAAAACTCAACAGCTTCATGAGGAACCACATATGCATAAGGCATTGAAAGTATTCCCAGAAAAGCTGGAAATGGTTTTTTTAGAAAAATAACCAGAGTGGTGTCGTTGGTTGCTTTGCAACCATTTGTTGTACCTTCATGGCTAACATCGAGAACGTTGAAAACCCAGGAACCAGGCGAGGCAACCTCGGGGTTGAGAATGCGATTAAAACTAAAAACAAAATCGTTGGCCGTAACCCTTCTTCCCACTTTGTTCTTAAACACAGGGGAACTATGAAAAAACACATCGGAGCGTAAGGTAAAAGTGTACTGCAGCCCATCGCTGGAAACCGTCCAACTTTTTGCAATGGATGGTAAAATTGTAAGCGAATCGGAAAGTTCAACCAGTCCATTGTAAAGTTGATGAACCGGCCAAATTAGGGGCAAACTACGAGCGTATGCCGGATCGAGCGAAGTAATGCCTTTGCTTTCGTTGTAACGAAAAACCATTCCCCTTTCATCGTTCACATTACGATGTGCACAGGAAGCAATAAAAACGGTAATGGTTAATAAAAGTAACTGTTTCTTCATGCCAACACAAAGAAACAAAAAAGAAAGCAGAACTGATATTCGGATAACAAATTTTGAATGGATAGGGTAAAAAAGAAACCGGGCCTGCTCACAGACCCGGTTTCACACCCTAAAAAATTAACCTAAAAGCAAAAACCTGAAACCAACTATAAACCCTAAAACCAAACCAATCAGGTTGTCTTGCATTTATTAGAACGCAAAAGTAAGTATATTGTTTCAACTTTATGTTAAAAGAAACGGTGATTTAGAACACCTTTTTTATAACGCTGTAAAACTGTAAGTTACAAAGGGTTTTGCCAACCTTTTCACCCCAATAATTTGTTTACAAGCAACCTTAAAGAACCACTGGAATTGATACTCTTTACGGGTGAAAGTTTTAGATAATTCACCCTAATTTCATTTATAGCTTTTAACGAAATTTCATTCTTCGAATCTTTATTTAACGCAGAAAATAAAATTGCAACTTTTAGTGTGCCTGACCTAACCCTTATAATATTGACTGAATTACGTGCAGGATGAATATGAATGTAACGGTTCGGGAATCGACCATGAGTAAGTGTCCACTCGGAACCATCGCTAAGTTCAATATTTCTGAAATTATTTCCGGCGTTAAGCCAACTGATATATTTTGGGGAAATTGAATTGCCCTGATAGGTTAAGTAAATCAATACTTGGCTTGATATTTCTGGTGGAGTTAAGTTACCTGTATACAAATCGAGAATAGAACCTTTTATAAAAATTAGCTGTTGAGCTAAATTTTGCAAGGAACCCTTTTCAAATGATTGTATGGAATCCTTAACAAAACCCAAATGATGCTTCCAAGTGTTGAAAGCAATGGGTTCGGGAATTTTATCATCGAACGAACTATAGAACCGGATGCTGTTCATTCTGCAAATATAAAAAGAAAGGCTAACTCGTTTTTGAGTTAGCCTTCTATACAACACGCAATTAATGCGTTAATATCGAACGAACCGGGTTTTTAAACTTTCCTTGAAAGTTTTACCCGTTACAGATTTCCCTGAAACTAGTACCTGGAACCTCTGGAGTTTCCTCCACCACGATTGAAGCCACCGCCTCCGCCACCACGCTGGCTGCCACCTCTGTAGCCACCACCTGTGTTGCTGCGCTCTTTCCTTTCTTCTGCTTCGTTTACTACGATGGTACGACCATCAACCTCAGCACCATTAAGCTCTTCAATAGCTTTTTTAGCTTGTTCATCGTCGGGCATTTCAATAAACCCGAAACCTTTACTACGTCCGGAGAACTTGTCGGTAATAATTCTGGCCGCTGATACTTCGCCGTACTCTTCAAAAAACTCCTTTAACTCAGACTCTTGCAGACTAAAAGGAAGACTTCCACAAAAAATGTTCATAATTCTAATATAAAATTAAGTTGGTAAATATTGGGTCAAAAGTAATCTTATTTATTTAGAAAAAACTATAAATTGAATTATTATTGAAAAAAAGTTCATTTATTTAACATTCAGGTACTTTTTTACTACTTTTCACAACAAAAAATTAGAAAAAATGAAGATAATTATACTTGGAGCCGGAATGGTTGGCAAAGCTATTGCCTTCGATTTAAGCAAAAAACATGCGGTAACCTCTGCCGACATTAATGCTGAAGCCCTAAAAGAGGTTGAAAAGTTTGGAGTGAAAACTATCCTCGCCGATTTGAGCAATTTTAGCTCGCTGCATGAGCTAGTTAACGATTTTGACTTGGTTGTTTCGGCGGTTCCGGGATTTATGGGCTACAAAACTATTGAAGCACTTATTGCCTGCGGCAAGAATGTAGTTGACATTTCGTTTATGCCCGAAGACTTTATGGTATTAAACAAAATGGCCGTGGAAAAGAATGTAACCGTAATTACCGATTGTGGTGTAGCTCCCGGCATGCCCAACTTTATTCTTGGCTACCACAACAATGAGATGCAAATCGACGATTTTTTCTATATGGTGGGAGGATTACCCAAAAACCGCAACTTCCCATTTCAGTATAAAGCACCGTTTTCTCCAATTGATGTACTAGAGGAGTACACTCGTCCTGCCCGTTGCATTGAGAACAGCATATTAACTACAAAACCCGCGCTTAGCGAACCTGAAATTTTTCGATTCGAAAAAATTGGCGACCTCGAAGGATTCAATACCGATGGGTTAAGATCAATTTTGGAAACCATGAAACACATTCCAAACATGAAGGAGAAAACGCTTCGCTACCCTGGCCACATCGACTTAATAAAGGCGCTGAAAGCATCGGGGTTTTTCTCGAATTCACCCGTTGAGAACGGGCAGCAATCCATTGTTCCAATGGAATTTACGGCGAAAATTCTTTTTAACGATTGGAAACTTCTACCTAACGAGCCGGAGTTTACGGTTATGCGGGTTATACTTAAGGGGAAGAAGAATGGGATCCCAAAAACGGTAACCTACGATTTGTACGACGAGTACGATGCCCAAACCCAGCAATGGTCGATGGCTCGAACCACCGGTTATACTGCCACTGCAGCAGTTAACCTTTTAGCCGATGGGCTATTCACAAAACCAGGAGTTTTTCCGCCTGAACTTGTAGGTAGCGAAAAGGGTTGCTTTGAGTATATCCTTAATTATTTAAGTGAAAGAAATGTAATCTACAAGAAAGCCACAACTTAGCTACCGCCAAGCATGATTGAAGAAATGGATTGTAATGTGAAAGTTTTGTATCTTTGAAAAAAATAATGAGATGCAACAATTAATTGAAAAGCGAAAGAAAGAATTAATTGCTATTTGTCAAGCACTTAACATAAAAAGGCTTTATGCCTTTGGCTCTGTAGTTTCTGAAAAATTTCGGGAAGACAGCGATATTGATTTTCTAATATCATTTTCAGATAATCTAACTGTAGATGAATACACAAAAAACTATTTTACTCTTCATTATAAACTTAGAGAACTATTCAAAAGAGAAATTGACATCGTAACTGAAAGAACATTATCAAATCCTTACTTTATTGAAAGTATAAATGAATCAAAGCAATTGATTTATGAAGCGTGAAGTAAAGAAATATCTTTTTGACATTAAAACATCTATTGATTCAATTTTTGACTTTCTTGGAGAGAAAAGAGATTTCTTTGAATATCAAAACAATAAATTGTTAAGAAGAGGAATTGAAAGAGAAATTGAAATAATTGGTGAAGCAATGAATAGAATAATGAAGATTGCTCCAGATATTCAAATAGAGAATGCAAGACAAATTGTAGATACAAGAAATTGGGTTATTCACGGTTATGACAAGGTTGATGATGTTGTAATTTGGGGCATTATTTCAATCCATTTACCGGAGCTAAAGAAAGAAATCGATTATTATTTAGCGAAAGACTAAATAGCCAGCCTGTAACAAAGAGTTTAAAAAATGCTTTAAAATATGTTTAAATCAATTAATTTACGGTTAAGTAACCCTTAACTTTTCGGTACGTTTCTTTATCAACTAATTTATTCATTAAAATTTCATCGATACTTTTTATATTTCCCATTTTTTCACGATAGTAAATGATTGACTTTGCCTGATAAGTAGTTAAATATGGATGTTTTTGAAGATTATCCAGAGAAGCCATGTTGATGTTTATTTTCTGAACTAAGGTTGTATCTACCGTTAAGTTT
>CAZLXF010000210.1:0-5246 GCA_964563065.1 uncultured Rikenellaceae bacterium | reverse complement strand
TTGATTTTTTGCCGTTGAATGAAACGTGGCAAATTCCGGGTTACACGCTTTACATTCTTTCAAATATTTTGGTTTTGGGATCGATGATTGCAAATAACCATTTCGAAGCGCACGTTCGAATTCAAAGCGAGCGAGAACATACAGTAATAAAAAGCTGGCCTTACAGTTTGGTTCGGCATCCCGGATATTTAGGAGTTATACTATGGTTACTTGCGTTTCCGTTTATAATTGGTTCGCTTGCTGGCGCATTTTTTTCTATCTTTATTTCCGTTGGATTTATTGTTCGCACCCGACTTGAGGACAACTTTCTTTCGAAAAATCTGAATGGATATTCCGATTTTAAAAATGAAACTCGCTACAGATTATTCCCCGGACTTTGGTAAACTTTTTTACAATGAAAACTAAAACCTTCTGCTTACTACTTACAGTTTTTTTCTTTATTTCTGGTTGTAAACCAAAACAGAGAGTTGAAAAGATTCAGGATTTAACCATCCTTCATTTAGCTGGATCGCCATACGAGCAGGGATTTGCACATGGTGAATTTTTGAAAGATGAAATTGAGCAAACCATCTCAAAATGGCAGAAGGAGGTTGAAGAAAATTATCAAACCGACTTTAATTTAGCTGTTTCCGGGTTTTTTGCCAAAACCGGATTTGTTGATGAGATTGAAAAGAGTTGTCCTGATATTCTCGAAGAGGTTAGAGGAATTTCCGCTGGTAGCGGAATTGATTTTACAACCATTCTTGCGTTCCAACTTAGCGAGGAGATTGGTGTTTTTGCCGATGATTCTGAAAGTGAACATTGCACAACAATTAGTATAAATAAGCAGGATAATCAGCCAACTATTCTGGCACAGAATATGGATCCCGACTCGTTCCTGCATGGTTTTCCAACTCTTCTCCATATAACTGATGAAAAAAGCGGAATTCAGAGTTACGTTTTTACGTTCCCTGGATTTATTGGGTTGGATGGACTTAACTCTAAAGGAATTGGCATTGCCTGCAACAGTATTTCGATGCTAAACCATGCGAAAAGCGGATTACCTGTGTCGTTCATTGTTCGTAAAATCTTACAGCAACCAAGCGATACCGAAGCATTTCGGTTTATTGAAAAAGTTCCCATTGGTATTCAGCAATGTTTCGTAATTGGCGGGAAAAACGAGGCTCGATGCTACGAGTGTTCCCCCAACCAGAAAAAAGTTTTTTATCCTTTTGAAAAAAAGGAAATTACGCTACACACCAACTTCTCAATCGCAAATCGCGATTTTAGCCAGAAATTCATCGATTTAATGAAAGAGTACGGAAAAACTGTCGACGATCCTTACTTCTGCCCCCGATATTTTCTGGCGTACGATAAGATTGTGGAGGCAAACTACAATCTCGATGTAGAAACCATAAAATCAATCCTCAGCCTTTCAGAACCAGATATTCATCCCATTTCAAATGACGACACCTACGGATGCCTAATAATGGAACTTTCCGATAATCCAATTCTTTATATATCACCCGGAAAACCTAACGAGAAAGAGTTTATTCGGCTTTCATTCAATGAATGAGAATGATTTTAAAATTTTACCAAATATTTGTTTTAATCCTACTTGCAGTTTTTATAAATTGCTGCAATTCACCGGATAATGAGCAAAAAAATAATATAATTTATTGGAAACAAAAATGTGATCTAGCTGATCAGAATCTTGCAATCGAAAACCAATTTATTACCTCATTACAAGGAGTAAAACACTGCATTCCAAGCCAATCAATTCTTTACGATGATATTCTTCAGATTCCAGATTTTACTAAAAATGTTGCACGTACACTTGAATTGAATATTGAGAATCCGCAAACACTCCTTCATATTCCATTCCGATTGCTCGGCGCTTCGGCCGGAGGATTTGGTCCTCCCGTTGCCGTATCGGTAAATGAATCGGAAAAATATTCTACTGAAGAAGATCTCTTGCTCAAACTTAAATCCGATTACAATTTTTGTTTTAAAGCCGGAAGCAAAGCTGACTGGGAAAAACTACCTGCTGATTTCCGCAAGGAAACTCTCAACTCCATTCTGGTTATTGGGAACTCCGTTTCAGTTATAAATCAATTTACAAAACCAATAATTGAAAAATGCGGAATTTCCAACCAAACTGATATTTCCTCGGTATACAAAACACTTTCGCAGCCGTGGACTAATAGACAATTAATTGAATTTGAATCTATCGATTGCATTTCATCGGCCGATTTAAGTAAACTTTCGTTTGCCTCCCGGTTGGTTTGCGAGCAGGCTCAAAAGCTAACTCATAAAATTCCAGATTCTGTTGATTCCTCTTTCTCAATATGCATAATTAGAACCAACTTCGGTGAAGTTGAAATTCTCGGCATAAGGAACGACACAATTTCTAGAAATAATTGTCTTACAATCGATCTGGGAGGTGATGATAAATATTTTGGGAATATCGCAACAAGCTGTATTTCAATGCCAGTTTCAATTGTAATCGATAAGAATGGTGATGATATTTACGATGGTTCAAACGGATTTCTTTCCCTTGGACTACTTGGAGTTAGCATGATTTTTGATTTAGCCGGAGATGATCATTACATCTCAAAAAATCCCGGAATTTCATCTACGCTCTACGGAACCTCGTTGCTGTATGATTTACAAGGAAACGATACTTACACCAGCAGCTCATATTTTTCGCAGGCTTCGGCAATTGTTGGCATTTCGTTACTTGTAGATCTTGACGGTGACGACAACTACTACTGCAATAGTTTCTCACAAGGGTTTGGCTCAACGTTAGGTGTTGGAGTGCTCATTGATAATCGGGGAACCGATTGCTACGCAAAAAATCCGGAAATCGAAAGATCTCTTTCATTCGTTCAGGGCGCAGCAAAAGGTCGTTGGGCCGAGGCAACCGATGGGCAAAACCTGGGCGGAGGTTACGGATTCCTCTTCGATTTTAATGGCGATGACAGCTACAACGCCGGAAGTTTTGCTCAGGGTGCTGCATACTACTTCGGTTTTGGTGCTCATTTCGATAAAAAGGGTAACGATACTTACAACTCCAACTCGCACAGCCAGGGTTATGCAGCACACTTTGCGTTGGCAAATATTCTGGAAATTTCGGGCAACGACACTTTCAATGAGAACTCAAACAAAAAAGAAATTTCCCAAATTATTGGCTGTGGAAGAGATTTTTCCGCAGGATTGTTTCTGGATTTCAGCGGGAACGATTCCTACAATTTTGGCAACAGGAGTGTTGGCGTTGGTGATTTAAACGGAATCGGAATAATGTGCGATTTACTGGGCAACGATAACTACACGTGGATTAAAAACAGAATCAACAAAAGTTCTCCATCTCTTGGAAAAAAAATTGATTCCGAAAAGAATGTAGGTATAAATTTTCGACTTTTTGAACCAAAAGTTCCCGTTGAAATGGGCTCTTTTTTCGATAGAAAAGGAGAAAACAAGTTTAATGAGACTGAAAAATGAAACCAATTATAAAAATATTTCTGGCAGTTTTTCTTATATCATGCTCATCCACAAACACATCAAATAACCAGAAAATTATTAATAAGGACCTAAATCAATGCATAATTGAATTACCCAGAGAATCGCCTTTGCTGTTTACTGATCGGCTAATTGAAGGATTATTCGACTGGAGTAACTATTCAGTAGTTGGATTAGGAGAATCTGCTCATGGAGCAAAAGAATTTTTTAAACTAAAACATAGGCTGTTCAAGTATTTAGTGGAAAACCAAAACTTTAAAGTTCTGGCGTATGAATTTAGCTTCCGAACATCCTTAAAAATTAACGACTATGTGGGGAACGGGAAGGGGAACTTGGATTCATTATTCGCTGGTGAATTGTGGGTTCAGGATAATTATGAAGTTCAGGACTTGATTAAATGGATGTACGAATATAATTTAGGAAAAGATGAAAATCAGAAAATTAAATTTGTAGGTATCGATAATCAGCTCGATGCTTTTTATCCAGAGAAAACCATTGATTGTATCAAATATTATTTCCCAAAAATTATATCCTTAAATAGCCCATTGATTCAGGAAATTTCGAGTTTAGAGCATATTAGATATAAAAAAATTACAACAGAAGAGTATAAGCGAAGGGAGGATATATATTTGCGCCTTTTAAACGCTGCAAACAGCTACTTCAAACTGAATGATGGAAATGGAAGTTTAGATCAAAAACTTACGATACATTTAATCGAATCGTTGCTCAAATCGAACGAATGGTTATACAATATTTACACCGGTAAAAAGAATAATAGAGACAAAGATTTGGCTGAAAATCTACTATGGGTAAAGGATTGCTATAATTCCAAGGTTGCAATTTGGGCGCATACTTCGCATGTTCAAAACAATCCAACATTTTACGGTGAAAACCAAGGTTCCATGGGATATTACCTAAGAGAATCTTTACAAGAAAATTATTTAATAGTTTCCACCGCATTTACCAAGGGCAAATTTAAAGCGGTAATGGAGGGACCTAATGGAGATACTCCTCCCTTAGACTGCGAGATAGTTGAGAATCCACTTCCTGAATCCATTAACGAAATTTTTCACCAAGCTAAAAGTGAAATTTTTTCCCTTGATGTAAGTAAAATACAACCCAGCAGTAAGCTATACTCATATCTTGACACTATTCGACCAATGCTTGGTATAGGAGACTTTTATGCAGGCACATCAGAACCACATTACCTATCTCCGGAAAGAAAAATAAATTTACTGAAGGCAACAGATCTTGTTTTTTACTTTTCATATACACAACCAGTAAGGGTTCATAATCGATTTAATACCCATTAAAATGAGACACTTAGCTTTAATAATTCTATTTATTTTGTTTGGAAATGAAATTAATATACAAGCACAAAACAAATTTCCAGAAAACAAGAAAATTATTACAGTTAATGGTGATACATTGCTAGTTAAAGAACTATTAAACGACAAACAACCCAAACTGTTTTTCTTTTGGTTTATGGGATGTACTGGTTGTAAGATATCACTAGATCAAACTTTAATAAATAATTATAAGTTCTGGGAAGCTAAATACGGAGTTAAAATAGTAGCCATTTCTGGTGATAAGGAGACTAACCGAAACAAGGCGAGAGAGTTCTTTAAGAAATATCCTTTTGATTTATATTTTGATATCAACAATGAACTTTTTGCCATAATGCCCGAAACCCCATGGAAAGGCAAAACGATTAAAGCTTACCCCGCCTTGGTTTATGTTGACAAAGA
>CAZLXF010000209.1:0-5280 GCA_964563065.1 uncultured Rikenellaceae bacterium | reverse complement strand
CTCCCATTACGGCACCAACTCCACCCTGATAAATTCTTAGCGCAATGGCCATTACTGTAGAAATTGCTGCTGCTAAAGGTCCAAAAAACAACGCACAAAGGCTAATTACAACCGAACGGCCATCGAAAACTAATCCCACATCAAAAACAAGTGGGTTAATCATACCCAGAATAGCAACGCCTCCGAAAAGTAATCCCTGAATTATTTCTCCACGCTTGGTTGTGCTACTCCAACGATTATCCAAAAACCCCGAAACTATGCTTAGCGCAACAAGGGTGGAAAGGTTGTATATTAAATCGATTATAAACATACTTCATGTAATGTGGGTAAAATCTTCATATAAAAATAGATTCAATTTTTTAAAAAACCATTTCTGCTAGCACTCTTTTTTAGGAATTGATTACTTTCCTAAGGTGAATGGCTTAGAAGGCAATGTAAAAAAGAAAGTGGAGCCTTCCCCTTCTTGGCTTTCAGCCCAAATTTTACCATTGTTCTTCTCAACAAATTCCTTGCAAAGTAAAAGTCCCAAACCCGAACTGGGCTCGTTGTTTGTACCTTCGCGCCCAATATTACACTCTATTCGAAAAAGGTTGTTGAGAATTTCCGAATCCATACCAATGCCATTGTCTGCAACGCTTACTTCAACCATTCCATCTTCGATATTTCGAGCCAAAATGCTTATTTCACCATTCTTGTTGGTGAATTTAATTGCGTTGGACAATAAATTGCGGAGTATTGACTTTACCATATTCTCATCAACCCAAACATTTAGGTTGCTATCAACCTTTGATATAGTTTTTATTTCCTTGGCCTGGCTATGCTCATTGTAGAATTCAACAATGCCCTTAACAAGATTTGAAAGGTTTAACTTTTCTGGCGAAAATTGTAGTTCACCTTTCTGTAAACGAGCCCACTCCAATAAATTCTCGAGCAATTGGTAAACATTGGTTGCTGTTTTGTTTATCCCCTGAACCAATTCGAGACTTTTCTCTTGGGAAAGTTTTCCCTCTTTACGTTCAAGCAAATCGGCAATGCCAAGTATTGTGGAAAGAGGACCTCGAAGATCGTGACCAATTACGGAGAAGAGCCTATCCTTTTCGGCGTTTAGCTTCTGGAGTTGAACATATTGCTGGCTAATCTCATCGGTATCTTGGCCACGCTTAATTATATGCGACAAATGATCGGCAATGGCACTGAGAAGATTCTTTTCCTCCTCCCCAAAATGTTCTTCGCTTTCCAAACATTTCTGGTTTAGGCAAAAAATTTCAATTCTACCAATTGGTTCGTTGTTGATAACAATTGTGTCGGATAAACTGTAAACTGTTTCCCTAAAACCAGCCGATTGATATACGTTTGAACCAATAGTAATGCGAACAACGGTACTATTGGGATTTGTAAATCCCGAGGGTATAATTTCAATGCATTGTTCAATGTAGCGGGGTAGCATTAGGGTTGAATCGTTACCCAACGAAGTAATCCGGTAAAGGCAGTTTAGCTCCTTGTGCCTTTCGGTTAAGGCTATTTGAGCCTTTTTAAGAATAGTAATATCCCTTCCAACTCCTGCAATTCCTATCACATTGTTTTTTGAATCGAAAATTGGCGAAAGCGAAGTTTGGTAGTACAGTTTTCCCACTGAACTTTCTACGTTCCATTCGTAAACTACATTCTTTCCCTGTAACGCTTTGCTGTTATGCTCCTTGTGGATTTGAGCAAGCTCCTTACCAAGGATTTCTTCGGACGTTCTGCCAATGTAATCGCTGGGTTTCTGATTAAGGCGCTCTATCCAATTTCCGTACACACCGGTATGCCTTTGCTGCGTATCGAGGGTGAAAACTACATCGTCCAGCGAGGTAACAAGTGAACGGAATCGTTGTTCGCTAAGCGAAAGATCATTCTGGTAGTTGATTTCATTGGTAATATTGTTCAGTGTACAAAGAATTACGCTTTCCTCATTGTTGTTAAGCTGCTCAATTTGTGTGTGTAACTTAATGTAAACTTTCCCCTCGGTGGAGTTGATAACCAAGTTTGAAGTATATCCTTGTGATGAACTTTTCGCCTTGCGAAGGTGCAGGTAAAAATCATCCTGGCTTTGTTGATCAATAAACCTATTAAGGTATTTCCCAACTGATTCATTCTTTTCTGCGCATACCAACGACAAGAAAGCACGGTTTGCATCCTGGATTACACCTTCGAGGTTTAGAATACAGTATGCTACCGGTGCATTGCTAAAAAGTTTCTCGAATCGGCTCTTTGACTCCTCAAGCGATTGCTGTAAGCGGATAAGTTCATCGTTCTGAATTTCCAATTCAAACTGGTAAATTTGAAGGCTTTCCACAAGTTCCTCCATGCTTTTGGACAGTTCAAGAGGTTTAAGATTCTGCTTATTTGCCAGAAGTTCTTCGGCTCGCTTCCTTAAGTACTCGCTTTTGTCAGATGATTTCATGCGTAATAAATAATTTTAAAAAAAATCAAAAATAATTTGTCCACTTCTATTCCTCATTGCGACGCCTACAGGACAATGCGCTTGCCTAACCCTTTTTCTTCATGAAGGTGTCTCAAAAGTCAAACAAAAGTCAATTGCCACAAAGTCTCAAAGACACTAAGAAACACAAAGAACTAACAATCAAAAGATAATGCTTGGTGAATCTTAGAGTCTTTGTGTCTTAGTGGCTGAAAATATCCCTTTTGATACACCCTCATCGGTAAAAAAACTGTATAAAAGAACGTTTCCGTGCCGCTAGGCCTGTCTGCCGTAGGCAGGTACGGAATAATTATTGGGTTATGCTTTTACATGTTTTCTGATTAACTCAAGTAGTTCCGGTTGCAATATTGGTTTGGAGATGTAAGCATTGCACCCAGCAGCAAGGCATTTCTCCTTATCGCCCGAAAGAGCATAAGCTGTAAGTGCTAAAATTGGCACTTCATTATTGAACTTCCGGATTTTTTTTGTTGCTTCAATTCCGTTCATTTTGGGCATTTTTATGTCCATTAAAATAATGTCAACATTGTTATGCTTACTGAAAAGTTCAACTGCTTCAACACCGTTGTTTGCAACAATAATTTCTGCTCCAGTTTCCGAAATAATTTCCTTTAACAACAATATATTTGCCTCCTCATCCTCAGCAATTAAAACTGTTTTTCCAGTAAAATTGAACTCTGGATGAGTATCATCAACGGTTTTTTCGTTCACAGCAAAATCCTCAGGTTCATAAGGAACTGTGAAAAAGAACGTTGAACCAACGCCAACCTCTGATTCCAGCCAAATTTTCCCTCCCAACTCTTCAACAAAAGCTTTGCAAATAGGCAATCCCAGTCCGGTTCCACCATAGTTGCGTGTTGTATCCATTTCAACCTGACGGAACCTTTCGAATATTAGTTCGTGGTTTTCGGGTGCAATGCCAATTCCGGTATCGCGAACAAAGAATTTGATTTCGCTTTGCTCAAGGGTATAACCCATTTCAATTTCACCGTTTTCGGTGAATTTTACCGCGTTGGATACCAAATTGGTAATAATTTGGGAAACTTTAACCGAATCGGTTAAAACTGTGCAAGCCTCATCGGGAATATTGTTTGCTACAGTAATCTTTAGTTTATTCTTATCAACCTGTGAACTGTAAACGTTTTGGATACGATTGATTAGCTCGTTAATATTTGTTTTGCTTTTGTGTATTTCAATTTGTCCGGTTTCAATTTTTGCAATATCAATCATGTCGTTTACCACGTTTAGCAGCTGGTGGCACGATGCGTTGAGGATTCGGGCAAAGAACTCCTTCCGTTCGGGCTTAAGGGTTGGTTTTAGAAGAAACTCGGAGAAACCAATAATGGAGTTCATTGGCGTACGAATCTCGTGGCTCATGTTTGCTAAGAACGCTGTTTTAAGCCTGTCGCTTTCGAGAGCCTTTTCGCGAGCAACAATAAGTTCTCGGTTAATTCCCTTTATTCTATCGTTACTTTCCTGCAACTCCTCGTTTAACACCAAGTACTCCTCATTCTTTTCTTTAAGCGCTTTTTCTGCTTCCTTGCGTTCGGAAATATCTTCTTTTATAGCAATAAAATGTTTTATTTGCCCATTATCATCGGTAATTGGCGAAATTAATGCTGATTCCCAGTATGTTTCTCCCGATTTCTTTCTGTTCAGAATTTCGCCGCTCCAGTCGCTGCCCGATTGAATAGTACTCCAAAGGTTCTCGTAAAACTTTTTACTTTGGTTTCCCGATTTTAGAATACGAGGATTTTGCCCCAAGGCCTCCTTCAATGAGTAACCTGTAACTTCGGTAAATCGTGGGTTAACGTACTCAATTTCGCCATTTGTGTTTGTAATTACAACAATGGCTGGACTTTGCTCAATTCCTTTGGTTAGCTTTTTTACCTCATCCTCAGCCATCTTTTTCTCGGCAATTTCCCACACCATATCGGCCAACTGTGAAATAATTTCTATGTCGTTACTGTTGTAATCTATTGGTTTGTTGCCAATTCCAAGCACAGCCACTATTTTTTTGTTGCGGAACACAGGAACTGCCAGCTCGCGGGTAACCATTGCATGACCATCGGGCATGCCTTTCTTATGCTCTAACGATTCATAATCGTTATGGATAACAGGTTTCCTTTTACGAACGCAATCAACCCAAACACCAGCCTTTTCAATGGGGTAGTGCATTGAAAATTCCTCAGTTACATTGCAAAACTCACTCTGAGTGCGACCCGACCACTGGTTAAGGATTATTTCGCCCTTATCCTCATCAATAAAAAGATAAAAACCAATTTGGCTATTCGTAAGCTTTTCTGCTTCGGCAAGGGTTTCCTTTAGTAGCTCAGCAAGAGAATTTCTTTCGGCAAACTCCATCAGTTGTAACCGCGATTTAATAAGCCTTTCGTTCTGCTTACGAATGGTAATATCCAGCGCAGTAAAAGTTACGCCTTGCGACAAATCGCCTTTGGATATGGGTGTTGATGAGAGTATTATGTCAATAATAGAACCATCCTTCCTAACCCAACGGGTTTCAACAGAACCCGTTCCCTTCTCGGCAATTTCTTTGTACTTTTTGGAACCTACATATTCAAACTCTTCCTTAGTTGGGTAAAGCATTCGGGCACTTTTGCCGAGCAATTCCTCTTTAGTATAGCCTGTCATCTGGCACAAGCGGGGATTAACCTCAGTAAACATTCTCTCCTTCACCACGCCAATTCCTATTGGAGCTACACGAAAAATACTCTGGATTCGCTCCTCGCTTGCCACAAGCGCATCGATGGCTTTTTTACGCTCAGTAATGTCCTCAACAA
>CAZLXF010000208.1:1489-5325 GCA_964563065.1 uncultured Rikenellaceae bacterium | reverse complement strand
CCGTAGTGAGCCCTGTTGTAAAGCTGTAACCTGTTACCTCGCCTGTTCATTCCCAGAACACGGGCGCCGCCACCGTAGAGAATCTCATCCTCCTCAAGTTTCAAACTCATCATCATTACCGAATCGGTTTGCTGGTAACCGTGAAACTCCTGCGTTACCAGCTCGCCACAGTAAAAAAACTGAAGCTGAAAGGGATTTTTGGTAACTTCAAGTTCAATTCCAGAGGTTTTTATAAACAAATTTTGGGCGTTTTCAATAACCTGAAAATCGGAAAACGATGGTTGAGGTACTGCCCCAAATGCTAAATCACGAACCTCTTTGCCCTTGGGCAAAAATTTTACATGAACAGTTTGCTCGCTAAACGGAACAATATGGTAATCACCATCGGTAACAGTAACAATTACCTCGTTACTTGAGTGGCTAAATGTTATGTAGCTCCGCTCGGGATTCTGAGAAAAAGCGACATTACACTGAACTATAACCCCCAAAAAGGCAAGAAGAAAAGCTCTCATATGAATAGATTTTAATTATTTCATGAATAAATTGAGTTTCATAATTTAGCAAATATAACCAATTGACTTAAATTTGATTGCAATTTGGGCAACACCCTACCTAACATCTTTTTAATATGACAATTGAAATTATAACAAGCAAGCACACAAAAATTGCCAGACTTAAATCCGACAACTTTGTGATTAACGAGGTTCAGGATGCCATCGATTTAATGGCAAACTGCTCATACCAAGGAGCAGTAGGCGTTATTGTTGACGAAAAACACTTAGCCCCGGAATTCTTCGATCTTAAAACGCAGCTGGCCGGCGAGATTCTTCAAAAATTTTCGAACTATAACTTTAAGCTAGCCATTGTTGGCGATTTCTCGAAGTTCGCCAGTAAAAGCTTACGCGATTTTATTTTCGAAAGTAACAAGCACAAAAGAATAAACTTTGTGGAGAGTGAAGATGAGGCCATAGCAGCGCTGGCATAGCTATACCCGTCCGACCGCTCAAAGCGGTCTGACGGGTGTGTATTCGCTTCGAGCAATCGGACGGGTGTGTTGAACTATTTTTTCTTCCATTTGTCACAAATCGCACTCGAGTTTGTCATATGAATGACTTTTGAGCCAATGGATTTTAACACGTTTTACCAAGAGAATTTTCGCAGCCTTGAAAGGTTCTGTTTTCGCTGGACGGGAAACACCGAACACGCAAAGGATATTGCGCAGGAAGCATTTGCGCAACTAATTGAAAAAACGGACAAGAAGCAAACCATTGAGAATCAAAAGGCGTGGATATATCGAGTGGCTTACAACAGGTGCGTAAACCTACACAAGTTTAACCGAAGGTTTGTTTTCGGAAACAATGGGCAAAGCCATAGCGAGCAGAGTGCCGAGGAAACCCAAATTCGGATGGAACGCTCACAGCAGGTTCGCCGAGCGCTGGATATTCTTAGCAAAAAGGAGAAGGCGCTGATTATTCTATACAAGGAGGGATTCTCGTACAAGCAGATGGCCGAAGTAATGGAGATGAACTTCGCATCGGTTGGAAAAACGCTAACCCGAGCAATTGATAAGTTGGCGAAGGAGGTGGGAAGAGGGTGAGAAGCTGGAAGTGGGAAGACCGAAGTGGAATGGAACACGGATAACGCAGATTAAGCGAATTTTCGCGGATATTTTTTAAACCACAGTAGACACAAAAGGAAGATAGAAGACGGAAGTGGGAAAAAGGAAGAGGAAGGACTTTCCATCCTCCGTAGGACATGGAAACGTCGGGGGGAAGACCGAAGTGGAATGGAACGAAGATCACCTGAATTAAACTCCTGCCTGCCGAAGCGGCAGTTCAGGCAGGCGACAGACAGGGGCACAAGAGACACAAGAGAAGTAACGGAAGACCGACTGTTGGGTGAAAAGACTTTCCATCGTCCGCTCGCCTTTTTGCGGACATGGAAACGTCGAGTTTAGGAAAGATGGAACGCAGATAACACGGATATTAAAGATTTACGCAGATTTTTTGAACCACAGTAGATATAGGAGGAAAACCGAAGTTAGAAGTGGGAAGTAGCATATTAACAAGTTTTTAAAAATGAAAAGTGCAAAAAAAAATACCTGTCCCGAGGAATGGATGATACAGGCGTTCATTGATGGGGAGTTGGACAACGAAGAATTCTCGGGCGTAAGCAATCATATTGCTACCTGCGAGGTTTGCCAATCAAGAGTCGGGTTGCGAAAAGAAAAAATAAATTTAGCACTGGAAAATTTCGACCAGCCAACGCTTCAAAAGCTAGAACCCACAAACACAAGAAAACTCAATATTGCTGCCTGGAGCAGCATTGCAGCGTCAATTATAGTTACCGTTGGCATTGGAATTTGGTTTATGCAAGCAAACTCACAAAAAAACGAGTCACCGAACTGCGATTGGGTTGTACTGAACGAGGATGAGTTCAACCCAATGTTCGAGTCACCCAATAAACTTTATCACCAGCGTGTAATTGAGATTAAGGAAACAAGTTCTGATGGAACAGAAACCTACACATACAGGGTTTTGAAATGCGATAAATAATATTGTATTATTAACATATATAGATATTTGTATTTATTATTTTAAACTGGATTGGCCAATCCTCAAGAATTGTAAACTTAAAACCAAATTGCTATGAGAAAAATTCCAATGTTTTTACTAACAATTATTTTTGCCTGGCAGGCAAATGGCCAATCGCTGGTTGATGCTTACAAAACTGGCAGCGTTAGTTTAGTTCCTGTGCAAGGTTTTGCCGCCGAAACCAACTGGAGCAAAATTTTCCCCGATTACAATACCGATGACTACCACAATCCTATTGGAATGTACAAGAGCATAGCCATTGCTCCCGATGGCAGCGTATTTGTTGGAAATTACAGCACGTACAATATCCACAAGTTCGACTCAAACGGAAAACTCATCCTGACCTTTGGGAAAAAAGGAAAAGGTGAAGAAGATTTTCAGGAACGCCCAACGCTTGGTGGAGTTGTTGGCGGCAAGTACGTTTTCACCCATGAGCACAATGGTAAAATCAAACTTTTTACCCTCGACGGAAAATACGCAAAAACCTTAACGCTCGATTATATGCCAATAAAAACCATTGCGTTAACCTCAAACAAAATTGCAGCTATTGGCCATGTTCCCATGAACGGAAACGTGCGGTACGTTATTACCATAATCGACCCCGAAACCGGCGAGCAAAAAATTATACGTAAGTACGACAATCTTTGGGTAAATTCCGGACTAACAATCACCAATGACAAAGGTATGTTCTCTATCTCTCCCGCTTTTTCAAGAAATGAAATAATTATACGTTCACTTCCCGATGGGAATCTACTTTTAGGAATAAACACACAGAACAATATGGAGGTAATTTCGCCATCAGGCGAACAAGTTAAATCGTTTAAACTCGATTTTACACCCCCAAGCTATCCCGAGGAATTGAAAAGTGAGTTTGTATCGAACATTGAAACCAGTGTTTCCGAAGGAAAATTCACCAAAAAGGATGCTGCCCCCGTTTACGAAGAAGATTTCTTCCCCAAAAACACTCCGTATTTCTACAATTTGCTTATCGACTCCGATGGAAATCTGCTTGTTTTTAGATTTATAGACGAGGATGTGGAGCACAAGTTTCGGGTTTACAGCTTCGATAGTAACGGGAAAAATATTGCAGAAGCAACGCTGGAAATTCCAGGATTCAAACTTAGCCTGAATAACCGGTTCGAGGAGCTGGTTTTTGATAAGGGGAAAGCGATTGGTTTCCTGAAACCAGAAGGAGAAAACACAACCGGACAACTTGTAAAATTTGAAGTTAAAGGGAAGTAA
>CAZLXF010000208.1:0-1389 GCA_964563065.1 uncultured Rikenellaceae bacterium | reverse complement strand
ATTCAATCGAATTTCCGATAATCCCGGAATTTTTTATGGTACCAAAAGGCTATGGAGTCCAGAGTTTTTTCAAGGATTCGACAAGAAGCATAGCTATTTCGAGGGTTGGTACTTCAAAATGGTATCGGCCGATGGGATGCACCGCTACGCATTTATTCCGGGCATTTCGCTTGGCGATGATTCTCACGCCTTTGTGCAGGTAATTGATGGGAAAACAGGCGAAACGGAATATCACCGATTTTCTCTCGATGAGTTTTACTATTCAAGCAAACGCTTTGCGGTTTGGGTAGGTTCCAACTTTTTCAGCGCCGATAGCTTTTTTGTCGATTTAGGCAAGGATGAAAACAGAATTATTGGGAAAGGGGTAATTACAAACCGAGTTGAATTTCCAGTGAAATTTCTTTCGCCTGGAATTATGGGTTGGTACCGATTCGTCCCTTTTATGGAGTGTTTTCATGGCGTTGTTAGTTTAGACCATAAACTATCAGGCGATTTTCTGATTAACAGTAAAGTGATTTCTTTTGAAAATGGTAAGGGATACATCGAAAAGGACTGGGGAAAGAGTATGCCCTCGGCATGGATTTGGACGCAAAGCAACACTTTTACTGATAATTCACAGACTTCGTTTATGCTCTCGGTGGCAAATATTCCCTGGCTTGGTAAATCGTTCACAGGTTTTCTGGGATTTCTTTACGTAAATGGGAAATTGTATAGATTTGGAACCTACACTGGAGCAAAAATAACCAGCCTTAAACGCGATGAGGATAGAATCGAAGTTGTAATCATTGACAAGAATTTCACCATTGATTTCATTGGGTTAAAGGGCATGCGGGGAGAACTGCTTGCCCCCGTGGCAGGAGATATGTCGCGCACCATTCACGAGAGCATTGATGCAGAAATTAGAGTTATACTTAAAGATATAAATGGGACAATTCTTTACGATGGAACTGCAAAAAATGCGGGATTGGAGCTGGTTGGGAATCCTGACGAATTGAACCCCTAAAATTATTCATAAAACAAGCAGTGCATGACAGAAAAGAACTCGCATGGCAAAGCATTCGGGCCAACATTTTCAGCATCGGGGTTTTTCCTCGCTATAATTGGGATTGTGGCATGTTTTCACTCGATAGGTGGGATTATTTTTATTCTGCTAGGTACGTTCCTCGCTTTCACCACAACAATTACAACCATTGATTTTGAGAAACAACGAATTAAATTTTCGAACAATCTGTTCGGATTTATTTCGGTTGGAAACTGGATTAATATAGAATCCGAAATGAAAATTGATATAAAAAAAACGAACCTAACCTGGCGAACGTACAGCAGGAGTAACCGAACGCTTGACTTAAAGGATGACAATTTCAGCATAGTTCTTCTCGATTCAAAAAA
>CAZLXF010000207.1:0-5399 GCA_964563065.1 uncultured Rikenellaceae bacterium | reverse complement strand
AAATGTTTTATCATAATATTACGAAAAAGGGGGCGACAAAGTTATGAAAGTAGATGAGAAACCAACCTTTTGTATACAAAAAAAAATTATAGTCTAATGCTAATGTATTGGTAACTAAAAATCTAGCATTAACTTAAGCATGAGATTACGCTCGTACTGAGGAATTCGTGCAGCGTAGTAGCTTCCGTTGGCACTTCGCACGCCTGGATGGTAGTATTCTGTATTCAATAGGTTAAAAACGGAAAGTTGTGCCGAAATGCCTTTCCATACCTTTTGGTTAACTGAAGCATTTATAACCAAGTAGGGATCGATTGAATTGAATGGGTTGGAAGAAATGGTAGTGTTTTCGCCAGTTTTCTTTTCGCCAACCCAGTTGCCGCTTAAGCTAATGCTAGTGGATTTTTTAAAATTGTAGCTGGTTCCAAAATTTACCTGGTGCGAAGCTATATCGCCAATGCGCACTCTTTCTTCGCCGGTTGTGTTGTAGGGATACGAGAATGTGTAGTTGAGGTAACCAGAAAAATTATTTACTTTATATTTTACGTTACTTTGAACTCCAGCAAGTGTAAGCGAACCAATGGCTTGGTGTTGTGTAGTTGTAACCGTGTTCCCTTCATCATCAATAAAGGTTACATCGGCAGTACCAACAACTCCATCGTAAAGGGCATGGTATCCGGCAATATCAAAATATATTGAATTTGAAAGTTTGTATCCTACGCTTAAATCAAAGTTACGAACCTTCTCGGGAGGTAGTGATGGGTTGTTGAGTAAGCGACCCGGAGTTGTTCCGTATTTGGTCCAAAAGTCGGCATCCTTAAATGCTTCTGAGTAAATTGCTTTTAATACAATTGAACTATGTTGGTAAATTACTGCGAACTTAGGATTGAAAACAGATCCGTAACCGCCTGTTTTTCGAATTCGGTTATTATCGAGCCTTCCTCCAACAACAAAAAAAAGATTACTAATTGGCTGATAGTTTGCCTGAGCAAACAAGCCTAGATCGTTGCTAACAAAATGGTTACCTCCGGGTAGGTTCTCCTGATAACCAGTTTCCTCGGGAATGTCCTCTTCGCTAACCAAGTATTGGCCCTGAATGTATCCGTGCCTGTACTCAGTACCAGAAATTAAGCTTAGCTTACTGTTAATGGTATAGTTTACGCTTACTTCAGAACGAAGTTGGAAAGAGTAGGTTTGGTAGTAAGCAGCCCACCAGTAGGGAACAGAACGTTCGTTCTCGGGCAGAATATTTCCTTCATTATCAACCAGCCCTGCAATGTCAAGTTCGTGGTTGAAATAGCCGATGTAGTAAAGTTCCTTACTTTTTCCATCAATGGAGTTTTGCCTGAAAGTTGTTGAACTCGATAATGTTAGGTTGTCAGTAATGTTATCGGAAAACTTTGCGTATAAAATTGAGTTTTGCGGAATCCAACTTCCTCCATGCTCTGGTCCAAGTTCAAACCTATCGGTGTACCATGCGCCATACCCTTCGTTACGACTGAAAGTTTGAAAACCAAGCGTAAACTTGTTGAATTTCAACTGGCTGTTGAGGTAGTAGTCCTTGGTTTGGTTTGAGTACTTTGGCGGGATGCCGTTTAAATTCGAAGAATTTAGAAACCCTTCTAAATCGAGAGATTGTGCCAGTGAGGCAACCTCATCGCTTTCGGTTCCAAGCAACTGCTTGTAAAAATCGATTGTGTAAGGTTCTGTGCTGTAGTCCCAGTCGTCATACTTCGAGAGATCCATCTCGTTTGATTGGTAAATTCTGCCCGATAGAATAAACGATAGGTCTTTGTAGGTAGCAGCAAAGTTCAAATCAGTGTAAAATGTGTTCCATGTACCGTATCCAGTATGCGACGACACCCCAAAATGGTTGTTGTTTTTAATAATATCCGAAACTTTTTTTGTAACAATATTTACGGCGCCAACAAATGCGTTTGGTCCGTAAACAGTAGTTGCGGGGCCGTAAACAATTTCAATTTTATCAATTTGATTTATTGGGTACTGCTTCCCTATCCAGGTGCTTCCGCTCCAAATATCGTTCTGTTCTATACCATCAACAAGAAATAGGGTTCTGTCGGTGTTGTTCGAGCGGTAGCCACGCTGGTATATTTGTGAATACTCGGTTCCGTAGCCTCTTGAAATATCGAAACCCGGTAAATCGTGAAAAATTTGTTCAATATCGGTGTAACCTCGTTGATGAATTTCATCGCTGGTAATGATAATGGCCGTTTGGGGGGCTTCGTTCAACTTTTCGGGTTTCTTCGAAACAGAAACAATTTCGATTTGCATTAAATCTTCAAGCGAATAATCGTAAACATCAATTTGTGCCGATAATGTAACGTTAAGCTCAAGCGAACCCTTTTCTCTGTCGAATTCTTCTGATTTAATATCAACTACTTTTGTAATGAAACCTTCTTTACTAAAAGCAAGCTTTTCCTTTACGTTTGTAGCTATGGAGTACAAACCACGAGAATTACTAAAGCTGTAGTTGTTGTTTGAGTTATCGGTTACATGAACGTTTTCAAGAGGATTGCCATTTGTATCGGAAACCACCCCGTAAATCAGAATTTCCTGACCTAGAATAGAAAAAGAGGGAAGCAAAAATAGTAAAATGCAAGAGAGAAATTTCATCTCAAATTTATGTTTAAATGCTTTGGCTAATATCTGTAAATATTACTATCAAGTCAATAGTTTCAATGTTTATTTAATGTTAATATTTTACAACATTCAATTCGTATAAATTTTTACAACCTATGTATCTTAAAATGAAATTCTTTCCATTTAGCATTCTATATTATCAGCCTGTTAAACTTTTATTTTGCTGGTGAATCTTTGTCTATAGGCAAGCAGATTTGAAGAATAGTAACTTATGGTAGAATCCCTCTCAGCACGTTTAAAGTTACAGAATGTCAGTTATTCGGGCTAATTCATTTTCAACCTGAATAAAATAGTTGCTGTTAATTCGTATATTTTTGTAGTTTTGCAGCTCACAAAAAAGTAGGGAAAATGCGTATTAATTTTTATTCAGTTTTTACAGTTATTTCATTCCTAATATTATCGTCGTGCGGTGCACCAAAACATATTAAAAACCTTAGCCTTGAGGCTAAGCATGCCAGCGAAAGCAAAGACTATGCAAAGGCTCTCGATGCCTACACCCAGGTAATTGAATACTACGAAAGCAAAGGGAAACCAGTGGAGGGGAAAATATACGAGAACGCCGGAGTTGCAGCGTGGGAGCTAAATAACGAAAATATTGCAATTGATTACTTGCAGAAGTCTAAGCAAACATCAACCTACGGTGAAAAAACCATTTCTACGTTAGCGCTTGCATACAAGAAAATTGATAACCTCTCGAAAGAGATTAATAACCTTGAATTTTTTGTTGACAAGTACCCTGAATCACAAAATATTGGGCAAGTAAATGTACAGCTCTTCGATGCGTACTTCAGAAGCGAGAATTGGGACCTGGCGCTAAATTTATGGCCAAACCTTGCTGCTGAAATTCAGGAGGACCCAAAGTTTCTAACCCAATTTATGAAGGTTAACTGCAAGCTGGACAACGAGAAGGAGTGTGGTGAGCTGGCGGCAAAAATCATTAAATTCGACAAGAATAATGTTGAAGCGCTTGAGGTTTTAGCCGAGAAATACTTCTGGTTGGCCGAAAAAAGCTACCAGAAAGAAATGAAGGATTACGAAAAGAACAGAACAGCAAAACAGTACAAGATTCTACTGAAGGAACTTGACGTAATTAACGCGAACTACCGCACATCGCGCGATTACTTTTTAAAGTTATACAAGCTTAATCCCGATCCAAAATATGCCAACTACCTTGGTAATATTTTTACTCGATTCGAAGTAAAGGACAAGGCCGATTACTACTATCGCAAAGCGAAGGGAAATTAGTATTTGATTATCTGGTTACATTCACAAAGGAAAGTTAGCTGATACTTATTTGTATTTATAAAGAGATCATTGTTTTACTCGTACTTAAGGGTTTTTGCCGGATTTTGATTTGCCACCCTTGCCGTATTGAAAATTGTAGTTGAAACTGCAATTATTAAAGCCGATACAGTTGATAGCACGAACGGCCAATAGGGAATGTCAATTCTATTGGCAAAATTATTGAGCCAAACATTTGCAATATACCATGATGTTGGCCATGCAATTATGCTGGCAGCAATAACCCACTTGGCAAATCCCAAGGAAAGAAGCGCAACCAAATTTCTGGTTGTTGAGCCCAGAACCTTCCGAACGGCAACCTCTTTCTGCCGACTTTGGGCTGTGTGCGATGCTAAACCAAATAATCCCGAACAGGCAATTATAATTGCTAAAAGTGTGAAAACTCCCAGTATGCTTCCAAAGCGAATATCCTTGCTGTAAAGCGTTGCAAGTTTGTCGCTCATAAAGTTGTAATTAAGGGGAACATCAGGAGCAATGTTGCTCCAAACCTCTTTTATTTGTGTTAAGGCTGTAAAGCTGTTGTCCGAATTAAGTTTTATGGAGATATATGAAAATGGGTCGTGCCAAGTCATCATAACCATCGGTTCAACGCTTCGATGCAGCGAAAAGAAGTTGAAGTTTTTTACAACACCAACAATTATATTTTCTCTGTGGTTCGGGTCGTTTGGTAGGAAAATTTTTCGACCAATGGGGTTAGTATAGCCAAAATGCTCAACAAATTTTTCGTTTACAATAACGCTTAAGCCTTCGTTTTCCAAGGGTTGGTGGAAATTTCTGCCTTCAAGTAGTTCAATTCCGTAGGTGTCAAAAAACGACTCATCAATTGTCATGTAGGGTATTAGTTGCGCTTCACTGTTATTTTCAAGCACAAAATCGCGGGTTAAAATGCTTTGCCCAAGAACGAATGAGTGTGCGCTGGCATTATCAATGCTACTTTGCTCAACAAGTTTCTGCTTCAGCAATTCATGCTTACTACTTACCGAAGGAGAATTTGCGTTAACCAGCAAAACATTCTCGGGCATAAAGCCTAAATCCTTTTGCTTAATGTTTTGAAGTTGCGCGTAAACAATAAACGAGCATACTGCCAAAGTTTGAAGTATTGCAAATTGAAGAAAAACCAGCAAATTACGGATAGTGCTTTTCCCGCCAATTTTTCTTGAAGCTTGTTTGAGTGCACTCTGCGGCGAAAGTTTTGAGAGGTAAATGGCTGGATACCAGCCAGCACCTATACCGGTTATGAATACTATTGCTGGTATTGCAAGAACTAGAAATTGCGAGTTGTCCGAATAAATTGAAATGTTTTTGTTGACAAACTTTTCTAACAGTGGCGAAGCCAATTCTGTTAAAAGAATAGCCAGTAAGGTTGCAATAACCACAAGAAGCAGCGATTCGCCCAAGTACTGAATTACAAGTTGCTTTTTGGTTGCACCACAAACCTT
>CAZLXF010000206.1:0-5408 GCA_964563065.1 uncultured Rikenellaceae bacterium | reverse complement strand
TAATAGCTGGTGAAAAAACGTCAAGCAGAGGGAGAGTTACTGCACCAAAAGATGCGGTTATTGTATATCTCCCTCAGCATTTAATGATCGATAATAATCGAACTGTGTTCGAAGAAGCCTCGCAAGCTTTCGCTCATATTTTCGAAATGGAAGCTAGAATAAAAGCGATAAATGAGGAGTTAGCATCGAGAACCGATTACGAATCGGAAGAGTACTACAAGCTTATTGAGGAGGTTTCTGTGCTAAGCGAGAAATTTTACTCCATTGAGGAGGTTAACTATCATGCTGAGGTTGAAAAAATTCTTTTAGGCTTAGGATTTCTCCGCACCGATTTTTCTCATCCAACCAGCGAGTATAGCGGTGGCTGGCGCATGCGTATTGAGCTGGCTAAAATACTTCTTAAAAACCCCGACCTAATTCTTCTCGACGAGCCCACAAACCACCTCGATATCGAATCAATCCAGTGGCTCGAAGAGTTTCTCATCAACAGCGCAAAGGCTGTAATCGTAATTTCGCACGATCGTGCTTTTGTCGATAACATTACCAACCGTACCATTGAAGTTACCATGGGTAGGATTTACGACTACAAGGTAAACTACACCAAATACCTCGAACTACGCAAGGACAGAAGATTACAGCAAATGAGAGCATTCGAGGAACAGCAAAAAATGATTGCCGACAACGAAGAGTTCATTGAACGTTTCAAAGGAACCTACTCCAAAACCAACCAGGTGAAGAGCCGTGTAAAAATGCTCGATAAGCTTGAACTGGTTGAAATCGACGAGGAGGATACATCCGCACTTCGGCTTCGTTTCCCTCCTTCGCCACGCTCTGGAAACCATCCGTTAATTGTTAATGAGCTGTCTAAATCATACGGAGACCATCTAGTTTTTAAGGAAACTTCTTTCACCCTAAACAGGGGCGATAAAGTTGCTTTTGTTGGTAAAAACGGTGAAGGAAAAACTACAATGGTGAAAGCAATAATGGGTGAAATTGAGCACCAGGGAAAACTTACGCTAGGGCACAACGTAATGGTTGGCTACTTTGCTCAAAACGAGGCTTCGCTTCTTAACGAGGAGCTAACCGTTTACCAAACAATTGACGATGTTGCCGTTGGCGATATTCGAACAAAAATCAAGGATTTGCTGGGAGCATTTATGTTTGGAGCCGACAGCTGGACTAAAAAAGTTAAGGTTCTATCGGGTGGAGAGCGTACTCGTCTTTCAATGATTAAGTTGCTTCTTCAACCTGTAAACTTACTAATCCTCGACGAGCCAACAAACCACCTCGATTTAAGAACAAAGGATTTGCTGAAGGAAGCTCTTGTAAACTACGATGGAACGCTGGTAGTAGTATCGCACGATCGCGATTTTTTGAGTGGCCTAACCTCAAAAGTTTACGAATTTGGCAATAAAAAAGTTAAAGAGCATTTCGGTGGAATTCAAGACTTTATTGAAACCAAGAAGCTGGCTAGTCTCAAAGAAATTGAACGAAAAATAAATTGAGCCATTACTCCTTTACCTACAAAGGCAAGCATAGATTCTAGCGTAAATTCTTAAAATTGAAAAGCCGATTTCTGAGTTAGAAACCGGCTTTTTTTATCTCTACTATTTTAAAACTTTAGGTTATATCAATCATATCAAACCCACAGTAACTTTGAAGCACTTTAGGAATTTCAATTCCGTGGGGAGTTTGGTTATTCTCCAGCAGCGAAGCCAAAATTCTAGGCAAGGCCAAGGCGCTTCCGTTTAGCGTATGCGCCAGCTGGTTCTTCTTTTCTCCCTCCTCCTTAAAACGGAGCATCAGCCTGTTTGCCTGAAACGATTCGAAGTTTGAAACTGAACTTACCTCGAGCCAGCGATTCTGAGCTGCCGAGAATACCTCGAAATCGTAGGTTAATGCCGATGTAAAACTCATGTCGCCTCCACAGAGGCGTATAATGCGGTAAGGTAACTCCAACTTTTTAAGAATATTCTCAACGTGCTTTACCATCTCATCCAAACTTTCGTAGGAACGCTCGGGGTGCTGTACCTGAACAATTTCAACCTTGTCGAACTGATGAAGGCGATTCAATCCGCGAACATCCTTGCCATACGAACCTGCCTCGCGACGGAAACATGGCGTGTAAGCCGTTAACTTAACCGGTAAGTTTGAGGCATGAAGAATAACGTCCCGAAAAATATTGGTTACAGGAACCTCTGCGGTTGGTATCAAATAAAAATTATCAACCGTTGCATGGTACATCTGTCCATCCTTATCGGGGAGTTGTCCTGTTCCGTATGCTGAATCCTCGTTCACCATCAACGGCGGCATAACCTCTCCGTAACCGGCGGCCACATTCTCATCGAGGAAAAAGTTTATGAGTGCACGCTGCATCTTGGCTCCTTTGCCTTTATAAACGGGAAATCCGCTGCCAGTAATTTTTACGCCCAACTCAAAATCGATAATATCGTACTTCTTTGCCAAATCCCAGTGTGGAATTGCCTCCTCATAAAGACTGGGAATAACACCACCGGAACGAACCTCAACATTATCAGCATGCGTTTTGCCCTCGGGCACCGAAGCATGTGGAATATTTGGAAGCACCACTAGAGCAGCGTTCAGTTCCTTTTCTGCCTCAGCAAAACTTTCGCTTAGCTCCTTCGATTGCTCCTTCAGAGCAGCAACTTTATTTTTTGCCGAGTTAGCCTCAACGGTTTTTCCCTCCTTGAAAAGGATTCCAATTTCTTTGGAAATGATGTTCTGCTCTGCCAGGTTGCTATCGAGCTGTACCTGCAATGCTTTCCTGTTATCGTCAATTTCAAGAATTCTCTCAACGATAGCCTGCGCATCGAAGTGCTTAACTGCAAGGCGCTCTATTACAAAGTTCTTGTTTTCGCGAATAAGTTTGAGTGTAAGCATAAACAACGGTTTTTACAAAGTAAAAATCTCCTGAATGGCTACGCAGGGGCGAAGCTACAGGAGATTTATAGTAAAATAAAAAAATTCAATGCTAGCTTTCGGCCGGAATAATAGAAACGTACGATTTGTTTTCTGCCTTCTTGCGGAACGAAACAACTCCATCAACCAGCGCAAATAGAGTATGATCTTTCCCCATACCAACGTTTACTCCGGGATTATGCTTAGTTCCCCTTTGGCGAACAATAATATTACCAGCCTTGGCAACTTGTCCACCAAAAAGTTTAACGCCTAAACGTTTACTTTCGGATTCTCTTCCGTTACGTGAGCTACCCGCTCCTTTCTTATGTGCCATTTTAAAATCTTTTTATGCGGTTAAGCAATTATTTCTCCAATTTGAATTTTGGTGAACTGCTGACGATGACCTCTTTTCAGCTTGTACCCTTTACGTCTTTTCTTTTTGAAAACAATAACCTTATCGCCCTGAACATGCTCCAGAACGGTAGCGGTTACTTTTGCATCCTTAATGGCAGGACTTCCTAAGGTAACTTTTCCTTCGTTTTCAAGGAGAAGAACCTGATCGAAGTTCATTTCGGCACCTTCCTCACCTTCTAGGCGATGAACAAAGATTTTTTGATCTTTTTGCACCTTAAATTGCTGTCCGGCAATGTCTACAATCGCGTACATCTATTTAACTATTAATGGTTATTCAACTCTTTTTGGGCTTGCAAAAGTATAAAAGTTATTTTGATTCACAAAATATTATTCAAAAAACTAAAAATATTTTATTTCATAAACTGCTGAACGTAAATGCACCAATAAACTCATGGATTGAATGCAAGGATGCAAAAATAGCATTTCTTTTTAAAAACATTCTTTACGCCCTCTTGTATTATTTCATAAATTCGATTAGGTTTGTAGTTTAACATCCGTACCAACGGAATCCGTAATAACTTGTATTTACAATGAGTAGGGTAAAACTTAACGTGCTAGGAATTTCGTATAGTCAAACTCAATCGGGTGCATATGCGCTAGTTCTTAGCGAGGAGGATGGCAAGCGACGTATACCTATCATTATTGGCGGTTTTGAGGCACAAGCCATTGCCATTCAACTTGAAGGGCTCACCCCACCCAGACCGCTTACTCACGATCTGTTTCTCAACTTTGCCAAATCGTTCAGCATCGAACTTCTCGATGTTCAAATTTACAAGCTTGAAGAGGGCGTTTTCTTTTCGAAACTGCATTGCGACAACGGCAAAAAGGAAGTTTACATAGATGCACGAACATCAGATTCCATTGCCCTTGCGTTACGTTTTGGGTGCCCAATTTATACAACCGAGGAGATATTGGAAAAAGCGGGCATAGTTCTCGACATCGAAGATAAACCCGAAGATGCCCCCCCCAGTGAGAAGGAAGCAACCACACAAACCAAACCCGATAGTTTGTCCGAAAGTTTAAAAAGCCTCTCCATTGACGAGCTGAACGCTTTGCTTGAAGAATCCATTTTGAATGAGGATTACGAAAAAGCATCAAAAATTCGTGACGAACTTAACAAACGAACCTAACCTTAAATCATAAAAGATGATAAAGAAAGTTCTCTATGCTCTGGCTATCGCCATAGTACTTGTTGGAGCCATCGTTTCAACGGCCGACAGCACACCAAGCGACACTACTCTTGTTTCCGATACAACAACTGTGGTTCAACCAGACCAAACACAAGCCGATCAGGCTCCCGTTAAAACCAACAGCAATATAAACACCAAGCTGGTTCCAACAAAAAAGGCATTTCAATTCAGCTTTATTTCCCTTCTCCGTGGCTTGGGAGGTTTGCTTGTAATATTTGGTATTGCCTATCTCTTTAGCACAAACAGAAAAGCTGTTTCGTGGAAGGTAGTTGGAATTGGACTAGCAATTCAGCTGGTGCTAGCCATTGCCATACTTCAGTTCCCCCCAGTTCAGTTCTTCTTCGATTTTATTGGAAAAATATTCGTTAAAATTCTCGATTTCTCAAAAGCTGGAACCGACTTCCTTTTCCCCGGATTTCTCGATGTAAACAAGTTTGGATTTGTTTTTGCGTTTCAAGTACTCCCAACTATTATATTCTTCTCTGCGCTAACCAGTCTGCTTTTCTACCTTGGCATTATTCAGAAAGTTGTTTGGGCTTTGGCTTGGCTTATGACCAAAGCGATGAAACTTTCAGGCGCCGAGAGCCTTTCCGTAGCCGGAAATATATTTCTAGGCCAAACAGAGTCGCCACTCATGATTAAGGCATACCTTGAAAAAATGACCAACTCGGAAATTCTTCTTGTTATGACCGGCGGAATGGCAACACTTGCCGGCGGTGTGCTGGCTGCCTACATCAGTTTCCTTGGTGGCGACGACCCGGTTCAACGATTAATTTTTGCAAAACACTTGCTGGCTGCATCCATAATGGCTGCTCCCGGAGCTGTTGTTATTTCAAAGATACTTGTTCCTCAAACCGAGAAAATTAATACGAACGTAGAGATCCC
>CAZLXF010000205.1:0-5509 GCA_964563065.1 uncultured Rikenellaceae bacterium | reverse complement strand
GCTAAGGTTCAGGCTCAGAACCAAAAACTACAAACCGCTATTGTATACCAACTTACGCGGTTAATCGACTGGTGTCCTAACGGCAAGCAGGGAAACTTTACCATTGGTTTACTTGGCGACGACGAGGTTTTGCTAAACGAGCTAAATTCCCTTCAGGGACGTAAAGTTATTGAACAACCAATAGTTATTAAGAAAATTTCCAGCGTTCAGGAATCGGGAACAGTAAACATTTTGTTCGTTGCACGAACAAGAACTGCCGATTTGCCCGGTGTTATGTCGGCCATTGGATCGGGTTGCACCTTAGTTGTAGCCGATAAACCAGGCGCTGCCAACGAAGGTGCTGCCATTAGTTTAGTTGAAGGTAATGGTAAAATTCAATTCGAAATTAACAAAACTTACGCTCAAAACCACTCACTAACAATGAGTAACAAACTTTTTGAGCTTGCATCAAAAGTTTACTAGCTTTATTCCTTTCAAATTTAAAACGGCTTGCCTAATAGTTGGCAGGCCGTTTTTTTGTAAATTTACCTTCGTACAAAAAAGTATAAACATGAAAAAAGTTATACTGGTTCTACAACTTATATTGTTACTGCTATGTAGCTCGAAGTTAACCGCACAAAACCTCACTGACAGTTTAGAAAATAGTTGTGAAGTTAGCTTCAACTCCAACTTGGTAAGCCGATACGTTTGGAGAGGAATACAATTTGAGGCTACACCTCACATTCAACCAACATTTGAGTATAGCACTTCAGGGTTTACTGTTGGTGTTTGGGGCTCCTACGGAATTTCAGAAGCATTTGCTGAAATTGATCTGTTTGCTTCGTACACATACAAGTACTTTACCGTTACAGTTTTCGATTACTTTATTGAGGATGAAACCAACCTTAGCCTAAATAACTACTTTGAGTGGAGAAATGGTATTACTCCGCATGCTTTGGAAGGAACTTTCTCGTTTAACGGAACTGAAAAGTTCCCTGTTACTTTTACTGCAGCCACCTTCTTTTATGGCAACGACCAAAATTCAAACGGAGATAATTACTTTTCAACCTACCTTGAGGTTGGATATTCAAAACCAATAAAATCGGTTGAACTAAGCGTAAAACTTGGAGGAACACCCAGCAGGGGAATGTACGCTTCCAAAGCTGGAATTGTTAATTGCAGCTTGTTGCTAAGCAAAGAAATTGGAATTACCGAGAAGTATAGTCTGCCTGTATTCACCGAGCTGGTTTTAAACCCATCGGCAAAAGATATTTTTTTCGTTTTTGGTGTAACCTTATAGTTGCTGCGTAGTTTAAGCAAGTAAATAATTAAGCAATGAGCAAGAAGTTTGTTTCACTAAAATTCAAAATTGGTTTAACGCTAGGAGTTGGAATTTTTATTACATCCATCATTCTTATTTCAATCTCAACCCTCTCATTCCGGAAAAGTTCCATTGAAGCCTCAAAGGAAGAGGCACTAGCCAAGGCGCGCGAATTTGCTACAAGAGTTCAAACGCCAATGAGCGAAGCTCTTAACGCCTCGTCGTCGCTTGCAAATGCTCTTTCCGCAGCCGGTACCTCAACCAACGACATTGCACTTGCCAGGAATGATGCCGAGCAAATGGCGGGGAAAATTCTGTTAAGCAACAACGCATTTTTAGGGCTAACCATTGCCTTTGAACCCAACGCTTTTGATGGCCTCGATTCACAGTTTGTTTTCACAGCACACACCGATGCCACCGGACGATTCATTTCGTACCTAACCAAAAACAGTAGAAGTTCATTCGTAATTGAACCACTGATTGATTACCAAACTCCCGAACAAGGTCCGTGGTACTGGATTCCAAAACTTGAGAAAAAAGATGCCATTAACGGCCCAGTAGTTTACCCGGTTCAGGGTGTTGATATGCTTATGGTATCGTTTATGACTCCAATTCTGAAGAACGAATCGTTTGTGGGAGTTACCGGAATCGACATTTCCATCGATTTTCTGCAGGATATGGTTATAAACTCCGAAATGTTTGAGGGGAAAGCTCAAATAATGGTGCTTTCGCACAACGGAATAATTGCTGCCTCAACAGCGAACGAAAAAGATATAAATCAGTCAATTAAAAATATCGACAAGCAAGGATACCAGCAACAGCTCGATTTCCTTCAAAAGCAACGTGAAGAGCTTTTGGTTGAGGAGGGTTTGCTGAAAATTTACGTTCCCATTGAAATTGGAAACACCGGTACACCCTGGCAAGTTTACTTAACGTTACCTTTAAGCTACATTACACAACAAGCAACGCTTGGAATGTGGAGACTTATCGGAATTGGCATTCTACTTACACTAATCAGCATTTTAATTATTGTTTACATTGTTGGCGGGTTGGTTAATCCGTTAATTACCATAACCGATATAGCAAATAATATTTCGGAAGGCGATTTAACAAAAGCTTCGAAAGTTGAAGTTTCCAACGATGAGGTTGGTTTAGTTTACCACTCCTTCACAATTATGGCTGAAAAACTTAGGAACATTGTAAGTAACATAATGGCTGGAGCCGAAAGCATTTCCGATGCCGGCATAGAAATGAGTTCAGCCTCGCAGCAACTTTCGCAGGGAGCAAACCAGCAGGCTGCAGGCGCCGAAGAGGTTTCGAGTTCCATGGAAGAGATGGCCTCGAACATTCAGCAGAATACCGATAATGCACAGCAGGCAAATAAAATATCGCAGAAAGTAGCCGAAGGAATTAAAAATATTGGCGGTGCAGCCCAGGAAAGCCTTGAGTCCATTAGAAATATTTCTGAAAAGATTACTATTATTAACGATATAGCCTTCCAAACCAACCTTTTAGCGCTCAACGCTGCTGTGGAAGCAGCAAGGGCTGGTGAGCACGGAAAAGGGTTTGCAGTGGTTGCTGCGGAAGTAAAGAAGTTGGCCGAACGCAGCAGAATTTCTGCCGACGAGATTGTTTCACTCTCATCAAAAAGTGTGAATATTACCGAAAGTGTTGTTGAGCTAATGGAGAAACTGATACCTGAAATTGAGCAAACCGCCAATCTGGTTCAAGAAATTGCGGGTTCTAGCATGGAACAAAGCAGCGGTGCCGATCAGGTAAATACAGCAATTCAGCAGTTGAATCAGGTAACCCAACAGAATGCATCATCGAGTGAGGAACTTGCCACAAGTTCGGAAGAACTTAGAGATCAGGCTGAACGTTTGAAGGAAGTTATTGCCTTTTTTAAGGTTAATAAGTAAACGGTTATTTTACCAAATAAAATTTTACTTCACGAAGCAGCTCATCGCCAAACAAAGGTTTGGAAATGTAACCATTACATCCCGCCGCAATGCATTTCTCCTTGTCGCCCGACATGGCGTAAGCAGTTAAGGCAACAATTGGAATTTCACTTCTCATATTTTTAATAACAGTAGTTGCTTCGAGCCCATTCATTACGGGCATTTTAATATCCATAAGAATTAAATCGATATTTGGATTCATACGTACCTGTTCAACAGCCATAGCACCATCATTTGCCCGCAATATGGTTGCTCCGGTTTCTGCAAGCAGCTCGCTTAAATACACGTAGTTGGCATCCTCATCCTCAGCAACCAAAATTGTGTAATTGCTAAAATTGTACGACTCCTGCTCGTCGACTTCAACATTTTCAACAACTTGCTGAGCTGAAACAATTGGAAGCGTAAACCTGAAGGTAGAGCCAACACCAACCTCCGAATCGACCAAAATTTTTCCACCAAGCAACTCAACAAATGCTTTCGAAATGGCCAGTCCTAGTCCAGTTCCTCCGTAATTACGCGATTCGCTCATATCAACCTGCCTAAACCTTTCGAAAATAGTTTGGTGGTTCTCCTGAGCAATTCCGATTCCGGTATCTTTTACGTAAAACTCAATATGTGAATCCTTTACGTAATAACCCATTTCAATTTCTCCGTTATCGGTAAATTTAATAGCGTTACTAACCAAATTCGCAAGAATTTGATTTAGCTTTATTTCGTCGGTTTCAAAAACGCATAAGTTATCGTGGAGAGAAAGATTTAGCAGCAACTTATTATTTTTATTGGTTGCATTGTGAAGAAAAAGCGACTGAATGGAACGTAGCAAGCTATTAATATTTACGCTGCTTTGAACAATGGAAACCTGCCCGGTTTCAATTTTTGAAATATCAAGCACGTCGTTAATAATTGTAAGTAGCTGGTTGCATGATGCATTAATAACCTTGACAAAGGATTTCTGTTTTTCGGGAGCTAAATTCGGTCGGGTTAGGATATTCGAAAAACCGATAATGGCATTCATCGGTGTGCGAATTTCGTGGCTCATATTTGCCAGGAAAGCTGATTTAAGCGTATCGCTTTGCTCTGCTTTTTTTCGCGCCTCATCTAGTTGCTGGTTAATAGTTTTTATCCTCTCGTTCGATTCAAGAAGTTCCTCGTTAAGCGCCATGTACTCTTCGTTCTGTTCCTTAAGTCTTTGCTCACTTTCACGAAGTTTAGTATTTATCTCGGTTAGCTCCTCGTTTAGCGCCAAATACTCTTCGTTTTGTTCCTTAAGCCTTTGCTCATTCTGCTTCAGCGTTTCTTCCCACTTCTTGCGTTCGGTAATATCGAAATGAGTTCCATACATTAACAATGGGTTACCTTCTTTATCCCATTCGGCAACGCTTCCCTTGTCGAGCACCCAAACCCAGCTCCCATCGCGATGTTTCATTCTTGCCTCGCACTCGTAGAAATCAGATTTTCCTAAAAAATGTTCGTTAATTTTTTCGTTTGAAAGTTGCAAATCAACAGGATGCGTATAACGTTCCCACGTTTTAATGGAAATGGGCTGCAAATCGTCGAGGGAATAACCAATAATTTCGGCCCAACGCTGGTTAACTACTATTTCACCGGTTTTAATATTCCACTCCCAGGTTCCAACATTTGTTCCCTTAATAGTGTTCTCCAACCTTAAACGTTGAACGTTTATTTCAGCCTGCGCTTCTTTTATTTCGGTAATATCCTGCACATTAACTATTCTGTACAATGGGTTTCCTTGCTCGTCCCTAACTCCAGTAATGCTTAGAAGAGCGTGGAACTTGGTGCCATCCTTTTTAACGTGTAAAGTTTCGAAAACGTAGAATCCGTTTTCATAGGATTTTTTTATTACCTCGGGTATTGAATCCCTTTCTTCGGGCGCAAAGAAATCGCTAACAGGCTTACCATAAATTTCTTCGGGAGCGTAACCATACATTTGTGCAAATGCTGGGTTGAAATTTTCAATTTTTGGAGAGTAGTAGTTACCTACAGCAATACCAACCCTGGTTGAATTAAAAATAAGCTCCCACCTACGCAGGCTATTTTCAATTTTTTTACGCTCATCAATGTCTTCAAGCGAACCAATGTAACCAATTGTATCGCCAAACTCGTTGGTTTGAGCCTGCAGTTGACCTTGCACCCAAACAACATCGCCGTTCTTTTTTTGAACCCTAATCTCATGAGCGAAGAGTTCATCTCGTTTTACATGTCTCCTCCAAGCGGTATTGATTCTGTCCAA
>CAZLXF010000204.1:0-5511 GCA_964563065.1 uncultured Rikenellaceae bacterium | reverse complement strand
CGTGAAGGATTTGTTATTTTGAATGGAGAAAGATTTGAGTTTAAGGGCAACCGAAGTTTTGCAAAAGTTTTTGGGAAAGAACAATCGAAGCTGGTTAGGCAATTCCTTCGCAAACAAAGAATAAAAATTAACAAGGCTTCTGAACCAAAGCTTAGAGATGTGTTAAAATATTGTAATACTGTTATTTAAATTGAAAAAACTTTCCATCATATTATTCTTCGCATTCATTGTTTACCATTCATTTGGCCAGAACGATAGTTTATCTATCTCGTGTCATGTTAGCAACATTAGTTTCGATGAATTTGTCGACTACATTAAATCACAAACAAATGTTAACATATTTTACAACAGCGATATAACCAGTCGTATCAAAAACATTTCAATATCGGCTGATAGCATTAAACTTACCGATGCATTGAACCTTGTTTTAAAAGAATACAACCTAAAACCAGCATGGTGGAATAACGGAATTCTAATTGTTAGCTCCAACTTTTATTTTACATCCGTTCCGAACTTTTCAGAACCAAACGTAAGTGAAAATGAAGTTGATGTTAACCAAGATTTCCTTACAGATACGGAAAGAAAATACCTTACCGGAAGACGCCCTGATGCCATAAAAACAATTGTTGTGGGCTCAAAAGCTAGGGCTAACGGCGATGCCAAGGCAAAAATTAGAGGAACCATTAAGGACGAGAGTACCGGCGAGCCGCTTATTGGTGCTACAATGTACATTCAGGAGAATGGAACCGGAGCAGCATCGGATTATAACGGAGCCATAACATTGGCAATTAAACCCGGTAAGTACAATGTTCGGTTCGATTGCCTGGGGCAAAAAAGCGCAACCTACCTCCTCGATATTGTTTCAAACGGAGAATTCTCTGTGAGCTTGGAAAAATCAATACTTCAACTCGACGAGGTAGTGGTTTACGGCGACAAATCGATGAACATTGTTACTCGCGATGCTGGAATGGAACGAATTCCGCTAAAAACCATAAAGGAGTTGCCCACCATGATGGGAGAAAGGGATATTATTAAAATCTCTGAACTTTTACCAGGAATTGTTAGCGTTGGCGAAGGAACCTCGGGAATAAATGTTAGAGGTGGAGGATACGATCAGAACGGTTTTTACATTAACAAAATTCCTATTTACAATACCTCCCATGTTTTTGGGTTTTTCCCAGCTTTCAACCCCGATATTATCAAAGATTTTTCAATATACAAGGGTCACGTACCGGCAGAATACGGTGGCAGAATATCATCAATTTTCAACATTATTTCCCGGCAGGGAAACCGAAAACGGTTTAATATGCGTGGCGGACTGAACCCCATTACATCGAACCTAACCGTTGAGGGTCCGTTTGTAAAGGATACTTCATCGTTCCTACTAAGCCTTCGTTCCTCCTATTCCGATTGGATTCTGTCCAGAATTGATGACCCAACCATTAGGCAAAGTAGTTCGAACTTCAGCGATTTTGCTTTTGCGGCAAACTTCGACCCAAACTCAAAGAATAGATTTTCACTATTCAGCTACTACAGTACCGATAAATTCAAACTTTCTGATATAAACCAGTACAACTACACTAACCTTGGCGCATCGCTGGAATGGAGTCATTCGTACTCACCTACTACCCGTTCTGAAGTTTCAGCAATTTTTTCGCAGTATGCATTTGGTACAATCGACACGAACACGCCCTCGCTAGCATACCAACATAACTACAGCATTGCCCACTACGAAATGCGAGGAGCATTCTCGCACCTTTTAAGCGACAAAAACAGGATTGAAGGCGGTGCAACGCTTATTGGATACGATTTAACACGTGGCACTGTTAAACCATACTCCAACGAATCGTTGAGAATACCAGTGGAACTTGGTGGCGAAAAAGGATTCGAAACTGCACTGTTCTTCTCGGATACATACGATCCATTCTCTTGGTTAAATGTTTACCTGGGTTTAAGGTACTCTTTTTTTGCTCCTCTTGGTGAACGCGATGTATACACATACCTTCCAAACCTTCCGCGCGACAACCGCTACATTGCCGATACCATTAGCTACAATAATTTGCAGCCCATAAAATGGTATCACGGCCCAGAGGTTAGAACCTCTATTAATTTTAAAACCGATGCCAATGGATCGGTTAAGCTGGCTTTTAACCAAACCCGCCAGAACCTTTTTATGCTAAGCAATACTATTACTATATCGCCAAATACACAGTGGAAACTTGCCGATTACCATCTGAAACCCACAATTGGCCGTCAACTTTCGCTTGGCATTTTCAGAAATTTCCCTAAACTTTCAACCGAATTTTCGGTTGAGGGCTTCGTTAAAAACATTGGCAACCTAACCGAGTTTAAGGACGGCGCAAACTTTACCGAAATTCCACAGGTTGAAACAATGGTGCTTCAGGGAAACCAAACTGCTTACGGAGTTGAACTTATGCTTAGAAAAACAGCAGGACATTTCAATGGTTGGATAGCATATACCTACTCCCGTTCAACAGTTAAAATCGATGGCAAGGAGTTCTGGGAAAAGATAAATCAGGGCATCGCTTACCCTTCAAACTACGATATTCCAAACGTACTTAACGTTGTTGCCAACTACAGGTTCTCGAGACGAATTAACTTATCGGCAACAACTACCTACCAGCAAGGCAGGCCCGTAACATATCCCATTTCGGTTTATTACATTGATGAGATGCCGGTAATTGAATATTCGCAACGAAACGAGTTTCGGATTCCCGATTACTTTAGAGTCGACATTTCCCTTTCCCTTGAGGGCAATCTTAAACGCAAGAAACTATTTCACAGCTCATGGGTATTTGGCGTTTACAATGCAACTGGACGCAAAAATCCTCTATCGATATTTTTCAAAACTGAGAACGGAATAATAAAAGGGTACAAGTACTCCATAATTGGCACACCTATCCTAACGGCAACATGGGTTTTTAAACTTGGAAACTATGCGGCAGATTAAACTATTATATATTACAATAGCTTTAAGCATACTTGCTTCGGGTTGTATTGAATCGTACTACCCAAAGGAGATTTCGAATGCTAAAGATACTTACGTAGTAACAGGAGAGGTAACCTCAAATCCAGGATTTCATACCATTAAAGTTTCCAAAACTTCATCTATTATAAGTCCTTCATACATTCCAGTTTCAAACTGTCAAGTAGACATAATCGATTCTGATAATAATGTTTTTTCATGCACATCAAACGGTGAAAATGGTGAATACAATATTTGGATAGATGAAGAATATTTAGTTATTGGGAAAGGCTTTAAAGTTAACGTGTTCACTCCAGAAGGTATCGAAATTGAATCGGAATTAAGCTACCTAAAACCTTGCCCTCCAATGGGCAATATTTACTACAACCGGCTTGATAAACCAACAACGGATCCACAAGTTTTAGAAAAAGGCATTCAATTTAAGGTTGACTTGGAGGCCAACGACTCCTACGACAGATTTTTCCGTTGGGAAATTGAGGAGACCTACGAGTACAGAACTTTTTATCCTTTAGAAATATACTATGCTGATTCTGTTGTATATCTTGAAGAACCTGACTATTCTAATTACTACTGCTGGGCTACCAACCCAATACTTAATATTTACAACCTCTCAACTAAAGGATTGAATGAGAACAAATTCAATGGATTCAATCTTCATTTCGTGAACAATAGATCCCAAAAACTTGTACATTTATACAGCATACTAGTAACCCAACACGCCATTGAAGAGTCTTACTATAATTATCTGGAACAATTACGGTTAAACTCTTCAGAGCAAGGAGGCTTATTCGATACCCAACCAATAAGTTTCACGGGAAATTTGTCTTCAACGAACTACCCTGAGATAAAAGTGCTTGGGTTTTTTGGGGTTTCATCAACAAAAAGCGTACGATTATTCTTTTCAAATATTGAAAATCTTGAATTTGAAGAAGCTGAAATTTGCTTACCCTCAAGTTTGGATTTAGGTCTGTCCATTTTCTCTGAAGAGGATTATCCTGTTTACCTTGTTGAAGTTGACGGTATGTTAATGAAAATTGAAAGTGTTTGTGTTAACTGTGTTGAGTACGGAGGGGGAACAACCGAAAAACCACCATTCTGGCCATAAAACTTTGCTATGAAGAAATATTTCTACATATTTTTACTTTTCGCTCTGAACTACCTTTTCCCTAATCCCGTTTTTTCGAAAAAAAACGAACTGTCGATCCCAAACGATAAGGTTACCCTAGCTACCGATAGAAACCTATACATTGCCGGGGAGACCGTTCAATTCAGTGCTTTTGTTTGGAACAGTACTGGCGAAGTTAGCAAAGTACTTTATGTTGAAATTGTTACTCCTGAAGGAGAACGTACATCTGCAGGGAAGTTCTCGGTGTTAAACCGAACTGCGAACGGTTTCTTAACCATTCCTAACGAAACAATTACTGGAACCTACTTTATAAAAGCTTATACAAAATGGATGCGTAATTTCAGCATAAACGATTATTCCTTTTGTGAAATAAAAATTATAAATCCCTTCCGCGAAGAATTTCAAAAAGTAGCATCGCTCAGCGAACATCAAACATCAAACAATTGGCTTACAGAAAACTCTTTCGAACTAAAAACCGAAAAAAATAGCTACCCCTCCCGGAAAACAGTTAACGTAATTATTCCGGAGGAAAAAATCGAAAACGAATACCTATGGGCTAATATTGCTGTAGTTCAAAGTGAAAGTTTAAATGGTGTATTTAAAATTGTAGAACCAGTAAGCCTGAACGGTCACGAAAACACATTTTTCGAACCTGAGGCACTAAGCATAAGCATCTCGGGGCAAGTTACCGATTCAAAAAACGAAAAACGCTTCCCTTACACCAAGGTTAACCTTTCCATTCTTGGCCAAGCCACCGATTTTATTGCAACCCGAACCGATTCGGAAGGTAACTTCAACATCAATCTTCCCATTATAACGGGGAAACACGAACTCTACATAGGAATTGAAGAAACAGAAAATGCCACTTTAAAAATCGATAACGACTACTGTACCAAGAAAATACATTTCCCCGTTGCAGAGTTTTCACTTTCTCAAAACGAACGTGCTACTGTTGAAAAAATGGTTCAAAACATTGATGTACTCAAACAATTTCCAATTTCGATCGATTCGCTCGCTGAGAATTCATCGCCAATCGATTCGCTGAAACCGTTCTATGGATTACCCGACAACACATTCCTATTCGACAAGTATATAAACCTATTATCCGTTGAAGAATATTTTAAAGAATTGATCCCTAACGTTTCCATTCGAAGGAAAGAGGGTGATCCATACTTCAATATATTTGGCAACTACCCCGAAATGCAGGTTTACGAACCGTTAATACTAGTAGACTTAATTGCCGTTGATAAAGCCCATCGAATTCTCAAGGTAAAACCCGAGAACCTCTCACGAATCGAAATTATTTCCAAACCATACTACAAGGGCGATATGATTTTCGGTGGAATAATAAGTTTCTTCTCCAAAAAGGGCGATATGG
>CAZLXF010000203.1:0-5560 GCA_964563065.1 uncultured Rikenellaceae bacterium | reverse complement strand
GTTGCTTTGCAACCCCAAGTGTTGTTTTAAGGCTTGAACTAATTTTTCTGTTAATTTCAAAGGAGAAATCATAGAAATAGTTTTTACTCCCTATTATAGCAAAATGGCTAATGTATCCTAATGTTCCGGGGGTTGAAATTTGGATTGTATCACTTAATTGTTCTTTCTTAATCTCTTTTACATATGATGCATTAAACATTAAATTTGTACCGTACTTCCCTCCAATTGTTGTTCCCTTTGGGATTTTGTAATTTATTTGAACTCCAGCTCCAATTTCACCATTTCCTTGGATACGAAATAGCGGGTATGTAACCTAGCGTTAAATCATTTCCCGTTGCAGCTCTGCTCGATCTAAAATCCATATTGTCAACATACTTTGCTGAAAGAAGAACTCCAATTCCTTTTTTTGAGAACGATCCCGATAGAACAAGCGCCTGACCTTCCTTGTAGATAAGATTATTAGTTGCTGAAGGATCGTTCACTTTCCAAGCGTACTCAGCCGAAAAGAAGTAGTTTCCAGCATACAACGAAGCCCTTGAGGCAAAAGCAGCAACATTCTCAGGTAAATTAAAAATCGGATCTTTATCGCTTTGGAACCTGCTAACTGCACTTGCTCCAATGGTTAAATTTGTTGACGATTCGGGCAAAAAAGTTTGAAGCAAACTCCACTCGGCATCGAAACCACGAACCGTTCCCGGGCCAACGTCCCAGAAGAAACGTTGTTTCCCAATCATTCCTTTTATCACAACACCTTTTGCTGGTCGAACAAGCAATCTAAACCCATCGAAAGCGTTATCGATTCCAAGGTTTTTATCTTCGTATGCACGAAGAACCAACCCACTTCCGTACTGTTCGTAAAAATTCCCTATGGTAACTTCGTAATTTTCATCGGCATAGGAAGCAAATCGGTGGGCAATTCCCAAACCTTCGTAGCGCGAATCGAACCCAAGTAATGGTGGCTGGTAAGCCTCAAACCTAACACCAGCGTTAAAACCTTTATACCTGTAAAATACGTTCCCATAAATATTTGCTCGAATGTACTCAGGAACCTCGGGAGCTCCAATGAGCGTATCGGTAAAGTAGTAGTTTGCCTCGGAGTAAATATTCCCTTGAACCGTAGCGTTATCAATAAAATCCTGTGCTTTTATTGATTCAAAAGAAAAACCTACAACTACAAAAATTAATAACGTTCGAAGGAAGAATGAATTGTAATTCAAAAACATAGTAGAATAGTTTGCTTACTCAACCAACTTTTTAATCTTCTCAAACAGTTCGTTCTCACTTCCCTCGGTGTAGCTGGTATGCTGATGAACCACTTCGCCATTACCGTTAATTATGAACGTATGAGGAACGTTGTTCACTCCCATTGCGCGCTTAAAGTCGCCATTGGTATCGAGGTAAAACTCGTACTCCCAGCCACGAGCATTTATTAATGGTCGTACACCATTCACAGTTCGCGAATCGTCAACGGAAATGGCAACCAATTTCACACCGGTTTCTTCCTGCCAATCAACGTAAACATCGGCTATTGCCGAAAGTTCCTTAATACATGGGCGGCACCACGATGCCCAAAAGGAAAGAATTATTGGTTTGCCGTCGTTGGAAATCAGGTTCGTTGTGAACGATTTCCCGTCGAGCGTTTTAATAGTTACGGCTGGTAATGTTTTTCCTTTAGTATCTTGAGCTTTGGCGTTAAATGCCACCACAAAAAGAATTACGATAAAAAAAACTGCTTTCTTCATTTCCTTGCTCTTAATGTTACTGGTTTACAATTCTGTTTTAGAAAAAATTTTACTTGGGAACATTGTATTTTTAAAATGTTCCCAAGTAAAATTAATTAACGTTTAATTACATCAATATTACCTTACAACAAGTTTTTGTGCAAGTTTTGTTCCATTGTTTGTAGTTAACGAAACAATGTACACACCTTTCTGTAACCCTAAATCGAAACTTTGGCTTTTTGTGGTTGAAATATGTGAAGAGTAAACAACCGCACCAGTTATTGAGTAAATTTCAACAAGAGCCATACCTGTTTCCTCAGGCATTTTTAATGAAAAAGTTCCATTTGTAGGATTAGGATAAATTGAGAAGCCACCGAGTGAAGAAGATGGAATCCCCGTTGAACCCTCTGTAATATCAACCATTTTCGATTGATAAATTTGCTTGTCATCATCATTCTGAATGAAAACTACAAGCATCAGGTCGTTATACTGTTCAACAAAAGTTGAGGAAAGGTCTTTAGTTAGAGTAATGCTATAGTCTTCACCATCAATTAAATCAACTGTTGTTCCATTACCATTGGGCAACATTTTCATCATTACATACTTAAAGGAAGTTTCGCCATTGGACCCAACGTTTCCTGTTGTTTCCTTTTCAATAACCGCGGCATGAAGCTTTAATCCAGAAGCAGAAATGTAGGGTGAAACATCAATTTTTGCGGTTACAGTTTTATCGAGATATGTGGCTGTTGCCGAAATTTCAAAGAAAGCATCGTTGCTTCCCAAGGTATTCAGTTGAGAATTCAATTCATTTGATGAAAGGGTTATTGAATTTCCACCTGCAAAAAGCATTGGTACGGATGAAACTCCGTAGTATCCTCTTCGAGTTCCCCCGTCGGAATTGTAGTATGGATCACCATTCCCTGGCCAGTTCATTTGGTACTTAATAATAGAAAGATTAGCAATATTTGATGCTAGGAAGGAATTGAATACCGAACCGTTAAAGGTTGCGCAAGGAGGACACGTTGAACTTGTAAACGACTCGAAAAGTGGCATATTCACTGTAGTTTGCGAAGCAATATTTAGCGTTTTCGACTGTGAGTCATTTTCAGTATCGTTATCATCGCCTGCACCATTAAAGTTTGAAACAAAAACAGTTAAGGTATATGTTCCAGGAGTGGCAGCCCAGGTTTGGTCGAATTCAATTTCATAGGTATCGGTTTGATCGAGTTCCAATCCTGAAAAACTTTGGGTAACCACTTCCCCATCATCAATCTGGTAGCTGGCATCGAAAGAGGTAACCTGCGTTAAACCAACATTCTTCACCACAGCACCAATGGTCATTTCGCCCTGAGCGAAATAGTCGGGAGCAACAATTGAGTTAATCGTAATGTCATCGGTATTAGGAGTATATAATTCTACATCGTCGATGTACCAGTAATCGATTTGGTAAGCATTCCCCGAAAGGAAAAAGCAAAATTGAAAACTTGAGGAACCTACATCATCATTGGAAATAAGGATATCACTAAGTTCTGGTCCAATATTATCGGCTGGAGAAACCGACCAAACTGTATTCCACGATCCTGAATTTGAACGTGTAGCCACACCAATACTGTAACCTGCACCATAGTGGTCAACGAGTTGTCGGAAACTGAGCACCAAATTTTCAACACCAGATAGGTCAACGCTTGGCGAAATGAAACGAGTAGTTAAGTTTCCAGATGTGTACTCGAATTGAAGTTCCGGTGCAGAGCCTCCTGCTTTAGCGGAATTAACAGAAGACCACTTAGTTTCATAATTCTCAATACTCCACCCCGATGGAGGGAAACTAGAGCTGAAATCTTCAGATACGTGTACGGTTCCATTCTTCCCCTGAGCAAATGTTAGTGTTGATAGGAGTATACCCAGTGCTAGTAAGTTAAGTTTCATCATAATTTTTTTTATTAACTAAAACGATTTAAATTGCACAAATATATATGCGAATATGTAAACATTTGCATATTTTTGCAAAAAAAATAATTATGAAACTACTTTTTAACATTTTAATAGGACTATTTGTAGCATCGGCTACATTAACCGTTAACGGACAAAACATTAAACTTTTGTACAATGAGGAAGATGTAAGTAATAGTGAAATAACTGTTGAGGGTACACCATCGCGCGACATGAAGGTTATTATAAACATATCCAACACTTCATCATCCGACATTCAGGTAAAAATTAAAAAACGGGTAATTGAAAACATTGAAGGCAGCGAGAACACTTTTTGCCTTGGTGAATGTTTCAGTCCAACGGTTGAAGAGTCGCCAAACCCATTTACTATTGGTGCCGGACAAACCACAACCTCAAGCGATTTTTACGTAGAGTTTTACCCGCAGGGTAACAGCGGAAACGCAAAAATATCATACGAAGTTTTCAACATTAGTGATGAAGATGACAAGGCTAGTATCACTATTAACTTCAGTATTCAGGAGGGAACAGGTATTACTCCTCAAACGTTAGTCCCAAGCATTTTTGCATACCCCAACCCTGTTGAATCGAACGTTTTAAATATTTCATACTCGAGAAATATTCTGAATTCTGATGCAAAAATAACTGTGAAGAATATTGTGGGAGTAACCCTTTTGGAGAGGAAAATTCAACAGGAGAATGGAAATGTTTCGTTCGATGTGAGTTCGCTCGCAAACGGGATTTACCTCTACTCCGTAGAACAGGATGGTAAAATTTTGGCTACAAAAAAATTACTAGTAAATAAGCACTAAAAACAAAAGCGCCCGGAAAACCCGGGCGCTTTGCAAATATCCTTGTCTGATTTAGATAATATTTCTAATCTTCTTTTCCCATTTCCAAGCAGAAAGTAACGCCTCATCGAGGGAACTTTTAGTATTCCACCCTAACTCTTTATTTGCCAAAGAAGTATCAGCCCAAACCTTCTCTATATCGCCCTCCCTGCGGCCAGTGAATTCATAATTCAACTTTGCACCCGTTACCCTTTCAAAAGTTTTTACTATTTCAAGAACGGTAATCCCTTTCCCTGCACCAACATTGAAAACTTCAAAATTATTATTGCTCTTTCCATCAATCATACGTTGTAATGCAATAACATGGGCTTTTGCTAAATCAACCACATGAAAGTAATCGCGAATTGCTGTTCCGTCAGGCGTATCATAATCATTCCCAAATATCAAAAGTTTCTCTCTTATTCCAGCAGCGGTTTGGGTTATAAATGGAATCAGGTTATCGGGTTTCCCTTGTGGTAACTCACCAATCTCAGCCGAAGGATGAGCACCAACAGGATTAAAATACCTTAACGCAACTACCTTTAAGGTTTTGCTGGCATGAACGGAATCTCTCAAAATATCTTCTGCTATTTTTTTTGTATTTCCGTAGGGAGACGAGGCTGGTTTATAGGGAGATAATTCGGTTACGGGTAATACATTGGGCTGACCGTAAACTGTGCACGAACTGGAAAAAACGAAGTTGCTACTTTGGCAACGCTCGATTAATAAAAACAATAAGTTTAAAAGCGAAGTAATATTGTTATGGTAGTACTGCAAAGGTTTCTCCACCGATTCTCCAACAGCTTTAAGGGCAGCAAAATGAATTACCGAGCAAATATCGGGATACCGATTAAACAAGCTAACCATCGACTCCATATTGGCACAATCGGCCTTCACAAATTCTGGTTTAACGCCAGTAATCCGCTCTATCCCATCGAGCACATCAGCACTTGAGTTTGAAAGGTTATCGACAATAACCACCTCAAAACCAGCGTTAATTAACTCTACCGCTGTGTGCGACCCAATATAACCGGTTCCACCGGTAAGAAGGATTTTACTCAT
>CAZLXF010000202.1:0-5568 GCA_964563065.1 uncultured Rikenellaceae bacterium | reverse complement strand
CTGTTTGTTCTTGTGTTTGGCTATAAATTCCCTGTAACTTTTCTAAGGTTTATTATTCCTAGCTTATTTTCCATTCGTGCATCAATAAGTTCGCTGAATGCATCGTGCCACATGGCTTGGGCTTCTAAAATATCGGTAGTTTTAACCATGCCCTCGCTGAACGAATCGGTTGCTACTTTTAGGTTTTCTTCGGCAAGTTTTAGGTTCTCATCGGCCATCTGCACTTTTTTCGACGATTCGATTGCTCTGAATATTGCCTGCTGTACTTGCAGTGAAATCTTTTCGCGTGCTTCCTGCAGTTTTAGCTCAGCCGCCTTCTGTTCGTGCCTTGCGGCGCGAAGTGTGTGAGCCTTATCGTTCCAGTGGTAAATGGGAATGTTTATGGCTACGCCAACATTCCAATCGCCACCAAACTCCTCAGCAAAACCGTTGTAAGGATTTGGATTCATAAGCATATAGTTTGCAGTTAACCCAATGTTTGGAAGGTATCTCGATTTCATAACCTGCACACTCGAATTTGCAATGTTTACGCCTTGCCGTAACGCTTCAAGTTCGGCACGTTGAGCCAATGCGCTATCGGCGTAAGCCATTTCGGGAGTTAGTTCAACTGAATGGCCAAGGCTATCGGTAAGAATTATACTTGAGCTAAGGGGCAAACCGGTTAGCTGACAAAGCGCCATTCGCGAAAGGGTTAAACCATTTTTTGCTTTCAGAAGGTTGAGGTTTACCTCGTTGGTTTTTACCTTTACTTTAAGCAAATCGTTTTTAATAATAATTCCTTCAGCGTAAAGGTTCTCCAAATCAACGGAAAGTTTTTCCAGCAGCTGCTGGTAGGCTTCCACCATTTTCACTTTCTCCTGAAGCGAAACCACTCGCCAGTAGGCTTCTTCAACATTGTAAGCAACCTCGCTTTCTTCAACTTTTTTATTCGAATTGGCAATATTTTCGCCATACTGGCTTATTTTGTAAAGTTCACGAATTTTCCCTCCAACATAAATTGGTTGAAACATGGACACACCTCCAATAAACGTATTTTTGCTTCCAATTTTTAGCTGATCCTTTGGTAGCCACGCATAGTTCTTGAACACTGGATTTCCATCTTTATCAAGAAGAATTCCGCCGCTAATAGGATTCATTACGAATGTGTTTGCAGGATCGAGGTTTGGGTCGAACTGTCCGGTTTCGGGATCGATAGTGCTAAACGGAATCACCGGAATTATCATGTCGTTCTCCAGCAGGCTGAATTGTTTGTTTGTACGAGTGTACATGCCGTTAGCGCTGAAACTTGGTAAAAATGCAGTTTTTGCCGATTTCGACAGAGCGTTGGCAGCCCCAACATACTCCACTGCAATTCGGATTTTGAAGTTGTGCTCCAGCGCCATACTTTTACATTCTTCCAGCGAAAGCGACTGCTGTGAACTTGCGCTAAACGACCATAGTAGCGGAGCCAGATACAAAAGAAGTTTGTTTCTCATTTCAAAAAAGTTTACTCGTTTCGAATTACCAAACCGAAGAAAAGTATATCAAGCATATCGTCAATAACTTTCTCTAAATCATCTGCTTTTGGACTGTTTATAAGCAATGGAATTTCAACACCCTTCATTGCAGTAATTATTGCAATTGACGAAAGTTCAGTGTCCTTCACCTTAAAAATTCCGGTATCGATGCCCTCTTCGAGAATTTCCTTTACAATACGAACTTCTTCCTCATCGAATTTGCTGCGAAGCTTCTCGGCAAATGTTAGGTTGGTTAAATCGTTGTTTTTAAGCAGCGCATAGTAGTTCACCATTTCGTTCACCAACTCTAAACGTAGTTTTATAACTTCGCGCAGCTTAAGCATTGCATTTAACGAGCTGTTTAGCACCTCCTTAATTTTTGTTCGCAGAACATCGGCCTCCCGGTCAACTACCGCCTCAAAAATTTCATCCTTACTTTTAAAGTAGTAGTAAATTGAACTTTTCCCTTTGCGCAGCGCCTGCGCAATATCGTCGACAGTTGTTTTTTTAAACCCAAACTTCGCGAACACATCGGTAGCAATGCTAATTATCGTGTTTCGCATATTGTCGTATGGATCAACTGCTTGCTTGGTTTCTTTTTTCATTTTTTTGTTATTCGACTAAATGACTAATTACGTCCAAAAGTACAACAGCCGAAAAGAGAATGCAAGTAATTATTCGACTAATTTTGTCGAATGGTCGAATAAATTTTACAAGAAACTATATGTCAAAAAGATACGGATTGTTAAATTTTGTGAAAGAGGTTGGTTGGATTATAAATAAAATGAGTTTTGTATAAAATTATGTTGGGACATATTTTCTTGCTTACTAAGGTTATTTAAAGAGAAATAAGGTTAATGTTACCAAAAACCTTATTGTTTCAATAAACCTTAGTAAAATTCTAACCAAAGTTGAGTTTTACCTCATTACCTTATTTTTTTACTCAGATTATTCCAACACAGACATAATAAAAAACTAACTCATCTTAAGGATTACAACTTACAGTTGGGAGGATAGAATGAAAGAGTTGATCCGTTCTCATCAACTGTAAACTTCACTTTTCGTGCCATTACCATCGCAAGGTTTGGTTCCTGGTGTCCAACCGGAAATCCGAAACAAACAGGAAAATCGAATTCTGAAACGCATTCTCTAATAATTTCGTAGGCAGTTTTCCCAAACGGAATGGTATTGTCGTTCATGTCGCTCATGCCACCAACCACTAGCCCGGAAAGGTTGGTAAATTTCCCGCTATGTTTCAGGTTCATCATCATGCGGTCGATGTGGTAGAGGTATTCGTCCAAATCCTCAATAAAAAGAATTTTGCCATCGGTGGTAATGTCGGCATCGGTTCCGGCAACGCTATTTAGGATTGAAAGATTTCCTCCGGTTAGCAAACCCTCGACAATTCCCAGCCGGTTAAACTCATGGGATGGCCCGTTGTAGGTTGGGCTTTCGCCAAACAGAACTTTTCGTAAACTTTGGGTTGAAATATTATCGCTCCCATCTTTCGGGAAGTTGAGAGGCATTGTACCATGTATAGTTTCCAGAAAGAACCATGTGTTTAACATTGCGTGGAAAACTGTAATATCGCTATATCCAACAACCCACTTCGGATTTCGCTGTAAAGCCCGTAAATCAAGCAAATTGAGTAGCCTAATACTTCCATAGCCGCCACGAGCGCAAATAATTGCTTTAACTTTCGGGTTGTCAATCATTTCCTGAAAATCGGCAGCACGCTGGGAATCTGTTCCCGAAAATTGATTAAAAGAACCGTAAATATTTTTACCCAACAAAACCTGTAACCCCCAACTTGTTAGTAATTTAATGGCAGGAAGAACCTCCTCTTCGCTAACCTTACGGGCAGGTGCCACAATTCCAACAAAATCACCTTCTTTTAATGAAGTTGGGGTTATAAGCTCCATAAAAAATTAATATCTTTGTAAGTTGTTTTTCAACCCAAACGGGAATGAAAGATAATACAAAATGGCACAAAAGCCCCAACGTGGGCTTGTTTTTTTGAGTAAACAAATCTTTTTTGTGATGAACACACCCAAACGATACCTAATTACATCGGCACTTCCGTATGCAAACGGACCAATTCATATTGGCCATCTAGCAGGCGTTTACATTCCTTCGGATATTTACACGCGTTACCTTCGGTTGAAAGGGAGGGAAGTTATTTCTATTTGTGGTTCAGATGAGCACGGAGTTCCAATTACCATAAAAGCTCGTCAGGAAGGCGTTTCGCCGCAGGCAATTGTTGATAAGTACCACGCAATAATTAAGGATTCGTTTGAACGTTTTGGAATTGCATTCGATATCTACTCTCGTACTTCGTCGAAGGTTCATTACGAAACTGCCTCGCAGTTTTTCCGCAAGCTTTACGACGACGGAGTTTTTATTGAAAAAACTACCGAGCAATACTACGATGGCGAGGTGAAGCAGTTTTTGGCCGACAGGTACATTACAGGAACCTGTCCGCACTGTTCAAACCCAAACGCCTACGGCGATCAGTGCGAGAAGTGTGGAACCAGTTTGAATGCAACGGATTTAATCAATCCAAAGTCAACGTTAAGCGGGTCGGCGCCGGTGCTAAAGGAAACCAAGCACTGGTTTTTACCGCTCGATAAGTTCCAGCCATTCCTTGAAAAGTGGATTCTGGAGGAACATAAAGAGTGGAAAGCCAACGTTTACGGGCAGTGCAAGAGTTGGCTCGATATTGGGTTACAACCTCGCGCCGTTAGCCGCGATTTGGATTGGGGAGTACCTGTTCCCGTTGATGGCGCCGAAGGAAAAGTTCTGTACGTTTGGTTCGATGCGCCCATTGGCTACATTTCTGCAACCCGTGAGCTAACTCCCGACTGGGAAAAATATTGGAAGGATTCGGAAACCCGCATGATACATTTTATTGGGAAGGATAATATCGTTTTTCACTGTATTGTTTTCCCAGCAATGCTAAAAGCCGAAGGAAGCTACATTCTGCCCGATAATGTTCCAGCCAACGAATTTTTAAATCTTGAAGGCGATAAAATTTCTACCTCGCGCAACTGGGCAGTTTGGCTCCACGAGTACCTTGAGGATTTCCCCGGCAAGCAGGACGTTCTGCGTTACACGCTAACTGCAAATATGCCCGAAACCAAGGACAACGATTTTACCTGGAAGGATTTCCAAACCCGTAATAACAGCGAGCTGGTAGCCATTCTTGGAAACTTTGTGAACCGGGCAATGGTGCTAACACATAAGTATTTCGAAGGGAAAGTACCAAGTATTACTACTCTCACCGATTTTGATAAAGAAACATTAAATGAAATACCAAGGATTAAGAAATCTATTGAAGATAACTTAGAAGCGTTTAAATTTAGGGAATCGCTTAAGGAACTAATGAATCTTGCCCGCTTGGGCAACAAATACCTGGCCGATACCGAGCCATGGAAACTTTTCAAAACGGAACCAGAAAGAGTTGAAACAATTCTGAATATTTCACTACAAATTTCGGCAAATATTGCCATTCTTGGCGAACCATTTCTGCCGTTTACGGCAGAAAAACTCTGCAAAATGCTGAATTTCGATAAGTTGAATTGGGAAAGTGTTGGAGAGAGCTTATTGAGCGTTGGTCACCAGTTGAACAAAGCGGAATTGCTATTCGAAAAAATTGAGGACGAGGCAGTAGAGAGTCAGCTGGCAAAACTTCAAGCTACAAAAGCTGCGAACGAAAGCGCTACAAAGAAGGCTAACCCACAGAAACCTGAAATTTCCTACGAGGAGTTTTCAAAAATGGACATTAGAACCGGCACGGTTTTGGAGGCAGAGGTGGTTCCAAAAACCCAGAAACTGTTGAAGCTAAAAATTGACACCGGGGTTGACCAGCGAACTGTGGTTTCGGGTATTGCCGAGTACTTTAAACCCGATGAGGTGATTGGTCGTCAGGTGGCAATACTCATTAACCTTGCTCCCCGAAAAATTAGGGGAATCGAGTCGCACGGAATGATTCTGATGGCTGAAGATGCCGACGGCAATCTTCGTTTTGTTCAGCCAAACGAAAGCGTTGCCAATGGTTCAGAAGTAAAGTAGT
>CAZLXF010000201.1:0-5614 GCA_964563065.1 uncultured Rikenellaceae bacterium | reverse complement strand
TGCCGAACCCGTGTTAATCCAAATATCGGCATCCATGCCTTTTACCATAGCCGATTCGATGCTAATAGGGTGACTTACGCTTCCTTCTAAATAGTTCAGCAAATAATCACCTCCGGCATCGTTAATTAAATTAGCCATGTAGCTACTTCCTCCCGGAAAATACCAGGTTTCGTTCCAAGGTAAGTTTACAAAAACTTTGGGTTTTGATGCTACCTCATCAACAAGATTTTTTGTTTTAAGATAGTCGTTTTCAATGCTGGCAAATAGTGAATCGGCCAAATTTTGCTTACCTAGAAACAGCCCAAAAAACTTCATCCATTCGGCCTTGCCAAGCGGCGAATTTTCCAGATAATCGCCAATAAAAACCACAGGTATTTTCAAATCGGTAAACTTATGAAGGTAACCGGCAGCCTCGGCACCTACACCGTAGCTGAAAACCACATCGGGCTTTAGGCTCAGTACCAACTCGTAGTTAATGCTTTGCTCGTATCCAACATCGCTAACTTTGCCTTCTGAAATCATTTCACGAAGGTTGGGACTCGACACGTAGTTTAACCCGGAAACGCCAACAATTTTCTCAGAAGAGTTAAGCAGGTCGATAAAAGCGATGTGAGTGGTTGAAAGACAAACAACCCGAGTAACCGGAATTGGAATTAAATTCTCAATACTATCCGATTCTTCTATGTAATTTCTATTTACGAGGTTGTACCTGTAGCTAATATTTTTTGCTCCCTGCCATGGATTGTAAACTTCTACTTGAAATCCGTTATCGGAAGTTTCAATGCTAAACCCCTTTGCGTAGGAAAGAATTGTTTTATCACCCTCGTATATTTCCGCATCCAACTTATTCCCAGAACCATTGCTTGAGCAACCCACACAAATAGCGGCTGCCATAAAACACAATGATTTTAAAAATTTCAACATTAATTTTTTTGTGACGAAGGTAGAAATTTGACGCGAAAAGGAAGAATAAATATTCAGTCAATTATGAAAGAGGTTTTATCAAAATTTGAAACAAACATTTAACAAAAAACAGGCTAACTCTGCTCAATTGATAATTTCCTCATTTTCAAATAACATAATGAAGAAAAACCAACAAGATGACAATAATTTTTTGGAAACCGATGATATAATCATTCTGAGAAAAATCACTACATTTGGATAAAACTGATAGAACTATGAATGAAAAAGAACTCATAAATACAATTGTTGATTATTTTGAAACTTATATTTTCAAGAATCACATTGAGACATCACTTAAGAAAAACTCAAGGCTGAAATCATATAATATTAATCCTATTGTTGTTAAATATCTTTCAAGGGTTCTTGAAGGAAACTATAGTTCTGAAGGAGTTGCAAAGGCTCTGTTTTACCCACGAGTTCTTGGAACATCCATAAACACTTCTTTTGGAACCAGAATTCAGAATATGTTTGTGGAGTTAGGGTTAGCAAATGGTTCTCTCGTAAAAGGAATGGATATTGAATTTGTTGATAAAATTGATAAAAGGAAAAAATGGTGTCAACTAAAATCAGGCCCAAACACAATAAACTCCGAAGATGTAAAACCATTGATCCAGAAATTTACAAGAACAATAAATTTAGCAAGAACAAACAAGGCATTTGAAGGTATTAGCAACTCAGACTTTATAGTTGGAGTTCTTTATGGTGAAAAGAGTGAACTTAGCATGCACTACAAAGTAATTGATAAAACTCATCCCGTAGTAGTTGGGAAAGATTTTTGGCATAGAGTAACTGGCTTTCCAAACTTTTACAATGTTTTAGTGGATGAATTACACAAAAGCATTAATAGTATTGATACCAAAAATTTGATAAATAAAGGTTGTAGTGATTTAGCAGAGGAGATTAAAAATTCACCGCTTTTTGATTTTTCATAAAGTAAAATTCATTTAAAAATTTTACTATCGAATAACCAATTTCTTGCCCTAAATTTACTGGTACTGCATTACCTATTTGTTTATATTGCTGAGATGTTGAACCCGAGAACTTCCAATCATCAGGAAAAGTTTGGATGCGAGCATACTCTCTTATGGTGAAAGGGCGTGTTTCATCAGGGTGACATCTTTCCGTTTGTTTTTGGGCAGGGCTGCAAGTTAAGGTTAATGATGGTTCATCCCAACCAATTCTTCGTGCCATGCCTGTTTTTCCACCACCTAAATAGAAACTACCGCCCATATATTCCTTTTGTATATCAAGCGGAAGATCACGCCAGTAACCTTTAGGTGGAACTAAATCAAGAACTTTTTTCTTGTTTTTCGGATATTTAGTTCCATCCGATTTGGGAACGTCACAATTAAATAGGTCTCCTTTCTTTAATGCATCTTTTAGAGTATAGATTTTATTGTGGGGTTTTGGGTATTCATAAGTAATGTCAATATCCTTTCGAATTCCAATTAGTATTAATCGTTCTCTTTTTTGTGGGACTCTAAAATTTATTGCTTTTAAAACTTGAACAGGAACAACGTTGTAGCCAATCTCATCAAGTATTGAAATCATTCCTTGAAGAGTTTTCCCTTTCTCATGGCTTAACAACCCACGAACATTTTCGCCCAAGCAAATTGCAGGATTAACCTCTTTAACAACTCGCGCAAACTCATAGAAAAGAGTGCCTCTTGCATCGTTAAGGCCAAGTTTTTTTCCAGCATAACTAAACGCTTGACAAGGAAAACCTCCCGTCACTATGTCAACTTTATCTTTATATGCCGAAAAACTAAAATTCTTTATATCGCCCTCAAGAACATTCCATTTGGGTCTGTTCATCCTAAGTGTTTGGCAAGCCCATTTATCAATTTCGTTCAATGCAACACAATTTAGACCCGCTTTCTCAAGCCCAATGGCCAGTCCACCTGCGCCTGCAAAAAGTTCAATAACGGAATATGGGTATTCAGCCTTTACGTAATTAGAAACACTATCATTATCCATTTCAGGGAACAAACTTCCTAAAAGCATTTGAACATCTGATTTCTTGTAAACCCTGTAATTTGAAACGGGTTCTCGAACTGCAATCAAAATGCCTTCTTTATCCCATCTTCGTAGGGTTTCCTTGCTTTTACCTACAATTTCAGCAGTTTCAGATAATGATAAATAATCTTTCATATAACCACATTATTAAACCTTATTCAATGGTTACAAATATATGGGTAGTTTTTGTAAAATACAACAACGATTTTAAAAAAATCGAATTAAAAAAACGCAATAAATGAACGCCAACAAATATTTTCTACTCATAGCATATGACACCTATATCATTTATGCGTCAAGAAACAGCAAAAAACACACCCACAGGCAGAGGGAACAGGGGGAATCGTTAAAAATCGATTTATATTACAAACCTTAACTCGTGTTTGGCGATAAAATTATACTTTTGTCGTTAGTTCAAATACGTTAGGGTTTTCAACCTTCTAAAAAAGGAAGTATGCAAAAAGTTAAAGATTTCTTCAAAAGAATATATTCACAACCTTTCGTTAAGAGTCCGCTAATTGCTGGAGCAATAGTTCTGGGCTTTATTATGTTCTTTTTTGCTTTCCTCCATTTTTTCACGAGGCATGGACAAGGTTTTCCGGTTCCAGATTTTGCGGGACTTTCAATTTTCGAAGTGCGAGAAATAGCAAAGGAGAAGAACCTTCGAATTGAAGTTTCCGACTCGTTATACATCCTTACCCGCGAACCCGGCTCGGTAATTGACCAGAATCCAAATCCAAACACCTACGTTAAACCGAATCGAAGAGTGTTTGTAACCATCAACGCTCTCAACCCGCTTATGGTTGAAATGCCCGATGTTGTTGGCGTTACACTTCGACAGGCAAAATCGATTCTCGATTTACAGGGGCTAATAATAGGAACTCTTTCTTTCACTCCCGACATTGCTGTTAACAATGTTCTTGAGCAGCGTTTCGAAGGGAAAATTATTGAACCCGGAGAGGAAATTCCTAAAGGTTCGAGAATAAACCTACAGTTGGGAAAAGGGTTTTACAATCAAAAAACACCACTTCCAAGAGTAATTGGGCTAACATTTACCGAAGCACGCAATGTTTTAATCGATGCTTCGTTAAATATGGGTAAGCTTACCTTCGATGCTACCATTTCAAATCATCGCGATAGCGTTGAAGCCAAAGTTTACAGCCAGTATCCTAATCCAGTTGGGGAAACCTCAGTTTCGTTTGGAGCAAGAGTAGATTTGTGGCTAACCCTGAACGAATCGAGGATACCAGTGCTTGAGGAAGAAAGGCAGAAGGATAAGGAACCTGAAATGAAACAAACATACCAAGAAATTGAAGAGGAAATATTGGAATGACAAGAACAACCATCACTTTTCTGCTCCTGTTTATACTTCCTTGCGCATTTGCGCAAAATAGCGGCGAAATTCTGGTCGATTTAACATCCTCACCAGCAGTATCGCCACTGAATCAATCGCGAAATTCACAAATTACGGTTGCACTTCCCTTTTTCGAAGATTTTTCAAAAGGGCTAGCAATTCCTGCAAACGATATGTGGAATAACCAAAACGTGCAGGTAAATGCATCATACGGAATAAACTCAAAAACTAATGGCGTTGCAACTTTCGATGCCATTGGCAGCAATGGCAACCTTTACCCAAACCTTTCAATTTATAAGTCATCGGCCGATACGCTAACTTCAAATGCCATAAACCTTAACTTCCCAAGCGACACAACTGTTTACCTAACATTTTGGTACCAACCACAAGGAAACGGGAACCAGCCTCAAAAGCAGGATTCATTAATGTTAGAGTTTTTTGATTCTACCAATGGTGCCTGGGTAAAAGTATGGTCGGCCTCAGCCGATTTTACTCAAAACAAACTTCAAGAGTTTAACCAACTTTTCCCAAACCGCTCTAAAAGCTACGTTTCCGATACGCTGAACAGAACTTTTCACATGGTTCACTTCCCAATAATCGAAGAACGTTTCCTGTCCGAAAATTTTCAGCTAAGGTTTAGAAATTTCGCTTCACTCTCTGAGAATACTCACGTTCCCGGACTAAGGAGTAATTCCGACCACTGGAACATCGACATAGTTTGGCTCGACAGGTTTAGAAGTTACAAGGACACCATTCTAAACGATATAACATTTTACAGACCATTGGGTTCGGTTCTAAACAGCTATCAGTCCATTCCATGGAAACATTTCGATCTGGCACAGGAAACGGAAATAAACGACCCCAGAACCTTTACGGTTTACTATCAGAACCTTGGAAGCCAAACATGGAACGTAACCCGAAGATTTTCCATTGAAAATCTTTCAACCAACGATGTTTACAATTTCTCGCAGGGAGCCGAAAACATTTTCCCATACAGCCGGGTTGAGCTTTTCCGAAACTTTCTGTACGATTTCACTTCAGCATGGAGCGACTCGGCTAAGTTTGAATACACCAGCTACCTTATTACCGATTTCAACCCCGAAACCTACCATTTACGTTGGAACGACACAATACGGTACGTTCAGGAATTCAAAAACTATTACGCTTACGACGACGGAACAGCCGAGAGTGGCTATGGTATTTACGGCGAGGGAACCCAAAACGGTATGGTGGCAGTTAAGTTCACCACCTACAAACCCGACTCGCTGGTGGCGCTTAGCA
>CAZLXF010000200.1:0-5614 GCA_964563065.1 uncultured Rikenellaceae bacterium | reverse complement strand
CCTGTTAACGTAAATAATCTATTAAACCTATCCAACCCGCTTACTTGAACTTGCCCTAAACAGATATTTCCAATTTGTAATCTTGCGTCTTTAAGTTTTTGTTCTCTGGCTCTGTATTCAACTTCAAATTTACCCCACGAATAACCCGAATCTAAAGGAACTACTTCTCTGTTTACAGCTAATCTTTTCAGTCGTCTAGTACTTGTTAAAACTTGTGCCGAACTTGAACCTGTGTCAAAAAAAAGCCGAATTTTCTTCGTTCCAAGTTTAAAGGGAAGAATAACTGGAAATTTCTTCAAATCTGCTTTTTCAATGAAGGTCATTCTTTTTTCGAATTCAGCAGGCAATTCACTCACCAATGCTATTCTATGGTTAACATAGTCAATTATCAGGACGTTCTCATCAAGAATATCATATCCGATTGTACCAATTATTGGCATTGACTCAGGTAACGAATCGTGACCCATATTCTGCCACATATAAAGTTTATCCTTGTTTAAAGTAACCCCTTTGTTAAGAGAAAGTTTTGCATTTTTAAAGTATTCCCTTCCTTTTTCTGTGGTCTTAATATTTTCTTGAAGTTCAGGTAAATTCTCAATAAGTAGGTTTATAGTTTTCTTGTAGAATCCACTTACGTTTGAGCCTATATCGAATTGCATTAAAGCATTTTGTTTAAACGTTTCAATGTAAACAGGAACATACATTGCATTTCTTTTAACCTCACCGTTGTTTAAACTGTCATAACTCCAAATAATTGGGGTATAATATATGCTGTCGTTTTTTATTTCTACGCTTGTATAGCTGCTTGATGGCATCATATTTCTTAATATACCGCAAGATGAAAATATTAACAAGCATATTATCAGCACCATAAAGCCAACAGGAACATTCTTTTTAGTGATAATATAGTAGGTTGCGAAGCAACTTTGGCTTATGGGTTTGCGGGTTGCGTTTCCTAACTTTTGGTGTTGTGCAATGGAGTTTAAATGCTTTTCGGTTGTCATTCCTATCAATACGTGGGGTTGAAGCAAAGTTATAATTTTCTATGAATACCAGGAAGATGTTTAAATTTTATCGAAACGTAATTTATGGCCGATGGTGGAAGACGGAAGATAAACGCATGATAATAATATTTCTAAAAGAGGAGTAATAGTCCTGTCATCATGCACTTTTACGACTAAAGTATCCGAGTAATTGCTCTCCAACGGGTTCATTACAGCGCTTTGTTTCGAGAAGAATTTCAGACTTCCTTGTATAAGCATAAAACAACTTAAAATCTGCTTCTAAATACGACTTATTACAAACTAACATGGCTTCGTATCCGCAGTACACAGATAGAAGCCATGATGTTAATTGAACATGCTTACAATTACAGCAAACTTTTTAAAAATTTAAAGCCTTTTTTATCCTTTATTCTTGTGGAAAGCTGCGTAAACCGTTGGAACAACCAGCAGCGTAATAAATGTTGAAACCAACAACCCGCCAATCATTGTAATGCCTAGTGGCTGGTAAGCTTCGCGTCCCATTCCGTTACTTAGCGCAAGCGGAAGCATTCCCAGCATTGTGGTGAGGCTAGTCATTAGAACCGGGCGTAAACGGCTTCGGCCCGACTCCTGAATGGCAGCGTAAACTTCCACTCCTCTTTTCCGAAGCTGGTTGGTGTAATCAACCAGAACAATTCCGTTGTTCACAACAATTCCGAGCAGCATAATTACGCCAACAAACGTGGTAACGCTAAGGGTAATTCCGGTTAGTTTGAACGCCCAAATTACTCCGATAAAAGTTAGTGGAACGGCAAACATAATTATGAACGGATCCTTAAACGATTCGAACTGTCCGGCCATAACCATGTAAACCAGCGCAATGCCAAGGAAAAATATTAGGTACAAATCGGTGAACGATTGCCCTTGCTGTGCGGTTTGCCCCGAAAGGGTTACATCAACTCCCGAAGGAATTTCTGCTTCATCGAGAATTCGTTGTGCCTCTTTTTGGGCTTCGCCCAAAGATACGCGGTTAAGCTCGGCCAAAACTTTCACTACACGTTCCTGCGAAAGCCTGTCAATTTGCAACGAGCCGCTTCCCAGTACAATTTCGGCTACTGAGCCAAGTGGAACTTGCTGCCCGAAAAGGTTTGTAAGGCTAATGTTCTTAATTCGTTCAATGTCGCCAGTATACTCCGAGTTGTATTTTACGTTTATGGAAAATTCGTTGCCTTCTTCCTTAATGGCGCCTGCTTCGGCTCCGTATATAGCCTGGCGTACCTGTAGGCCAATCATGGCAGAATTCAGTCCCATGGCCGAAGCCTTTTGCCTGTCAATCTTCACCTGAATTTCGAGTTTCCCTTTGTCAACGGTATTTACAACATCGGTAAAGGTTGACGATTTTTGGAGTTTCTGGGTTAAGCTATCGGCAATAGTATTCAGCTGCTCGTAGTTGCTGCCGCTAATATGAAACTCGATGGGCTTTACGTTTCCAGTTACTGCCTGAGAAATTATACTTCCACCTATGATGTTGAAATTTACAATTTCAGGAATTTGTGCTATGTGTGGCCGTAAATCGTGGGCAATTTGTTTTGCTGAACGTTCCCTGTGGTTTGGGAGCGAAAGATGCCCAAGAATTGTGGAAATATTCTTCCCCTCGCGGAAACCAACTGAGGTTAGAACTCCGTCCTCCGACTGCCCCGATGTGGCAGAGAGGCTTCCGGGAACCAGCTCGGGAACTTCACGTTGAACAATATCCATTACAACTTGCGCAACGGAGTCGGTTTTTGTGGCTGTGGAACCAATTTCCGTTTCAATTACAACAACCATATCGCCCGCATCGAATTCTGGAATGTAGTCGGTTCCCAAATCTTTACCAACCCACAGGCTAACAACCAGTACAACCAGCGTTACCAGCAGTGAAAAAGTTTTATGACGAACAGCCCACACAAGGGTTTTACGGTAAATTTCTTCGAGGAAAACGAAAAACTTTTCGCTTAATCGGTAAATAAGGAAGTGTTTTTGTTCGGCCTGCTTTTTTCGTTTTACCAGAAGTAGCGACGAAGCCATTGGCGTAAGCGTTAAGGCAGTAAATAGCGATGCAATCATGGTTACCGAAGTTAGAATTGCCAGCTGCTTGAACATTACTCCAACAATTCCGCCCATAAAAATCATTGGGATAAAAACCATGAGCGTAGTAAGCGTTGATGCTGTAATTGCCTGTCCCATTTCGCTGGTTCCCACAACAGCCGCTTCAATTGGTTTCAACCCCTTCTCAATATGTTGCGTGATATTTTCGAGAACCACTATTGCGTTGTCAACCACCATTCCCATGGCAATAATTAGCGACATTAGGCTGAAAATATTGATTGTCCAACCAAGCGCAAACATTAGTATAAAAGCAGTAATTAGTGAGAATGGAATGGTTAGGAACACGATGAGGCTAAGCCTCCATTCCCTGAGGAATGCGAAAACAATTACTACAACAAAAAATAGCGCATACCACAGCGACTGTGTAAGGTTCTTGATACTTTCAACAATCAGCTCATCGGAGTTCATAACCTCGTTAATGCTCACGTCGGCCGGGAGTGTTTTCTCAATTTCTTTCAGTTTTGTTCTTACGGCGCGGGTTACAGCCAGCGTGTTTTCTCCGGTTTGACGTTGAACCATAATTCCAACGCCCTTACCGTGCGTGCTGCGTGAATGCTCGTCCATTTCGCGGTAGCCATCGGTTACGGTTGCCACATCCTTCAGCCTTATTACCCTATTGTTGAATGAAATTAATGCCACATCCTCAAGTTGCTTCAGGTTTTCTATGTCGCCGGGAATGCGGATGGCAAAATCGTTTTCACCAATTTTTATGTTACCTCCGGGGATGGTTATGTTTTCGGCCTGAAGAATTGTGGTAATTTGGTTTATTGAAATGTTGTAGGCTTTCAGCTTAAGCGGATCGACTTCAACTTTGACTTCCCTTTTTGGCGTTGCCAAAACTATAACCGACCCAACGCCAGGAAGTTTCCGCAGTTGTCCGGCCACCTGATCCTCAATTATTCTGTCCAGCCCATTGTAGCTTTCGCGAGCCGTAACGCCATAAACCAAAACGGGAAGTAGCGATGAGTTTATTTTGTAGATTACCGGATTGGTTGCCCCGCTGGGCAAATCCTTGCGCACCAGTTCAAGAAGGTCGCGCGCGCTATTGGTTGAAGCGTTTATGTCGGTTCCCCAGTCGAACTGTAGCGATATGAACGAAACGTTCTCCTTCGATTGTGAACTGATTTCCTTAAGCCCTTCGGTTGCACCGAGAATACTTTCTAACTTTCGGGTTACCTGCTGCTCCACCTCAACGGCCGAAGCGCCCGGGTATATTGTGATAACGGTGAGCGACGGTAGCTCCATTTCGGGCATCACGTCGAGCGGGAGACGAGTGAGCGAAACTAGACCGAAAAGTAATACCGCCATGAAAAGCATGGCAATGGCAACCGGACGTTTTACAGATATTTTTGGGAGTATCATTTTACAATTTTTTATTTTCGAACTACCTCAACTTTTTGCCCTTCCGAAACACGAAACTTCCCATCGGCAATAAGCTCAACATTTGGGCTAATTCCGCTAACTGCAACCATATCTCCTTCGGAGTAGAAACGTGTAACAATAGCTTTGCGAACCGCATTGTTTTCAACTACCCAAACAAAATCCTCGGCGGTTCCGGGTAACCTAAAAATGGTTTTAAACGGAATAAACACTGCTTTTTGTTGAGGTAAACTTACTGTAATGCGAGCAAACATTCCGGGTTTGAGTTCTCCTTTAGAATTGCTAATTTTTACTTCGGCGGGCGAAGTTCGGGTTAGCGTTGTGAGCATTGGTTTAATGCTGTTAATTTCGCCCGAGAAAGTTTTATCGGGGCAGGCATCAACCGTAATTTCTGCTTTTAAGTTTGGCTTTACGATTGCTAAATCCTTCTCGTTCAAATCGAATTTAACGATTACCGGATCGAGCTGCATTAGCCGAACAATTCCTGAACGCATTGAATATCCGGGATCGAGGCCGGGGTTTATGAAGTAAACTTCGCCTTCTTCCATCATGCGTTCAACCAGAGTTCCCGAGAAGGGAGCGTAAACCTGCGTATTTTTTCGTACCATTTGGGTTTTTGCTTCCGAGGCTTCGAACTTGGCTTTTATATGGTCGTACTCCATTTCGCTAATGCTTCCCTTTTCGCGTAGGCGCGAAACGCGCTCGTAATCCTTTTTCAGCGTCTGATATTCAATTTCAGCCTGAGTTAGCATCTCGTCCGATAGCTCCACGATTAAATCACCTTTTTTAACCGATTGTCCTTCTTCGAAGAAAATTCTTTCAACCTTGCCTGGAAGAGCAGCGCCGAGATTCGCTTCGCGGTTGGCAAAAACGGTACCCGAGAAAACCAGCGTTGGTGTGTAGTTTTTTTCAACTGCTTTAACCGTAATTACCCTTGGCACCTCGGCTTCAACAGAGTTTTCTTCCTGTTTCGACTTACAGGCCGATGCCATAATAAGCAACAGCGATAAAACGTAAATTATTTTTGGCTTCATTATTTTGGTATTTTCTGTTTGTTCTTGTGTTTGGCTATAAATTCCCTGTAACTTTTCTAAGGTTTATTA
>CAZLXF010000199.1:0-5758 GCA_964563065.1 uncultured Rikenellaceae bacterium | reverse complement strand
TTTAGGTTTTAAGGTTTGATAATATCAAAAATTGGATAATATTGTACTTATACAAGAAAAAGCGTTTTATAAAAATAAAATAAGTTAGTGCATATTATTCTTATTGTCAAATTTATTTGATGAAGACGATTAAGAAGTGGATAAAAAACACGAATATGTTTTGTAAATTATTGAATATTAGTGATAGAAAGTAAAATTATTTTCTAAAAAAAATAACGAGTAATTAAAACCATAGTTTAACTTCGGCTTGTAAAAAAACCGCTCAACTTTTTTAGCTGAGCGGCTAGTATGGTTTGAATAGTTGCTAATCATTAAGGGTGTTTACTTCCTCAATTTGTTTGTCAAGTAGCTCAATTTGTTTCTTTGTTTCTTTTATTACCTCGCTAAGCGCCTCACCTCCACTATTTAGGTTACTGGTTGCTTTGGGTTTCTTTGTTACCGGGCATTTTTTTAAGCTTTCGGTGGCAGGTTTTTGCAGATCTTGTAGGGTTTGAATGTTATCGCTCTGTTTTTTTGCTCTTATAAGTAGTTCGCCCAGTTGTAAAAGGGCATCGGCTTTGGAGAGGGTTTCGCCATTGGCGTTTTTCACAATTCTTTCGTCGCCCTCACCTTCGAATGTAAAGGTGGCGGCTTCGGTAATTTTCAAACTTTCTTCGTAGGAGTCGAAACTTTTGTTCACAAAATTATCAACTTGAGCAACGGAGCAGTTTTTGGGGCGCTCAAGTTCTTCCTTCTTCTCGTCCTGAGCATTTACCGATGCAAATGTAATAGCCATTATTCCTGTAAACAGGAATGCTAAAAGGGTTTTTTTTAGTGTCATGCTTTTTAGGTTTTTTGGTTAGGTTAATAAAAGTACAAAGAATAGTTACCTCAAGTCAACTATTTTGAGTGAATTGTTAAAAAATGGCTAGTTCGAATCGAGTTCTCGGTTAATAACATCGATTATTTTTCTAGCTTCAAAGGGTTTACTAAAGTATTCGTTTATTATACCATTGGCTAGTGCTTGGGCTATTTCGAAGGTAATGTCGTAACCTGTAAGAATGAAATATTTAATATTCTTTCTATTGTTTCTTGCAATATTAATAAATTCTAGACCATTCATGTTCGGCATTCGCATATCGCTAATTACAACAGAAATATCATCGTTATTATTAAGAATTTCAAGTCCTTGAGCCGCCGATTCGGCCGTTAAAACCTTGAAGTCGCGTTTAAGGTTTAGGGCAAAAAGCCTTAAGTTTATGGGTTCGTCGTCGACGTATAGAATTGTTTTTTTCATGTTCATCTATTTGTGAAGTGGTAAAATAATTTTAACTGAAGTTCCTTTTCCAAGTTCCGAACTAAAATCGATGGATCCTTTATGATCCTGAATAATACTGTAAACAATGGAAAGACCAAGTCCAATGCCTTTCCCCGGATCCTTCGTTGTAAAGAATGGATCGGTAATTCTTGGTAAATTCTCTTCGCTTATGCCGCTCCCATTGTCCTCAATTATTGCAATAACAGAGTTGTTGTTAATTTTTGTTGTTATAGTTATTTCTCCTAAACCTTGAATGGCTTGTTCCGAATTCAGGAATATACTAATAAATGCTTGGTGAAGTTTAGCTTCATTACCATAAACTATAGGTTCTTGATCAACATAGTTTTTTTGAATTGTTATTTTATTTTCAAACTGGTTGTGCAACACTAAAAGACAGTTATCGAGAACCCGGTTAATGTCGCATGTGTCCATTGTGCTTATGTTATCGGAGCTAAGCCTGTTTAGCGATCGTACAACCTGTGCGGCTCTTTTAACCCCTTCCTCAATCATTTCGATAACGGGATTTAATTCGTCGGAATGTTGCTTTTCTAGGTTCTCGTTAATATAGTCGCCCACAACGTTCACACCACCCTGTATGTAGTTTAAGGGGTTGTTTATTTCGTGTGCTATGCCTGAGGATAATACTCCCATTGAGGCCATTTTTTCCGATTGGATAAGTTTGGCCTGCGTATTCTTTAGCTGTTCTAGGGTCGATTCCAGCTCCTCTTTTTGTTGGCTAATTTCATTGGTTCGCTCCTTAACTTTTTCTTCAAGAATTTTTTTATCGCGAATTAACTTTCGTGTTCTAAACTGGATGTACGAAATAACGATCACTACAATTAGTAAAACTTCAAGAGCAATAAACCAGTTTCTTTTCCATATGGGAGGAATAATAACTATTCGAAGTTTTGCAGGTTCGTTATTCCATACAAAATCATTGTTGGTTCCCATTACTTTGAAAACGTAGGTTCCATGGTTTAAGTTTGTAAACGTGGCCGATGTATTGTTGCCAATTTCAACCCAATCCTCGTTAAACCCTTCAAGCATGTACTTGTACTGGTTTTTGTTTGGGTTTGTATAATCGAATGAGGCGAAACTTATTGAGAAGAAGTAGTCGCGGTGGGTTAGAACTATGGTGTTTTTTTGTGACTTTAATGTATGCGATGGGGCAAAATGTTCGCTGCAAATCGATTGATTCAAGATTTTAAAATCAGTAATGGCAATGTTAGGTTCATGAGGGTTGTTAACTACCTGTTTTGGATGGAAATAGGTTATTCCAGCGTTGCTACCAAAGTAAAGTGTTCCGTTTTGAGTTTTATGAGCTGCGTTTCGATTAAAACCGTCACCCTGAATGCCATCGTTTATTGAGTAGGTGTTAAACAGCTCTTCGGTTGGTGAGTATTTTGATAAACCTCTGGTGCTGCTCGCCCAAATGTTTCCATTGTCATCTTCAATAATGTTAAGCACCATATTGGTTGCAAGCATTTGGTTGTTTGGGTGTGGGAAAAACTGCTTTTGTGAAACATCGTAGCGAAGCATGCCACGCGATTCTGTTCCAACCCAAAGATTCTGCTTGCTGTCTTCGAATATTGTTAGAAGTTTTAAATCTTCAGGAAATTGCCGCTCTGAATGGTTTGTAAAGGTTTCGTTTATTGGGTCAAATTCGTACAATCCGGATTGGTATGAACCTATCCAAATTCTACCATCCGCCGACTGTATTACTGAATTAACGTAGTTGTCGGCAAAAGTATTTTTTTCAGTTTGGTTGTGGAAGTATCTTTTGAAATGGTAACCATCGGGGCTCCCATTTCTTATAAGTCTATTAAGCCCGTTGGCTGTAGCAACCCAAAGGTTATTCTCGCAATCAACCATAATGTAATTTATTTGGTTGTTGCTTAAACTTTTTGGTTTTTTTGGATGGTTCTTATACGAAGTAAAATTGTATTCTCCATTTTTATAGTCCATCTTGCACAAACCTTCATCGTAAGTTCCAATCCAAAGTATTCCTTCATAATCGAATAGCAATGTCCAAATTCTATTACTGGTTAATCCATTTGAAGAATGGTTATCCTTTGTAAAATGTTGGAATTTACCGTTTTGTGGGTTGAAGCATGAAAGCCCACCACCATCCGATCCAATCCAAACCTTGCCTTCTTTATCGCTCGTTATCGCCATAATTGAATGTTGCTGAAGGCTGTTTTTATCGGTGGGATTGTGTGTGATATTGAAAAATTTCTGTGGTTTTAAATCCAGTTTATTGATGCCTCCACCACGAGTTCCAATCCATAAAATTTTTGAATTGTCTTCAAATAGGCATTCAATTCGGTTGCTACTAATGCTTTCGAAAATATTGGGATTATGATTGTATCGGGTGAATGATTTGGAAACTGGGTCAAATTTATTCAATCCGCCATCGTAGGTGCCAACCCAAATATTACCGTAGGAATCTTTAAGTATGCAATCGGCCTTATTGTCGCTTAGGCTATTTGCATCGTTCAAATTTTTAGTGTATCTAATAAATTCTTCACTTTTTGGGTTAAACAAATTTAAGCCGCCGTCGCGAAGCACAATCCATATTGTACCATCCTCGTTGGCAATCATATTCTGAACAATATTTCCACCAATGCTTTTGGGATTGCTTGGGTTGAATTTATAGTGTGTGAAAGATTTTTCTGCTTCATTTAATTTATTTAAACCGTTGTCGGTACCAATCCACAGGGTTCCATCGGGAGTTTGGCACATACACTTCGCTCTTTTGCTGCTTAGGGAGTTTGGTTTTAGCGGATTGTGTTGAAAGTGTTTGAACGTTTTTGATTCAGGCATGAATAAATTCAACCCTCCATCGGGAGTACCAATCCAAATTCGGTTCTGGGTATCTTCAAAAATAAACAGAACCTGATTGTTGCTAATTCCTGAAGTATCACTCGGATCGTATGAAAAATTTGTTAGCGTATTTGTAAAAGGGTTATACACATCAACGCCGCCTCCGAACGTGCCAAACCAGTAGTTCCCTTTTTTATCTTGGTGAATTTTCCCAAAGTTTCCGGTAGCTATTGAGTTGGGGTTCGTGGGGTCATTTCTAAAAATGGTAATACTTTTTCCATCGTATCTATTCAATCCATCCTGTGTTCCAAACCACATGTATCCCAAATTATCCTGAAAAATTGAATAAACATTATTGTGCGATAGCCCATCGCGAATGGTAAGTTTTTCGAAAACAACATCGCTATTTTGCGATTTAACAACCTGGTTATTAGTTGTTAAAAAACAGAAAAACACAACCAATATTTTTATAGAAAAAATTGAAACGTTGCGGGTTGTTTTCATTCGAAAGGCTTAAAATTATGAAATTCAAATGCTCTTAAATGTACAAAAGAGTTGGAAGGAAATCAAATATGTTTCTATTATTTCTACAGAAATATTTGGTATGTCGATATTTGATTCCAAAAAAAAAGGAGAGGCAGGCCTCTCCTTTTTTTAAATTTTACTTATGTTATTTCTTAACAAATCGAGAAATAAATGGCTCTTTAAAATCATCAAGGTTAACAATGTAAACTCCAGGAGCTAAGTCCGAAACATCTACCTGAGTTTCGCTATTGTATACCTCCATGGATTTAACCAGGATCCCAACGCTATTGTAAATGTTAACAATACCATATTCTAAACCAGCATTTAAGGTTAAGTTAATAAAATCATTGGCTGGGTTAGGATAAACCGAAAGGGTTGTTGGAGGTTCATTGTCATCTTCAACACCTTCAATAGTTGAATTTGGATTGCTTGTAGCATTGTTAACAACATTTATTGTGTAATCTTCAACCTCACCGTAGCTGAAAGTTTCGCAAGCTGTTGGTGCAGCGTTGTACTTCATGGTTACACGCATACGGGTAGTCCCAAGTGCTGCTGTTGTAGGTACGGTAAATGTTTTGCTTAGGGTTGACGATAACTTCGAAGAAGAAGAGTTGATTAACTCTGTGCTTTCAAATACACCATCCTGATCCCAATCAATCCAAATATACCAGAACTCAGTGTAAGATGTGCTTCTAAATCCAGCGCTAAAATTAATAGTGTTGCTAGTTCCTCTTCCAAGTGTTGCTACCATACTGGTGAAATCACCATAACCACCATTTGCAGCAGTAACGTTATTTATTTCACCAAGTTTCACTAAATCAATCCATTCGTAGTATACGTTGTTCCCTTTCGAAGCACAGTAAGTCACAGTATTAGATAAGGTTGTAGCAGTTACGGTATTACTTGCACCTGATACATTTCCTGCCGCATCTGTGGCTTTAACGTAGAATGAGTAAGTGGTTGCTGGACTTAGGTTCGTAACGTTACATGAAGTCCCGGTTACGGTTCCTATCATTGTGGTTCCTTGATAAACTTGATAACCAGTAACACCAACATTGTCGGTTGAGGCATTCCAGCCAAGGGTTAGGGTAGTTTGGGCGATGCTCGAAGCAG
>CAZLXF010000198.1:0-5784 GCA_964563065.1 uncultured Rikenellaceae bacterium | reverse complement strand
GTTTTAAAGTTTATTGAAAAAAAGATATTACATCAAGATATGTTTCTTCCAATTGTAAATCGATCTGGTGATTATGAATTCTTAAAAAAACACTTTGGGTTTAAATTTGAACTTAAAACAATTAAAGTAGGTGCTCAAGTTTTCTATATGGACGAAATTATTGTAAGAGGCAAAGGGCATCGAGGGCTTATTAACTGTACAAAATTGTTTGACAATGCGAAAATTTTGTTAAACCCAAATACAGAAGTTCTTCCTGTATTGGATTTGTGTTGGTAGTGCTTTCGTTTTTGCTAAAACTATTAAATCTTCTACTCATACCCCTCCAACACCTCCTCGTAAATATTTTTGATATCTTCTACCAACGATTTTGGTTCAATAACCTTTACCCGCTCACCGTGCGAGAGGATTTCCATCAAAAAATCTTCGGTGATGAAAATTTTCAGTTTTATTCGCAGTTCTTCTTCATTGTCGATTAGAACTTGCTGCGACTCGTGCAGGGGCATCGATTTTATATACCGTCCCTGAAATGGAATGAATGAGAGAATTACTTCCGAAGGCGTTTCGGCATTTGGGGAAATAATTCCAAAGCAATGACGGTAGTACTCGTTCACGTTAAAGCCGCTAGGTTTAAAACGCTTCTTCGTGATGTTCAGGTCGCTGAGCCTATCGAGCCCAAACGATTTTATGTTGCTGTCCTTTAAATCCTTTCCCACAACGTACCATCGGTTTCGGAACTCCTTAAGCGCATAGGGTTCAATGGTTCTCTCCGAGATCCCTTCATCCCAAAATTTGTAATGTGTAAACTCTATAACTAAACAGTTACGTATGGCATGTAGCAAACCATTGAAATTTTCGGTTCCCTGTGGGCGACGATTCTCAAAGTGGATATACTGCGAAATGCGCTCAGTAGAATTCAGCGCATTGAACGTGTCGAAAGCCTCGAGCATGCGTTGGCCCAGCTGATCGTCTTCCTCGTTGGCAATGTAGTAAACCTTGTTGGCGTAGTCGAATTTAATCTCAATCTTGTGGATATGGTAAATATCGTTAATATCGCGCTGAAAGGTTCGCTGCGATACGCTGTAGCTATACCCATCCACTTCACCCTGATTCTGCAGAAAAAAGTCGATGTCATCGAACGAAGCCGGCCCACGCCTTAGCTTGTTGATTATTAGCCCGTAGCGGGCTATGGATTCCCTTTTCGACATGTCAATCCGTATTGGTTTATGCCAAAGGTAGGAATTTAATACGACAAAATATGACGTTCTAAAAATAATGCTCAATTAAACCATAGGTTGATCGAAAAATCTGTTCTCCATGTTGCTATATGTGATTTTAAACTCCCTGTGCTCATCATTTTTTAGCGAAATAACTTCAATATAATCGTTTGTTTGCTTCCCTTCAGAATCCTCTATTATTCCGTAAAGAATTGGTCGGTGGAGAGCAAAAATTTGTTCGCACTGGTTAATAATTTCTCGTGACCATATAAAACTATTTAAACTTGGGGTGGAATAATCATCATGAAAACTATTTGAGACAAGATAGGTAGTAAACATTACTCTAACTTTGAGGTAGTTGCTAATAAATAGCAGGGAATTAACTAATCCATCCTTCCCGGGATAGGAGAAAGTGCCGTTTGGATTGAGCGAGTAGCACTCCATATTGTCGATTATTACAGTTTTGAAACCTAAATCTTCAATGTACCCGATAAGTTCCAAGAACGATTCAACGCAGTAGAAACCAAGGGTAGTATTTACTTCGAGGTTAGGGTTAATTTGGCCATCGATTCCTTTTAGGATGTGTTCAAGCCTTTCTTTGTAGTCAGTGTAACTTACAAACAGAACTTTTTCTGTTAATGCAAGATGGTTAGCCAGTTTTAACATAAAACGAGTTTTTCCCACACCCTTTGCTCCTCCAAAAGCGATTAGTCCGTTTGAAAGTTTTAAATTGTTCATGGTTTAAGTTGATTTAGCCAAAGGGATTGTTTGGCAAGTCCTCTGTGATACACTATGCTTCCATGGTGCAACTCTGTGGGGAAATTTACAAAGTGTATCACAGATTATTTGCCCTTGATTTTTGATTAACTCTCTGCAAGAATTTTGCCTGCAATAATCCGCTCCTCAATTTCAACCAATATATCCCACATGTGCGATTGCTTAAAGTGGCTGAAGTCCGAAATGGGAATGTAGCGTTTGAACTTTTCAAACATTTTAAAATTCCAGTTTATCTCTCTGTTTTCAATTAGTTCCTTCCAGTCCCATTTATCAATGAACTGTTCAATGATTTCGGATGTAACGAAGCATGCATATCGCGAAATGGATTTCCAGTTCCAGCTCGATTCGAACTTCTTTATTAAGTTCCAATCAATTTGCTTTGCATCACGATAATTTGTGTTGATAATAGACTCGGATAGAGCATTCCAGTTAATACGAGACCTAAACTTTTCGATAATCTCTGCTGTCCAGGGGATACTATTATTTTCGCACAGCTCATTCCAGTCCCAATTATCGGCATACTGCTCTATCAACTTTTCGCTCCAAGGTACTTCTGATCTGGCAGATACTTTTCTCCAGGCATCGTTCTCCCTAATTCGCTTGATAAACTCCTCTTCAAATGATTGTAGCTCGTTTCGTGTTGTCATTGTAATCCCTCCATAGTTTAAGTTAGCTAATGAAGCAAATCTAATAAGAGGTGACGTCAAAGAGTGGCGCCGGGATTTTTTGCAGTTAAAATTTCTTTTATTTTTTTTGCTACCTCCTCAATATCCCTAATCGAGCTTCGCAACCTGCGATACCCAATTATTTGGTAACCGTTACATTCTGCATAGCAGTAATGCTTGTTAATTATTATATCGCAGTTTCGGTTTTTTACAACCCTGTCGAAAGCACTTTTCCCCTCGCAGATAATTATCTCAGGATTAACCATTTCAATTAATCTGTTCAGCCAATCACTGCTCTTCTTGTATAGCTTAAATTCTTTTAGTTTACTTAGCATTTTATATAGGTCGGCTTCGTTCTGCGTTGCCAAAAAGAAGCAGTTTGTTTTCACGGTGTCCGCAAGGTAATTGCTGCAATCCGCCAATTCAAAAAGTTTCCTAGTGTTCCGAGCCAATGAGTACTTGTAGCAGGAGTATGCATACTCAAGCTTCTCCTGAATGTCGAGTTTCCGAACTCTTTTTCCATGTTGTTTGTAGTAACCTTCACCCGGATTGATTCCAACAAGCATAATCTTGGGCCTATGGGTAAGATTGGAAAAAAGGATTTGAACGCCCTTGTAGTACTTCACGATGCTCTTCATGGTATTCTCATCCGATTCAATTTCTCGAACAGTAGAATCAACTTCTTCTTTCAGCTGATTATATTCCAAATACAGCTTGGTGAGTTCTGGTTTTAGGTGCCTTTTAATACCAATTCTATCGGATGAAACCGAGAAATAAGGTTCGTATTCCTCTCGCTTTCCTGTATTCTCAATTTTTTCGAAGATGTAATTTAAATGTTTAAACTCTTTAAAGTTTGGCAAGTACTTCACGGCACCGTGCCTGATATTCTCATCCTGAGCATTGAAGATGCAGTGCTCAATAAATTTTAAAAATATGGCATCCTTCGAATTTCCAGTCTGCACAACCAAACGTTTTTGATTGTCGGTGTTCTTGAAGCTTGAGAAAGCGTTAATCAGATCATCGCAAATAGTTTCATCATTAGTACCCATTCGAACCTTTTGAGCCAAACTATCAAAACCTTCAGCGATTAGTATTTCCGATATCTCTGCTAGGTAGTTCATAATTATTGGTTTGAGTGAATTATTTCAAATAATTTCTTTTTACTCTGCACTTCGGTTTCGCTTAACCCGTAGAAGAAGAAAAACAGGAAGCCATCGTCGTGCACAAAGCATGGATTTGTGATTTTAAGACAACTTGCTAGCTCTAAATGTTCGATGCATTCGCGTTCCCTGGCTCGGTAAACTGCTGCGTACTCAAAGTCCTGATCTTTTACAGCTTCTAGCTTCTTCCGCTGGTACACGTACATGTTTTTTTCGTTGTGTTTCATCAAATCGACAAGAATAAACTTTAGTTTATGCTCCTTTTTCAGTGTTTTTAGCAACAAATTCCAATCAGCAGAAACCTTTTCCTGCTGGTTAAGTAATGCATTTAACTCATTTATTTTACTTTCAACTGAATCCATTACAATGGTTTTTGCCAAAGGTAGGGTTGGGTTGCGCCAAAGGGTGACGTTTAGAAAAATGTTTTAATAAAACTAAAAGCCAATCCGCTTTACATTCGTTCGAGCTAATTGTTCTGCCTTGCAGAATTCCACAATCATTTCCAATGAAGGTGATTTTCCAGAAACAACCTCTTCCATTTCACTTTTTCGAACTACATTATCAATTTGCCCTCCAGAGAGGTCGAACGATTCAGCAAGCGTTTTGCAATGTTTATGGGAGAGGTTTGGTAGTTTCGATTGCCAGATTCTAATTTTTGCCAATATATTGGGTTTCTGGAGTTCAATCTTGAAAAGGAATCGCCTGTCGAAAGCTTCGTCGATGTTGGTTATTAGGTTTGTTGTGGCAATGAAAATGCCAGTAAAATTCTCCAGCTCCTCAAGAATAATATTCTGAATGGCATTTTCTGTTTGTCCCACGCTCGAATTGGTTACATCTTTCCGCTTCGAGATAATGGCATCGGCTTCGTTAAAAAATAGGATTGGGGTTACTTGCTTATCCTTAGAGTACTGGTAGTAATCGGAGAAAATGCGTTTTACCACCTTTTCGCTCTCGCCAAACCAGAAGGATTTCGACTGGCTAATATCTACCTTCAGCATTTCACGGTTAGTCGCCTTGGCCACCTGGTAAACCGTTTCGGTTTTACCAGTTCCGGGTGCTCCGTAAAGCAAAGCGGTTACACCTGTTGGAAGTTTCTTCACCATCAACCTATCCTGTACCCTTTTTATATTCGATTCGTCGAGCAGATTGTAAAGCATGCTCAGCTGCTTCTTATCAACCTCGTTAAAGAACAACTCCTTGCGGTGGATACTTTCGGGGGTTAAAATGCTTCCGTTTTTGGGTTTTTTGATGAAAAGTTTTATCCCTTCTTCCTGCAAGATAGTCGCTGCTAAATCGGTAATCCTGATTTCGGTTTCGCTGAAGAATGTTGCCTCAATAATTTCTATGAGATTCTGCTTAACCAACGGGTTATTCCCCGAGATCAGCTGCTGAATATAGCTAACCCTATCCGAAGTACGGTCGAACATGTTTTCAACGAGAACTGAGAGCTGAATCGAATCATGCCCATTTAGAGATTTCCACACAAGGTTAAAGAATAAAAACAGGTTCTCCCTGGATAACCCAACGCCCATAATTCTTTTTACTAGAGGAAAATGTTTGTGTCTTTTAAACATGTCAAAAACTTCCATAACCAGCAATCGGGCGTGGGTTTCCTGATCCCTTTTATCATCCGACATCTTCTCCATTCTTTCGAGCAGATCCATTAAGGTTTCAATCTTGTCTTCTTCAAGAATTGGCAAAGATATTCCCTGAAGCATCGCTTCAGTAATTCGTTGGTCAACAGTATACTGATCGTTAGAGAGGAAAACTGATGGGCGGTGTCCCGAGCGCGTCCGTTTTACAATCCCCTTTTTCCAGAGGGATTCAAACTCATCCGAGAAATCGAGAATTTTAACAGGATTACATTCGAAGTGCTCAACCAGATCCTTTATGTCAACCGTGTCGCCCTTGTAATTTAGGGTAAAGATGTGGGCAATCAGAAAGGCCTCGGGCTTGGTTGAGTTAAAG
>CAZLXF010000197.1:2550-5798 GCA_964563065.1 uncultured Rikenellaceae bacterium | reverse complement strand
ATCTTTTTAAAACCTTAGCTGAGTATGCTTTTGAAACAGGCAACGATTACTGGGGTTACCGTTTTATGGGTTGGGGAATGCACTACCTCAGCGATTTGTCGATGCCCTACCATACAGCGCCACTGCCGGGCGTAAGCGCATTCAGAATGATTTGGATAAATTTGAAGGCGATGCTTGGCTTCCCGAGAAGTAAGGATAACGCTGTGCAAATTGTTTCGAATCGCCACTCCGTTCTTGAGCAGTTTCAGTGGGTGGTTGTTAAAAAAGCTTACCAGAACGACCCTGAAAACAATGTTATAATAAAAGCGTTGAAAAACCCGATTGAGCATGTTGATTTTTCGCAGGATTTTGCACGAAACGTTACTTCAAGAGAGTCGGTTGATCGGTCGAAACGTGTTGATAAGAATTTGAAGAAATGGTCGCCCAAGATTCTGGTTTCCGATCCTAAGTTTGAAGCACCTGGGTCGAAAGAGTTGGATAATTTAATTGAACTAATGAAGCAGGAGAAGGGAGAGGAGTCGGTTGAAAATATGACCAACATGGTTGCTGAGATAATGCGTTCGTACAGCATGCACATGCGCAGCTACTACCAGGCAATTGCAGGTAAGAGTTAGTTTTTTAGTTCTAAAGTTTTTAAAGGGAACCTTGGCGCTTTACTTTAGAGCATCAAGGTTTTTTTTGAATGATGGGGAATCGAAGTTGGGATTGAATTCAGGATTGTTGAAAATTTCTCCCGATTCAGCATTAATGTACCCTTTAACGTACTGTTTTGGAAGCATGTAAACCTCGTCGAGGTTTTCGTTAAGGAGCGGTGACTTTTCGCTTAGTACCTGCTCAACGTTTACCACTTTTTTAATTTTACTAATTTCATTGAGGTAATGGTTGTAAACCTGTTTCGAAATTGAAAGAATTACAACATAGTTCCCATAATGTTTGTGTAGGTAATGTTTGTAAATTAGGTCGAGCTTATCGTTGGTGATAGGTTCGGCTGTTTTGTAGAAAGTATCCACAAACTTAAACCCTCCGGAAATAATTTTCTCGGCAATTTCTTTCTCTTTAGTATAGTGTATAAACGAGTTGCATTTTGTTTCATCGCCAGTAATAAACTTCAATACTTCTTCTTCGAAAAGTTTACTTGGTTTTACGGCTACTTCAGGAGTTCCCCCTTGTAATTTTTTTAGAATTTCTGCTAACGATTCCTTGCTCCAATCCTTCTCGGAACGTGAGTATTTTTCTACCAACGATTCAATAAAAATATTTTTCCTGTTCAGCTGGTAGTGAAGGAAAGCAATGTAAATGAAAAGTACAAAAATAATGATATACTCCATGACGCTGCAAAGATGCTAGAATAATTGCAACTTGCAAGTTAATAATAAAAAAATAATTAGGAATGATAACGGGTTCATATTATTAATACATTTGCCAAATTTTTAAATGAACAGTTAACCATGGAAACGATATTTAAACCAAAACTTTTCAGCGTTTTTAAGAAAGGATACAGTAAACAAACTTTACAAAACGATGTTCTTGCTGGAATTATTGTAGGTATTGTTGCGCTACCGCTAGCAATTGCTTTTGCCATAGCTTCGGGCGTTTCGCCCGAAAAGGGGTTGATTACTGCAATTGTTGCCGGATTTCTTGTTTCCTTCCTCGGAGGAAGTCGTGTTCAAATTGGTGGTCCAACGGGCGCTTTTGTGGTTATCGTTTTTGGTATTGTTGAGCAGTATGGTATTGAAGGGCTTATTGTTTCAACCTTTCTTGCAGGATTAATGCTGGTTGCGTTTGGTTTGCTCCGCATGGGCTCAGTTATTAAGTTTATTCCGCATCCGTTAATTGTTGGTTTTACTAGTGGAATTGCTTTAATTATTTTTTCAACCCAAATAAAAGAATTTTTTGGTTTAAGTATCGAGAGCGTTCCTTCAGAGTTTATTCCCAAGTGGGGCGCCTACTTTTCGGGAATGGGTTCAGTTAACTTTTATGCTGTGCTAATTTCTGTTGGAACGGTGCTAATTGCAGTTTTCTCAAAGCGAATAGTAAAAAGGATTCCGGGATCTTTTATTGCCATTATTTTAATGACGCTAGCAGTGATGATTTTTAAACTTCCTGTAACAACAATCGGTTCGGTTTACGGTGAACTACCCAATACATTCAGCCTAAGCATTCCCAGTTTCAACATTGAAAATTTTTCGAATTATATTGCACCCGCCTTTACCATTGCGCTGCTTGGCGCCATTGAATCGTTGCTATCGGCTGTTGTGGCCGATGGAATGATTAGCGGGAACCACCGTTCGAACACTGAACTTATTGCTCAGGGAGTTGCAAATATTGCCTCCTCAATTTTTGGGGGAATTCCTGCAACAGGAGCCATTGCCCGTACTGCTACAAACGTGAAGAATGGCGGACGAACTCCTGTGGCTGGAATTGTACATGCCATTACGCTTTTGCTAATAATGCTATTTTTTGGGAAGTGGGCAGCTCAAATACCACTGGCTTGCTTGGCTGGTATTCTTGTTGTTGTGGCCTATAACATGAGCGAGTGGCGTTCGTTCTACGCCATACTGAAGGGTTCGCGTTACGATGTTTTGGTTCTGCTGGCAACTTTCTTCCTAACTGTGCTTGTTGATTTAACTGTTGCCATACAAATTGGTATGGTAATGGCTGCGCTGCTTTTCATGCAGCGAATGTCCAATGCAAGCCATGTGCTACCAGCTGATGCCGATATGGATGCTCTTGACGATTACTCAGATTTACCTGAAGGAGTTGAAGTTTACGAAATTAAGGGGCCTTTCTTTTTTGCTGCTGCGCAGAAATACAGGGAAACATTGAAAAATTTCGGAAAAACTGCTAACGTTCTTATCCTTCGTATGCGACATGTGCCATTTATCGACTCCACAGGTGTGCACAATTTTAGAGAAACAATTAAGGAACTGCAGGGGATAAACGTTAAACTTATACTTTCAGGGGTTCAGCCTGAAGTTCGAAAGGAGTTGGAGAAAGAACGAATCGATTTTTTAATTGGCCGCAACAATGTGTGTGGTACCTACTTGGAAGCTAAGGAAAAGGCGATAAAAGCTACAAAAAATTAGAAAAACAAAAATGCTGCGAAAAAACTCGCAGCATTTTTGTTTTTTACTCGTGTTTCAATTTTACTTCAACCACTTATCGAGCCAGCCAAAGAACTCGCGCTGCCAAATTACCGCATTCTGCGGTTTGGTTACAAAGTGAGTTTCGTCGGGGAAAACCAGAAG
>CAZLXF010000197.1:0-2450 GCA_964563065.1 uncultured Rikenellaceae bacterium | reverse complement strand
TAGAAACTTTCGAAGTTGAACATTCCGTTGTGAGCAATAAAGGCTTTGAAACGCTTGTTGTGCATACCTGCTAGGTAGTATACTGAGTAGCCGCCGTAGCTGGCGCCAACAGCGCCAAGTCGGGTTTCATCAACCCACGATTCCTTCGCCACATTGTCAATTGCGGTAAGGTAATCCTGCATGTTCAGTCCGCTGTAGTCGCCCGAAATTTGTGCATTCCATTCTTGTCCGAACGAAGGTACTCCCCTGCGATTTGGTGCAACCACAACGTAACCGTGTGCGGCCATTATCTGAAAATTCCAGCGGTAGCTCCAGAATTGACTCACGGTACTTTGCGGGCCACCCTGGCAATAAAGAAGTGCTGGATATTTTTTTGTTTCATCGAAGTTTGGAGGGAGAATAACCTGTACCAGCATATCCTTCCCGTCAACGGTTTTCATCCAACGCTGCTGCGTTTCACCCAGCGTAATGTTATCGTAAATATTTTGGTTGATGAAAGTTACCTGGGTTTCTTCGCCAGTTTTAGGTTCAATGGTAAAAATTTCAGAAGCCATATTTATTGCCATTTTCATTCCAACTAGCGTGCCTTGTGCCGGCGAGAACCAAATGTAGTTGTGCTGTCCGTTAGTTACTTGCGTTATCTCTTTGCTTTCAAGGCTAATCTTATAAATCTGTTCAGTTCCTTTTGTTCCGCTAATAAAAATTATGCTTGAACCACAACCGCTCCATGTAATATTGTCGGCATTCTGGTCGAATCCTTCGGTCATGTATGTTTTCTCGCCCGTTTCAATATTCATAATAAACAGCCGATGTTTGTCGCTCTCGTACCCGGGAGTTTCCATGCTTTGCCATGCAAGGTGTTTCCCGTCGGGAGAGAATGCGGGGTATTTGTCGAAGCCAACCATTCCCTCGGTAACATTCTTTGTGGTGCCTTCTTCAACATTGTAGAAGTAGATGTCGGAGTTGGTTCCGGTAGCGTATTCTTTGCCGGTTTGTTTTTTGCATGAGTAGGCAATGATTTTTCCGCAGGGGCTCCATGCAATTTCCGACTCATCGAAGTAGGGCGACATAGGTGCGTCCCACGCTTCGCCTTCCATAATATCTTTGCCTTCGGCAATTTTTCCGTTTTCGTATTTGGCAACAAAAATGTGGCTAAAACTGCCGTCGCGCCAGTAGTTCCAGTGGCGGTACATTAAATGGTCGATGATTTTAACGTTGGCCTTTGGCATGTCGGGATGAAGATCGGCTGTAGTTTTTTCAATTTGAACGTTCTTCGTGTAAAGAACTTTATCGCCAGCAGGCGAGTATAGGAACGCATTGATTCCACCCTCAATACTGCTAACCTGAACGGGGTTGGAACCGTCGGGGTTCATTTCCCATAGCTGCGCATCACCGCTGCGGGTAGAGATGAATGCAATTCGTTCACCATTTGGAGTCCAGCGTGGACTAAAGTCGTTGGTGCTGTTGTCGGTTAGCTCCTTTGGCTCGCCTCCTTCAACCGGTATGGTGTAAATATTTGTGACTCCTTTGTTGGCTTCCATGGAGTAACGAGTTACGGTGAAAGCAATGGTTTTTCCATCGGGCGAAACGGCTGCGCTGCCAATTCTTCCAAATTTCCAAAGAACTTCGGGTGTTAACACGCCGTTGGAAATTTCCTCGGCGGTAAGTTCTGTGTTGGGAGTTATGGGTTCGGTAATAGTTTCGTGCTTGCTTTCAACACAAGCGGAGAGTAAGGCTGATATTGCCATAATTGCTAGGTAAAATTTGTATTTCTTCATTGTTTTGTTGATTTGGTTTTCGGAATGAATTTTGGATTTGAAGTTACAAAATTTTGGATTTGTTTCGGAGTTGTTCGTTTAAAAACACGAAGAATAAAATTTACTTAATATCGGTTTTGGTTTTTGAAAGTAGCTTTACTTCTTCAATAACCATTTCCTTATCAACCGCTTTGCACATGTCATAAATGGTCAGAAGCGCAACTGAAACTGCCGTTAGAGCCTCCATTTCAACTCCGGTTTGTCCAACGCAACGGGCAATGCTTTCAACGCGAATTCCTTTTTCCTCGGAAAAAGTTTTCACTTCAACTTTTGTTAGAAGTAGCGTATGACAAAGTGGAATTAGTTCAGGAGTTCTTTTTGCTGCCTGAATTCCAGCAATTTCGGCAACCGTAAGAACATCGCCTTTTTTGTTGCTGTTTTCGCGAATTAGGTCTAACGTTTTTGGATTCAACTTAATGAAGCCAGCAGCTTTCGCTTCACGGATTTGGTTTGGTTTTCCGCCAACATCAACCATGTTGGCTTTGCCTTTGCTGTCGGTGTGTGTAAAACTCATATTATGATTTGTATGTAGAATGCTAAATATAGTAAGATTTGATGTGCTTTGGTTTAAAATTAAGACACAAATTTCGAAATTCAACCTACAAATTGAAATACAAATCCCAAAATACAAAT
>CAZLXF010000196.1:0-5801 GCA_964563065.1 uncultured Rikenellaceae bacterium | reverse complement strand
CTTGGGGTGGTGGAAATATAAAGGGAGCCAACGCATCAAGAGGTGCAAGAAAAACGTTCATGAAATAAAATTGAGGGTGTATCAAAAGCCAAAAACGATTTGTGTTATTACTCTGTGAAACTCTGTGATTCCATTGTGCCACAAAGTGGTACAAATTTTAATTTCACAGAGTTTCACAGAGTTTTCAACTGAGTCGCACAGAGAACTTTTGACACACCTTCATTAGTGATTGAATAGCTAAAGATTAGTTCTGTCCGCCTCGTAGCCTAACTGTATACGTTTCACCGTTCAGAGTTAGGGTTGCAATTCGGTCGCATGTGCCATCGCCATAGTCAAGAACTGCAGTTTGTGCGTTTACGTTAAACTGAACTGTTCCTGAAACAATCCAACGGCACTCCCTTTTAATCAGCAGCGGATTTGTAATATTGTGGGTGTATTCGTTGCCTTTGCGGTTAACGCCCCACGCTTCGCCATCAACGGTAAACTCATCGTCCCACACAAAGTAGGGAGTGGCGTAACCAGCAATCCAAGTGCGAGTTCTGGTAAAATTTCGTGTGTAAGTAGTTTCGTCGGTAAAGGTTATTTTACCATCGGTAAGGGAAATGGTAAACTGGAACTCTCCAGTTTTTTCAATTACTTTCACCCCTTCAACAAGGTTATCGTTTACGGTAAAGTTTGCGAAGGTAACCTGGCGCCAGAAAGTTTCGAGGTAGGGACGACCCAAAACTTTAATAATTATTGTTCCGTTTTTAACTCGGTCGCTGTTTGAATTTTCATTCAAAAAGTTTTCAAATGTAATTGTATGAATAATTGTATCGCCCGAAAACTCGGTAACTACAGTGCGTGAACCGCTAAATCCCTGGCTAACGGTTAGTCCTGCTTTTGATGTTCCGTCGTTGAAAGTTACTTCATCGACCTCGGAGAGAATATCGTCGTAAAAGGCGGCAACCTCATCGTCGGTTTCTAATAGTTCAACAAGGGGCGATGTTTCTTCATCCTTTTCGCATGAGGTAAAGGAGAACGAGGTCATCAGAATACCTGCCATTAAATAAATGCTAATTCTTTTCATAGTTGTAATTGTTTGGTTAGTGAATTGTTAGTTAATTATTTATTAAAGTTCGAACTGTTATTTTCTGTTATTACTACATTGTTTCCTGATACTTTCCAACTTAAGTTCATTGGAACGCATACCAAATCGAGCGCATCATTAAGGTTTGAGTTAAAGAAAACTCCGGTGTAGTACCTTGGTACTGTTGACGTTTTTATAATGTTCACATTAAATTGTCGTTCAATTTCCTTAAGTACTTTTTCGAAATCTTCGTTTATGTAGTAGAATTCTCCTCTGGTCCAAGTTGCCATTTCGGGTTTTGTAACCGAATCGGGATTTCTAAGTTTCCCTTCTGTAAACTGAGTTTGCTGGTTTGGAGCAAGCAGTACACGTTGGTTTGTTGAAGTGTTTATTACCGCCACGCTACCTTCAATGCAGCTAACTTTTACCTCATTGTTCCTCGAGTAAACATTAAAAACGGTTCCCAGAACTTGGGTTGTAACTTGCTCGGTTTTAACGCTGAAATAATTCCCTTTTTTTACGGAGAAAAGCGCCTCGCCTTCAAGCTCAACATTTCGCTTAAACTTCCACAGAATACTGTTATAGCTAAGACGAGTATCTGCGTTAAGTTCAACCCGGCTACCATCGAGAAGTTGAACTTGCAGATGTTTCCCATTAGGCGAATAGTGCTCAACCGATGCAAAAACAAAAACCCACAGTAAGCTACCAGCAACAATAAAACCTACAAATACAGCAGCAACTTTTGAAATGTAACTTATTGCTCTGAACTTTTGTGTTTCCTTCTCAACTTCAATTTTTTCAATGATCGATTGCCAAACAGCATCCTTCCCTTTCCCTTCTGGAACTTTTAGGTTTTCAAGTAGCAACTTTTCAGCCCATTCGTAATTACTATTTTGCTCCTCGTTTTTCACGGTTTGTATTTTGCTGTTTTCAATACTTATACATTCAGCGAAAAAAATACCCTACCAAAAAAATAAAAAAAGGCACCTGAAAACTCAAGTGCCTTTTAACGTGACGATTAATTGTACTATTTTTTTACAAACCTAAGGGTTGTACTTTGACTTTTCGACCTAAAAACAATGAGGTAGAATCCTGCTGGTAACGAGGAAACATCTACAGATAAATCGACAATTTCTTCATTTATAGTAACTCTTTTTACAACTGAACCCATCGGGTTCAAAATGTAAAACTCATCAAAAAATAGGGGATTTTTAAAATCTACCTTCAACTCGCTTGCTGCTGGGTTTGGAAAAATTTGGATGTTACCTATTTCTGAAAAACCATTTACCGAAGTAGCCGATTCTACATTAAACACGTATAGCCCTTTGGGTGCAACAAAAGGTTTTGTTATGGTTTTTTCGTTTTCGTTGGTTGCGGAAATGTAGTAGTAAACTTTCGTTCCAACCTGTTGTGAGGGAATTGAAGCCTTAAACTCATCATCTTCAACTGTCATTGTAACTTCCTGAAATCCTGCAGTTGTATCGGCACTCCAGTATAGAGTTGCTTCGCTAATTCCTGCTGATGAACCTATGTTTGCTGTAATTTCGTAATCTTCTTCAGTAAAGGGAAGTCCACCGCGGATGGGAGCATGTGAAATAAAAATAGGGTCGGTTGCCGCAATTTCTTTGGAAATACAGTGAATGGCTCCGCTTGCAGGAATCACATTCCTCATATCCAAACCCACCACGTTATAACCCGGCATTGCATTACGGTAAATTTCAAGGGCTTCGCCATCCTGTGGCCTTCCATAAATTGGAACTAGCACCAAACCGTTTAAAATTATTGAGTTTGTATAGGTTAAGTAATCGGACCCCTGACTTGGATAGCGTCCATACTCATCGGATGGCATTGGAATTCGAATAACTCTGAAATCGGTTCCGTACTTAGTTTTGAAATTATTTAGAATGTAGTTTAGGTTGCTTTCAATTTGTGGCCCATCGGAAACTCCTTGCGGGTACTGCCCCATCAGTAAAGTTTCCTCATCGAGCAGCTTCATGTGCATATCGATATGGTGAATGCCATCGTAAGGCATTGTGTTCATTAATACATAAGGATCAATGCCCATGTACTTATTAACAATCTGATTGATATCGCTTTCGTTTAGCCCTTGATTTTCTTCCAGTATTAATTTCGATGAAAATCCCATTCCAAACCCATCGCTCATAAAGTTTCCTCCTGTTGCCACCAAACGATTGGGAGACGAAGTAATTTGGTAAATTGGTAAATCGAGAAAATTCGCTATTACAGTTGGAACCTCATCGTCCTGCGGACGAGGTCTGTTGTAAACCCAGTCGACAATAGCCAACTCGTTGGTTTCATTCAGGTAAACGCTATGCGGACCGTAATCGCGCACCCAAACCGAGTTGAAGGGAGCAATAACAAATTCAATGTTATCGAGTGTAACACCTCCCGAAGTAAGGTAACTTTCAACGGTTGATTGGTTCGAACAAACGATGTACACCTTAACGTACTCCTTCGCGTAGCGGACAATTTCTCTCAAATTATTTGTGTATGCAGCCCATGTTACTATTACCCCTTGCATTTCCTCCCATTCGGCGGCGGACCTTGGAGGAACGTCGGGTGGAGTAGTTCCCCTGTCGTTAGGTAAGTTTTTAAGATACTGATCCCAAATGGATTTTTCGTAATCGGTAAACCCTTTTGGCAAAGGTTCCTGTGCAAATGCTTGAGAGAGAAGAAATGGAAACAAAAATACGAAGTAAAATCGGTGCATAATTTTTCGGTTTGTTGGTTTAGAAAAGAAGGGGTTAAAAAAGGAACCCGAGTAGTTTGATTAAAACTTAACACTCGGGTTTAGCTATGTATTAATATTCAAACCTTCAAATATAAACTATCCTCTAATTCCTAGCAAAAAACCGATACCTATCATGAATTACACACCGGTTCTTTAAAGGCGTTATAAATTCGGCTCTAACTAAAATTTCCTGATCGATTGAACTTCCTGGCGTAAGTATTACGCTCAGCTGTCCAACACCATCGGTTGAAGGTATGGTTGAAAAGGTTTCATCTTGCTCGCCATGCTGAATTGCCTGCGAAAATTTAACATTTTTAGCTGGTTTTGATAGGCTAATTTCAACCGTTACCTGTAAATCCCTACTCCTTTTTATTCTTTTTGTTTTGAAAACCAAGGCTGGATTTTCAATTAAATTCCCTTTTTTATCATACTCCTTTAGGCCTGTTTGTAGTTCGTCGTTTTTATAAGGGGTTTCACTCTGTATCTCTCCAGAAGAATAATATTTTTTAACAATTCCATGTATCTTCCCCTTTATTCGTGGAGTTAACGAATATAACTTCCCGTTTGTGTGGTAATACTTTACATTTCCATGCACAAACCCGCTATCGTAGGGAACCTCCAATCGTAAAGCACCATTGTCGTAGTATTCTTTCTTTATTCCGTGCGCAACGCCATTTAGGTATGGAATTATTTCATGTATTTTACCGTTCTTATAGTACGTTTTTTTGAGTTCCTCTTTGCCTACTCCACCCGAATTACATCCAAAAAAAACTAGGAGAGAAACAAAAAACAATGTAAACCACTTAAATTTTTTCATAATTCCATTTATAATCCAAATATCCATTTTACTGCTTTCTCAAATTCACTCGACCAAAACGTTTCGCTATGCTTCCCTTCAGGGTTAATGTTTACAAAAAGCTCATTCTCGGAGTAACCCTTCTCTTTCAGCAACTTGTTAACTTTTTCAACATTTCTTACTGTTTTATTGCCCTCCTGCTCTCCCACTGAAATGTAAAACTGCTGAAAACGTTTCTTTTTGAACTTATCAATTTGCTTAAAGGCTTCCTCGCTCCACCAGAGCGATGGTGATAGAATTCCTGCTTTTCCAAAAACTTCGGGGTATTCCAGTGCCATGTATAGCGACATTAGGCCACCAAGTGAGCTGCCCATAATCATTGTATTGTCCCTATCGGGCCAAGTTCTGTAATGGCTATCAATATAAGGCTTTAAATCCTTTACAATGAATTTTGCGAACTTTTCACCATCGCCTCCCTCCTTCATTTCATTTGGCCAGGGAGTTAATTCGTTTAATCTTTCCGTATCGCCATGGTAAATAGCTACAACAATACATGAAAATGCCCTGGTGCGATATAAGCTATCCAACGTTTCATCAACGTGCCATTCGCCTGAGAAGGCGGTTGAGTTGTCGAAAAGATTTTGCCCATCGAACATATAAATTACTGGAAAACCTTGTGATGATGAGTAGTTTGGTGGAAAGTACACTTTAATAGTACGACGCCTTTTTAGCTGAGGAATTTCAATGCTGGTAGGTAAAAAGTAAACATTCTCCGATGCGGTAGAAACAATTTTTTTTGCAGGAATTTGGTCTCTCCAAGCCTCAACACGAATCTGAATGTTATTTCCTAACGAATCGGCGTATTCCCTGTTTGTGATATCCATTCCTGTTGAATCAACCTCTACATCGTTCCAGGTTCCTCTGCATATCTTGTACTCGAATGAATTTGGTACCGAATCAATGGTAAGGGTTAAATCGCCCGATTGGTTTTCTTGAAACTGAAAGTTCACATCGTTAGGTACCCAGTTAATAATTGAACCCGCCATATAAAAAGACGAGCCTCGTGGCGTATTTTCAGGCGTTTTGAGCCGAAAAGTCACCTGAGCAGGCAGAATGCCTGAACACAAAAACAACGCTGTTAAAACGAAGAAAAAACGTGTTTTCATAGCACAAAATATTTTTTT
>CAZLXF010000195.1:0-5810 GCA_964563065.1 uncultured Rikenellaceae bacterium | reverse complement strand
TATCATTTACTTTATTTTCAGAAAGTACCGATGGAAAACCCTTTGGATTCTTATTGCCATTGCGGTTGTGGTAACCCTTGCCGATCAATTCTCGGTTCACTTTTTCAAAAATGTTTTTGAGAGGTTACGCCCGTGTCACAACCCTGATATTAAGGAGTTGGTTCATGTTGTGAATGGAAAGTGTGGCGGAAAATTTGGGTTCGTTTCATCGCATGCAGCCAACACGTTTGGGGTTGCAACATTCCTTTTAATGCTATTCAGAATTCGTTGGTTTGGCCTTGCCATTCTGCTGTGGGCAGCAGTAGTTTCGTATAGTAGAATTTACTTGGGAGTCCACTATCCCGGCGATGTGCTAGTTGGTTCGCTTCTTGGGGTACTCATTGGTTGGGTTGTTTGGAAACTATTTGAACTTATTTGTTCAAAAACAAAAATTATCGATTTTAAAGGTGTAAAAAACTAAACTATTCAACACCTTCCCATTTGACATTTGACATCATACATCTGACATAGATTTTTTTCATGTTTTGCATAAAAAGTCCAACCACCAATCCCTATTTCAACATTGCTGCTGAGGAACATTTGCTCAAGGGTTTTACCGATGATGTTTTTTTCCTATACAAGAATGAACCCTCGGTTATTATAGGGAAACATCAGAATGCTGTGGCTGAAATTGATGTTGACTACGCCGAACAGAACGGGATTAAAATTATTCGCAGGCTGTCGGGTGGGGGAGCCGTTTACCACGATTTGGGAAACGTTAACTTCTGTTTTGTAAAGAATGGGAGCGAGGGGAAGCTAGTCGATTTTAAAGCCTTTACTCGTCCAGTAGTTGATGCGCTGGCACAACTTGGCGTAAACGCCAAACTTGAAGGGCATAATAGTTTACTGGTTAACGGGTTGAAAATTTCGGGTAATGCCGAACATGTTTTTAAAAACAGGGTGCTGCACCACGGAACGCTTCTGTTTTCAACAAACCTTGAGCGTTTGGCTCGCTCTCTTTACGTTGATTTGGACAGGTATGCCGATAAGGCAGTGAAATCGGTTAGAGCCAATGTTGTTAACCTTAAAACTATCATCAACCCTTCAATTAACGATGATGATTTTTTCAATCACATTTATAGCTTCATAAAAAGTGAGAATCCAAATTCGGTGCCGTATTCATTCACTGATAACGATTTATTGGCAATAAACCAGCTGGTTAGTAGCAAGTATTCAACTTGGGAATGGAGTTATGGCTACTCGCCAGCATACAGTTTTACTAGGATTATTGAAGAAGATGAGAAGTTAAAAGTGACTTTTAGGGTTGAAAAAGGAATAATTGTAGATGTAAGAATTAGCGATAGTAGTAATCGGTTTAGTGATATTTGCAAATTCTTTGCGGGTCAACAGCACAGTAAAAGGATCCTTTTTGAACGTTACAGTTCAAGCAAATTTGTTGGGAATAGCTTAGTGCGTAAAATAATTGAGAAACTGTAACTCTTTGGTTTATTCAACCGAGTCAAGACGGTAGAATGGTTTTTCGTTCAGAATCATATCAAACGATTCGGGGTTAAGCACCGAAGCAACCCTGAATGTAGTGTCGAGGAAAAAGAGGTTTTCGTTGTTAATTACTTCTCCTGCAATGTTTTTGGTGGTGTATTTGTGAAGAATTATGTACCCAAGTAAATCGCCAGGGTTTTCATTTTGCAGCTTCTTTAGGCTGTCAAGCCTAGCCGAACCGTCGGGGTTTTGCGAAAGTTCTTCGGCAACCAGCATTGAGAGTTGGAAAGCACGATCGGTTCGTTCAAACCGGGGTGTTACATCGCCAAATACTATAGGTGTATAGTAAGGGTATTCGTTACTTTTAAGCATCCAATTCTTAATAGCATCCTCGGCTCGTTGCTGTTTTGTGGGAGTGAAACTCTCTTCCTTTTTTACCTCCCTGCATGAAAATGCAGTAAGGAGTATCAAGCCAATTGTAATTATTCTCGATAGTTTCATAGCCTCTTCGTATTTCCAATTATGCCTCCAAGTTATTAAAAGCGATTGAAAATATCGCCCGATTTCCCAAAAAAGATATCCCGAACAGTCTATTTTTTAATAAACCATTCGGGATACTCGAATTATTGAAAGAAATATTTACTTATTCAATTCGGCAAAATACTTGTAGAACAGCGGTATAGTTTTTATGCCACGATAGAATTGCTCTAACGGATAGTTCTCGTTGGGCGAGTGTATGGCGTCGCTCTCGAGGCCAAAGCCAAGAAGAATGGATTTTAGTCCTAGCACCTGCTCAAAAGTGCTGATAATTGGAATACTTCCACCGCTACGGTAAGGAATTGGTTTCTTGCCCATAACTTCCTCAACGGCTTTGCTGGCTGCCTGGTAGGCAGGAGTGTTTGTTGGCGAAGCGTAGCCTTGTCCTCCGTGTAGTGGCGTAACCTTAACTTTTACGTAATCGGGAGCAATGGCCTCGAAATGTTTCTGGAAAAGCTCGGCAATTTTATGGTGCTCCTGGTTTGGAACCAGCCTCATGGAAATTTTTGCGTAGGCTTTGGATGGAAGAACGGTTTTGGCGCCTTCGCCAATGTATCCACCCCAAATTCCGTTTACATCCAGCGTTGGACGTATACCAACACGTTCGAGGGTTGTATAGCCTTTTTCGCCCCAGTTTTCTTTAATATCTAACGCTTTTTTATAATCGTCAAGGCTGAAAGGAGCCTTGTTCATCTCGGCACGTTCGGTAGGATCAACATCTACAACATCATCGTAAAATCCAGGGATGGTGATGTGGTTGTTCTCATCGTGCATTGATGCAATCATTTTTGCAAGAATATTTGCTGGGTTGGCAACGGCTCCGCCGAAAAGTCCCGAGTGTAAATCGCGATTTGGACCGGTAACTTCAACCTCAACGTATGCTAAACCACGTAAACCTGTGGTGATTGACGGAATGTCTTTTCCCAGCATCGATGTATCGGAAACCAGAATTACGTCGGCTTTTAGCATCTCCTTATTCTTTTTGAGCCAAGCCTCGAGGCTAACCGATCCAACCTCTTCTTCACCTTCAATCATAAACTTTACGTTGCATGGCAACGTGTTGTTCTTCACCATTATTTCGAAGGCTTTTGCATGCATAAACGATTGTCCCTTATCATCGTCGGCACCACGCCCCCAAATTATTCCATCCTTAATTACCGGTTCAAAAGGTTGCGTTTTCCAGAGTTCAATCGGGTCAACAGGCATTACATCGTAGTGGCCGTAAACCAGCACTGTAGGCAACTTTGGATCGATAATTTTTTCGCCATAAACTACCGGGTTTCCTTCGGTTGGCATTACTTCGGCCTTGTCGGCACCAGCCTTTAGCAACTGTTCCTTCCAGTACTCAGCGCACTTTATCATGTCGGGCTTGTGCTCGGCAATTGAGCTGATTGATGGAATACGGAGCATTCCAAATAGTTCGTTGAGAAAACGTTCCTTGTTCTCTTCAATGTACTTGTTAATGTAATCCATGATATTGTATTTTAGGTTGTTGTGTTTTTTTAATATTGAAGCTCAATATAGCAATTCCATTCTATAAATCATAATCGTTCTTTTCATTACGCGATTCTTCCAGAAGTTTAGCAGCAGCTTCCAGCTCGTTATAAAAATTTTCGCCGAAAGCGCGTATTATGGGTTCCTTCAGAAACTTGTATACGGGCAAGCCTAACGTTTCACCAAGTTCTCTTGCAGGCTGGCAAATACTCCACTGGTCGTAGTTTAGTGCTGTAAATGTGGTGTACTTTTTTGTACGTATTGGGTAAAGGTGACACGAGATGGGCTTGCGAAATTTTACCTTTCCTTCCATCCATCCTTTCTCAATTGCACAGAATGTAATTCCATCTTCTTCATAGGAATATGCACATTCTTCCTCGTTGATAAGAGGAGTTACAACGTCGCCATCGAGATCTTTCACTGCAACTCCCTGTGCCCTTATGGCTTCAAGTCCTGATGCTTTTAGGTAAGGCTCAATGTTCGAAATTTCCTGCTTTAGCAAATCAACCTCATTGGGTTCGAGGGGCGCGCCCGATTGACCATCAACACAGCATGTTCCTAAGCACTTTGGTAAATCGCAGCAGAATTTTTTTTCGAAGATATCGAAGCTTATTAATTTGTCGTCAATTTGAATCATAGATTTAGAACTCAGATAACGCTGATTAAACGCCTGCCTGTCGGCAGACAGGGATAAACACAGATAATTTCTTGTTAACACAAAGCCTTGCCAGTCATCTCTGGAGGGACTTCCAATCCCATTATTTTTAGAATTGTTGGAGCCACATCGGCAAGAATTCCGTTTTCAACATTACTATAACGGCTGTTTACTAGAATTATTGGGACTGGATTTAGCGAGTGGGCTGTGTTTGGCGATCCATCGGGATTAACAGCGTAATCGGCATTGCCATGATCGGCAATAATAACTACCGTGTAACCGTTGGCCTTGGCTGCTTCAACCACCTCGCCTACGCACTGGTCAACAGCTTTCACTGCCGATTGTATTGCGCTGTATATTCCTGTATGTCCCACCATATCGCCATTGGCGAAATTTAAACAGATAAAATCGTGAACGTTTTTATTCAGTTCCTTAACAATTTCATCCTTCACAAGGAATGCGCTCATTTCGGGCTGAAGATCATATGTGGCGACTTTGGGTGAAGGAACTAGAATGCGGCTTTCACCATCGAATTCCTTCTCGCGTCCACCTGAAAAGAAGAAGGTTACGTGTGCGTACTTTTCGGTTTCGGCAATTCTAAGCTGCTTCAACCCATTTTTGGAAACTACCTCGCCAAGCGTGTTGAGCAGGTTGTCCTTTTCGTATGCAATATTAATATTCTTGAAAGTGTCGTCGTATCGAGTGAGGGTAACATAGTGAAGCGGCATGGTTTTCATTCCATGTTCGGGCATATCCTTTTGTGTAAGCGCAATGGTAATTTCACGGAGCCGGTCGGTGCGGAAGTTAAAGCAGATTACAACGTCGTTCTCCTTAATTTTCCCAATCGGGTTTCCGTTCTCATCAACCCGAACAATGGGTTTTATAAACTCATCGGTTAAGCCTTCAGCGTAAGATTCCTCCATGGATTTTGTGATGCTAGTGGTTGGTTTTCCAACGCCATCAACTAGAAGATCGTACCCAATTTTAACTCGTTCCCAGCGTTTGTCGCGATCCATAGTGTAGTAACGACCAACTAGCGACGCGATAACTCCGTTGCTGGTTTTTAGGTGATTTTCGAGGTTTCGAACGAAACCTAAACCGCTCTGCGGATCGGTGTCGCGACCATCGGTAAGCGCATGAATAAAAACGTTATTTAAACCGTACGTTTTGGTCATGTCGCATAGTTTATAGAGATGCGTATCCAGCGAGTGAACGCCTCCATCGGAAACAAGTCCGATGAAATGAACGGCAACATTTTTTTCTTTTGCGTATGCGAATGCTTTGGTTAAAACAGGATTGCTGTCGATAAGGCCTTCCTTAATTTCTTTGTTAATTCTAACAAGATCCTGGTATACAATTCGTCCAGCGCCAATATTGAGGTGCCCAACCTCGGAGTTTCCCATTTGCCCCTCGGGTAAGCCAACATCCTCCCCGCAGGGAATCAGTTGTGCGTTTGGATAACTGTTTTTTAGGTTAGTCATGTTCTCGGGGTGAGAAGTGGAAATTACGTCGGACTTGGTTCCGTTGCCAATTCCCCATCCATCGAGAATCATTAGTAATACTTTGCTATCTATCTGCATGAAAGTGTATAGTTTTGATAATAAATAGTAACAATTTAAAATCCAAAAAGTTGAATATTTTGGAA
>CAZLXF010000194.1:0-5900 GCA_964563065.1 uncultured Rikenellaceae bacterium | reverse complement strand
AAACAACCCTTGAGGGTGCTGTTTTAGAACTTGTTGGTTACGAAAATTATAGCATGGAGTCCCTGGCGAATGGTAACTTTAGCTTCGAGAATGTTTTTGAGGGAACCTACACGCTTTCCGTATCAGCGCCAGGTTACGAGAAATTTGAAGATTTTAATTTTGAGCTAACCGAGGACACGGAACAGAACATAATTCTAAAGGAAATAATCGAATTGCCTTTCAGGGTGAGGGTAGAAGTTAACCAGAATGATGCGTTGCTTTCCTGGAACAATCTGCTTAAGCTATATCAGCACGACGGAAGTGTACCTTCACAGCCCAGTGCTCACTATCAGGCAAATACCAGAGTTTATGGAACGGTTTTCGATTTGGTAGCTTACCCTGATGCCATTCTTCGAAAAATGGATTTTCACCACAAGCAGTGGGGCGTTCCTGTTGAAAACTTCCAGTATCTCGTACATGTTGTTGATTGGCTATCGTTCACAATTATTAAAACAATTGGACCATTAAGTACAACAGTTCACGATGCGTGGGAGAACGACATTTCGCTTGATGAGTTGGATGCTGAGGAACGCAAGCTGGTTGCCGTGCTCATTCAGCCATTAGGCTACATGCCAAACGATGCCTATCCGTGTATTACTACCGATGTTACAGGTCCCGGAGGACTTTCTGTTTACGCCGAAATTGACGATATGAGCAACTACGCAATAAATAGTAGTAGCCTCGGTGATTTCTTTATAAACCTGTGGATTTCAACCGAGAACGATGAGGAAAATATTGTGAAAGCTCCTGGATTAGTTTCTTCTCGTATCGAGGAGATTACTACAAAAACAGGGGTTAGTGTTTCAAGCAAGGAGGCAAGCCTCTCTCAGCAAAGTGTACTGGCGAATAATATTTCAAAAGGATTTGTTGGATACAACCTGTATTTAAACAACGAGCAGGTTAACTCACAACCTGTTACCGAAAATGAGCACCTTTTCGAAAACTTACCCAACGGTGAGTACATTGCAGGAGTTCAGTCGGTTTACACTTCAGATAGTTCTAAGGTTGTGAACAAAAATTTTTCTATCTATTTTGTTGATGTGGATGTAAACACTAACAGTAAGTTTAAAGCATTTCCAAATCCATTTTCTTCCGAAATAAAGTTCTCCAACCTGTCGGAGGTGGAAAGCATTTCAATTCACAATATTATTGGGGTTGAAATAAAAAGAATGCAGGTTAAAGGAAATTCGGAGGTTGTAATGTCCACTCAAAATATGCCTAAAGGAATTTACATTGTAAATATTAACTTATCAAATGGAGAACGTTTCGTTCAACGAATGATTAAGGAGTAAGAGAATCTTTTTATCAGGAATGGGGAGCCTACGTATTCGTAATGCTCCCTTTCTTTTTTTATTTTATTTGTCCATTCGTATATTTCAATTAAATTTACTGCGTTTGTAAAAAATGAGTTTTTAAACGCATAAACCTCAGTTGAGCAATGGCAACAAAAAACGGTAAGGTTCTAATAATTGATGATAACGAAGATATTCTTTTCGCTCTCAGACTTCTGTTAAAACCTCATGTTGAAGTAGTGCAAACTTCGGCAAATCCTACCGACATTCCCGAACTTATGAGCAAAGAGAACTGGGATGTGATTCTGCTGGATATGAACTTTACCAAGGATGCCATTAGTGGTCAGGAAGGGTTTCACTGGCTCGAGAAAATTCTTGAAATCGATCCACAGGCCATTGTCGTTTTTATTACAGCATACGGCGATGCCGAAAAGGCAGTGAAAGCCATAAAGGCAGGTGCAACCGATTTTATCCTAAAACCCTGGCATAACGAGAAGTTGATTGCAACTATTTCGGCTACGGTAAAACTTAAACAATCGCAGAATGAGGTTTCGAACCTAAGAGAGAAACAAAAAGGGATAAGCGATGTAATGGATAAACCCTTCCACGATTTTGTGGGAAATTCCGATTCGATGAAGGAGGTTTTTTCTACCATACAAAAGGTAGCAAAAACCGATGCTAATGTTCTTATTCTAGGCGAAAATGGAACTGGCAAGGAATTGGTAGCAAGAGCGCTACACAGAGCCTCGCCTCGCTCCGAGGAGGTTTTTATCAGCGTCGATTTAGGCTCCATTGCCGAAACGCTGTTCGAGAGCGAACTTTTCGGCCACGAAAAAGGAGCTTTCACCGATGCTAAAAAGGATAAACCCGGCAGGTTCGAAATCGCTTCGGGCGGCACACTTTTCCTCGATGAGATTGGAAACCTTTCGCTCCCCATGCAGGCAAAACTTTTAACCGTAATTGAACGCCGTGAGGTTACTAGAGTTGGTTCCAACAAGCCAAAACCCATTGATGTTAGGTTAATTTGCGCTACTAACAACAATATTCACCAAATGATTGAGGATGGTAGCTTTAGGCAGGATTTGCTTTACAGAATTAATACAGTTGAAATTCACTTGCCTCCGCTTCGTGAACGTCAGGGCGATATTCAGCTGCTGGCTCAACATTTTCTTTCAATCTACGCAAAGAAGTACAAAAAGGACATAAAAAGTATTAGCGCTGAAGCGCTTAAAAAGTTGAACATTTACCCGTGGCCCGGAAATGTTAGGGAACTGCAACATGCTGTTGAACGGGCAATAATAATGAGCGATTCATCGAGCCTGCAACCAAACGATTTCTTCCTGTCGAGTGCAAAAGCAACCAAGAGTTCGTCGCTCGACTTTGAAACCTACAACCTCGATGATATTGAGAAGACGGTAATTAATATGGTAATGAAACAGTGCCAGGGAAATATTTCGCAGGCAGCGTCTGAACTTGGTATTACTCGAACATCGTTATACCGAAGAATGGAGAAGTATGATTTATAAAAACTTCAGAGTAAACGCAATTATTCGAATCGCACTAATTACAGTGTCGATATTTGCATTCTTTTTCACCTGGCTTAACTTCGATTTTTTTATTACACCCGCTCTGGTTGCGCTGTTTATTTTAATTCAACTTTTTGCCCTATTTAAATGGATTGACAAAACCAATCGTGATCTTGCAAGTTTCCTCGAATCCATCCGTTTCTCAGAGTTTACCCGCTCATTTCAGGTAGAGGGAATGGGAAGCAGCTTCGACGAGCTGAACCGCGCTTTCAATGAGGTTATAAAAGATTTTCAAACCGTTCGTAGCGAGAAGGAGGAGCACTTTCAGTACTTGCAGAGTATTGTGCAGAATATTGAGGTGAGTATTATTGCATACCAGCGCGACGGAACCGTTGAAATGATTAACAAAGCCGCAAAGAAACTGTTTCAGGTTTCGGGAATTAAAAACATCAAACAACTTTATGTTATTAGTAATGATTTGGTTGAGAGATTGTTGACCATAAATCCCGGAGAAAGTATCCTGGTAAAAGTTCAGCAGGAGGACGATATTTTGCAGCTGGCAATAAACTGTTCGGAATTTCGAATTCACGCAAAAAATATTGTTCTTGTTACTATAAAGAACATCCAAAGCGTATTGGAGGAGCAGGAAACTGAAGCTTGGCAGAAGCTTATTAGCGTGCTTACGCACGAAATTATGAACTCCATTACACCCATTGCTTCGCTTTCATCAACCATCGATATGATGATAAAGTCGTTGAAGGAAGTAGAAAGTGAAGGCGGTGCAGCAGCCATCGATCACGAAACCGTTGGGGAAATTCAGCAGGGGTTACAAACCATTCACAAGCGAAGTACCGGGTTAATGCATTTCGTGAATACGTACAGGAACTTAACCCGAATTCCAAAACCAAACTTCCGTATTGTAAAGGTGAGCGAACTTTTCGAGAATATTAAGCCCTTAATGGACGAAGAAATTAAGCAGGCTCTAATTGCTTTCAAAGTTGAACTCGACCCGCCCGATATGCAGGTTTCGCTCGATGTAGATTTAATTGAACAGGTTATTATAAACATAATAAAGAACGCTGTTCACGCGGTTGAGGGCAAGGAGAATGGTGAAATAGTGCTGAAGGGATTCCTAAACAAACGAGGAAGAGTTACCATTCAGGTTTCCGATAACGGCAAGGGAATTCTCCCGGATGTTATTGATAAAATCTTCATCCCATTCTTTACAACAAAACCAAAAGGTTCGGGAATTGGGCTAAGCCTTTCGCGTCAAATTATGCGATTGCATGGTGGAAGTATAACAGCATACTCGCAACCCGAGCAGGGAAGCACATTTACGCTCACGTTCTAAACCACGTTAACTTCCATCTCCAGCTCAACGGCAAACTTTTCGCTAACCGAATCCTGAATTTGCTTGGCAAGAGCCAGCACATCGGTGCCTCTTGCTCCGCCGTAGTTTACCAGTACCAGCGCCTGGTTTTGGTGAACGCCCACATTCCCAGTACGTTTCCCTTTCCAGCCGGCTTTTTCAATTAGCCATCCGGCAGGGAGTTTAACCAACTTTTCGGTAACAGGGTAAGTGGGAATTGTTCCGTAGAAGTTTTGCAATTTCTTTGCCAGCTCAACCGTAATAATTGGATTTTTAAAGAAGCTGCCTGCGTTTCCTAGCGTTTTCGGATCGGGGAGTTTTGCATTGCGTATGTTTATAACTGCTTGTCGTACCGATTGTAAGTTTTTACTTCCAAGTTTACTTAGCTCCTCCTCCAAGTTTCCGTAGTGTGTTTTAAGCGTAGGTTTTTTTGCCAGCTTAAAGCAAACATGGGTTACAATAACCTTTCCTTTAAGCTCACGCTTAAAAATGCTATCGCGGTAGCCAAAGGTGCATTCCGGATTTGTGTATTTAACCATTTCGAGCGTTTCAATGTTTAAACCAACAACCCACTCGATACAGTCTTTGGCTTCAACACCGTAGGCTCCAATGTTTTGAATTGGCGATGCGCCAACATTCCCCGGAATTAGCGATAGGTTCTCGAGTCCGCCTAAACCCATATCAACGGTTTTTCCAACAAGTTCATCCCAATCCTCACCGGCACCAACCGAAAGGGTTACAAAATCTTTATCAGAATAAATTTCTTCAATTCCCATGATGTTTGGGCGAATTATGGTTCCATCAAAATCCTTGGTGAAAAGAACGTTCGAACCGCCGCCAAGAACCAGCAGGGGCGAGTTTTTGGGAATAGCCTTAACGGCATTCATTAAGTCGTTAAGCGATTGTGCCTCGTAGAAATGCTTTGCTTTGGCGCTCACGCCAAAAGTATTGAGATTATCGAGAGGATGGTTTTGGGAAAAAGCAGGCATTTTTTTTTCCAAAGATAACTATTTACAATTTTATAAGTGAATTGAAGTTATAGAGGAAAAGAAAATCGTCTACTTTACTTATCTTAGCTAAAAACTGCTTTGAAAAAGGTTATTCTTCTTGCCACTTCCGATTTAGTTGCCGACCAGCGAGTTCATCGAACTGCATTAACGCTGCATGAAAACGGGTTTAATGTTTTGGCCGTTGGACGAAGGTTGAAGTGTACGCCTTCGGAAATTTCAGTTCCTTACTCAGTTCATCGGTTTAAGTTTCTCTTTAACAAAGGGTTTTTATTCTACAAGTTCTACAATATCCGGGCTTTCTTCTACCTTATTTTCCATCGTTTTGATATTCTTCATGCGAACGACCTTGATACTCTTCTGGCTGCAAGATTAGCTTGTTTTTTCAAAAGAAAACCATTGGTTTTCGATAGTCACGAGTTGTTTACCGAAGTGCCCGAACTGATAAATAGAAAATTTACTAGAGGAGTTTGGCTTTTACTCGAAAAATTGCTGGTTCCGGGTATAAAGCATTGTTGCACTGTTTCGGAAGGTGTTGCTGCCGAGCTAAATAATCGCTACCATACTAATTTTATTGTTATTCGAAATATGCCTTTCTCCAAACCGGTTTTACATAAGCAGTATAATGACAGCGAAAAAACAATCATTTATCAGGGTGCCTTAAATG
>CAZLXF010000193.1:0-5927 GCA_964563065.1 uncultured Rikenellaceae bacterium | reverse complement strand
GAACCTTTTTTTAAAAGGAAAGTAGACTACGACGATACTTTTGGCTATCCTGTGTATCGAATTCGTGTTTCGAAGTCCTTCCCAGTATACAACCAGTTTAACTACATTATTTCAGTTTACAGAAGTTTGCTTAAGATAGCGAGTAAACATAACCCCGATATTATTCATTGCCATTATTCGTATCCGGCAGGTGTGGTTGCAATGCTATTAAACCACAAAAAAAATATTCCGTATGTTGTAACTGAACACTCTAGAATAAAAGCAACATTCAGATCATTTTTTCATAGGAAATTATCTTTAATGGCAATGAAACAATCGTGTAGCGTTTGTGCTGTGAGCGAATCATTAAGAAATGAAATTTTAGTAGAAAGCAAAGCTAACGTTGAAGTTATTCCAAATGTTGTAAACATTAATCGGTTCAAAGTTTCTTCAGGGAAGAAGAATCCTTTTGTGATTGGATTCTTGGGATCCCTTAATACTCATAATAAAGGGCTGGATATTCTACTTAATGCTTGTTCAAAACTTCCCTTTGAATTTAAACTGAAAATTGGAGGAGGAGGTAAGCATTTAGAATCTTACAGGAAGATGTCGGAAGAACTTGGAATTGATAAGCATTGTGATTTTTTAGGGAATGTAATTTATCCTCAAACACCTGAATTCTATAGTAATCTTAGCGTTTTTGTTCTTCCCTCACACTACGAAACTTTTGGGGTGGTTCTAATTGAAGCAATGGCTTCTGGTGTTCCATTAATTGCAACACGATGCGGTGGCCCAAACGATATCATTTCTGATAAGGTTGGAGTGCTTGTCGAAGTGAAGAACATTAGTCAACTCAAAAACGCTTTGATATCAATTTATTCAAATTTCGAAAAGTATGTAGCTTCTGATATTCGAGATGAGGTGATTGCTCGCTTTTCGTACAAATCTTTTCTAGGGGAAATTAATCGATGTTATAGCAAATGCTTTTCAAAATAGAACTCTTCTCGTTCTTACATGTTTGAAAAAATACTTACCAAATTGCGACCAAAGTAATCTAGGTTATACTTTTCGACAACAGCCTTTCTCCCGTTTTCTCCCATTTCTGAACGAAGTTCAGGGTTTTGATGTAAAAGCATTACTTTCTCCGCCAAATCGTTGGCATTGTTGCTCTTGAAAACTAGGCCACAGTTTGAACCTTCAATAATCTCAATTTGTGGAATGCAATCTGAAACGATCAGCGGTTTAGCAAAAAGCATGTACTGGAATATTTTGTTGGCAACCCCCGACTCGTGCTGCTCATTCTTGAAAATTGGCGACAGACAAACGTCTGAAACAGACGCAAAAGATGGAAACTCGCTAATATCCTTCCACGGGAAGTGAGTAATTTTTCCATTAAGTAAAGGGTCATTCAAGGAATTCTCAAAATCTACTTTTTCGTGGCCATCAACTGGGCCAATAAGCAATAAGTGGATGTTTGGAATTTTATTTGCCAGCAATTTTATTGCATCGAAGCAAGTGAAAATCCCTCTTCGCTTACTTATTCCTCCAAAATAGAATAGCAAAAACTTGTCCTTCTTTTCAAAAATATTGGTATTTACAGGAAACGAAAGCATTTGGGTTACATCGGGAACATTCGGATAAATTGTAATATTTTCTGCTATTAAAAAGGAATATCTACTTAGTAATTCGGTCTTAAAAGCATTGCTTAACACAATAATTTTACTGGCAAATCCAAGATATTTTTTCTCTTTCCTTCTCCAAACTTTAGGCCGACTGATTAACCGGTTCAAAAATTGCGACGACCATCGGTAGGTTAGGATTGCTGCCGGATAATTTTCATGTAAATCGAGAACAACGGGGATAGTTCGTTTTCCACCCAAATAGGCAATTTTCGACATGTACAGATCGTGTGCATGAATAAAATCGGGGTTAACTTTTTCTACAAACCGCCTTACTTCTCTTATCCAAAGCCATTCGTAAAGCGGAATGGTATTCATTATCCCGAATAGCTTATTTTTCAGGTTTCTGTTGAGGTTGAACCTGTAAACAGAAATCCCGTCTGTTTCTTCAAAATTTGCCTGATTCCCAAAGTTTGGGCAAAGCACAAAAATTTTAAATCCCGCTTTGCTGAGGTGTTTTGTTTCGTTTAGAACCCTTATGTCTACAGAGTATTCGTTATCGAGAATAACACCTATCCTATTATTTTTGTCCATTATAGTTGTCAATGTTATTCGTTATACTCCGAAATTTGCTCGTCAATTTCATTGGAGGACGATGGTGAAATTGTGTTCTTAATGCTCTGTACGAATGTTTTTAGGGCTAAAATTTCATTCTTCTCAAAAATTCTGAGAAAATAAAGAAGAACTGGAAAAAGAACCAGCAAAGCTGATTTTACCGAAAACCTTATAGCAACTGAGTAAGTGTTGAAAAAATAGCCAGAAACAACTAGAACCAGACCAATGGTTATAATAAGAATCACTTTGTCAAGTCGGTATGGAATGAAGTAATGTTTCTGGGCAAATGCAAAGATAACGATGAAGTAAACGATTTGTGAGATAAGCGACGAGCAGGCTGCGCCTATTGCTCCAAAGTAGGGAATTAGCAGAACGTTCAGCGCAAGGTTTAGCGCAGCAATAGCCGACAGCACAATACCAATAATTTTTGTTCGCTTGGCTATTTGCAAACCGAGTGATGATGAATCTTTAAGCATGGCAAAAACAATTCCAAGACTAAGAATCGGAATGATTTTGTAAGCATCCCAGTAAACCACTCCTTTGGAAAATATTTTGGTTACTTCCATCCCAAATAGCGAAAGAAAAATCGATACGTAAACAACCACAATGGTAAACCACACCATAATTCTTGGGTAAATTGTTTTGTGGTCGGGATTATTCATCAGTTTGAAGTAGGTGGGAGTGAGCGCAATTTGAATTGAATTTACAACAAGAATTTTTGTTGTATTTGCAATCTTATAGCCCAGCGTATAAAGGCCAAGGTTCAGCACTGTTGAACGGAAATTCAGTACATACCTATCGAATTGTGCTAGCAAAACTCCCGAGATTGAAGCCAGCGCAAGCGGTAAACTAAAGATTAGCATTTCTTTCACCACAGGAATGGTAAATTTTGCTTCAACTCTTTTTAAAATGTATGGAATTGTTATGGCAATAAAAACGATATTTCCAAGCAGCATCGCTTCGTAAATGCCTGCCAAGCCATGATGGGCGTACTTGAGAAAGTATATTGTAGCAATAAGTGTTGTAATTAACCGCACTAAGTTTGTTACGATGTAGTGCGTTGGCTTCTCCTCAATCCTCATCTGCGAGAGGATAAGATCGATTAAAAGCTGGAGAGCAGCGGCCAAGAACATCAACGATAGCGGGAAGGAGTAAGTTTCTTTTTGGAAAAGTAGAATTGAAAGCGTTTTTGAGAAAAGGAACCCAGAAACGGAAAGGAACCCACCTATCGCAATTAAAATTGCGAAACATGAAAAAAGAATACTTTTCCTTCGGTGAATGTAATCTTTATCCCAATACCACCGTATGTATGCATTGTGTAGGGATAGACTGAAAAGTGAGATTACAATCAGTGAGGTAGATTCGAGAATTCCTAAAGTTGCAAATTCATTAATAGTTAGAATTTTCGGATCGGTATATAATCTCAAAAGAATTAGGCCAATAAGTTTTACTGAAACATTACCAAACCCGTAAATAAGAACTCCCTTTATAAGATTTTTAACCTGATTTTGCATTCTGTATCGCTCTGTATAAAACAGTTATTCTACTATTCCTCTGGTTTTATTGCATTCCAGCCTTGGGCTGTAAGTGTTATTTCGTTCCCATCGGGAGTTACCATTGCAGCGCCAGATTCGGGATTGGTTATATGCCCAATTATTGAAACCCCCATATCCTCAACTTTTTGATGCTCCGAAAGGGGAACGGTAAACAGCAACTCGTAATCCTCTCCACCATTTAGTGCAGCAATTATCGGATCAATTTTTATCTCCTCCGATAGCCGAAACGTTTCCTGATCGATGGGAATTTTGTCTAAGTAAATTCTACAACCCGCGTTCGAGTTTTTGCAAATGTGCAGCAGCTCGCTCGAGAGTCCATCGGAAATGTCAATCATTGAGGTGGGTTTAACTTCCGCTTTTTTCATTGCTTCAATGGCATCCATGCGAACCTCAGGTTTTAGAAATCGGCCAATTAGGTAATCGAAACCTTGTAGCTCGGGTTGAGCATTGGGGTTCGCCAAAAAAACCTGCTTTTCCCTTTCAAGAAGTTGGAGTCCCATGTACGCTGCGCCCAAATTTCCCGTAACGCAAATCAAGTCGTTCTCTTTTGCACCGCTTCGGTAGCAAATATTTTCTCTGCTGGCAATTCCAATAGCAGTTACACTAATTGTAAGTCCTGTCATCGATGCGGAAGTGTCGCCCCCAACCATATCAACTCCGTAACGTTCGCAAGCGAGTTTAACGCCTGCGTAGAATTCTTCCAAATCCTCAAGACAAAATTTCTTCGAAACGCCAATGGAAATGGTAACCTGTGTTGGGGTGGCATTCATGGCGTAAATATCGCTCAGGTTAACAACTACCGATTTGTAACCCAGGTGCTTTAGAGGATTGTATGTTAAGTCGAAATGGATTCCTTCGAGCAGCAGGTCGGTTGAAACAACTACCTGTTTGCCCTCAGGGGCAATAACTGCGGCATCGTCGCCAACGCCAATTAGTGTGCTGGAATTTTTGGGAGAAAAATCTTTTGTAAGATGATCGATCAGGCGAAATTCGCCCAGCTCGTGTAGTTCGGTTCTGCTTGTGTTACTGTTCATTTCGTGTAATTATATTATATTTGACAAAGATAGGAGTTAATCTGTTAACTTTGAAGCAATAATCTCACAAATCAAACAAGTGAAGAGTGTTGGATGATAGGCGTTTAATTTTAGAATAGAAAAATGAGTTTAGTAAAAAGGAAATTCATTTCTGCAATAAGGGATTGGAATATTAAGGGATCGGTGTACGTAGCATATCGTCTCTCCCGGTTGATAATTCCAAAACCCAAAAATGAACAGGTAATTAAAACGATTCATAATTTCAAATTGAAAATTGACCCGGTGCTGGACAATGGTGTTGAAAGGTCAATTTACTACTTTGGAACTTACGAAAAGGGAACTTTGGATATTATTGGAAAAATTCTCACCAAAGGTGATGTGTTTATTGATGTTGGTGCCAATATAGGGTTAATGTCAATTTATGCAGGAATTAAAGTTGGAGAAACTGGAAAAGTCTTCGCTTTTGAACCTAACCCAAACACTCGAAAAATTCTTGAAGAAAATATTGTTCTAAATAAAATTCAGAATATCAAAGTTGAGGGTGTTGCCCTAAGTAATGAAACCAAGAAAAGTAAAATTTACGATCGTTGGGACGTGAACAGGGGAGGCGCTTCGTTGATTAAACCTGAAAATCCGAGTGAGGAGTATGATATTGAAGAAATTCCTTTTTCCGATTATTTCAACACTGATCAGCCAATAAAATTGGTGAAGATTGATGTTGAGGGATACGAACTTGAGGTTTTAATGGGAGCACAAAAGTATATTTCAAAGGTAAAAGTCCCGCCGGCATTAATAGTTGAGTTTTCGTCCCTAAGAACAAATACTTTCGGCGAGGGCACATCGCCACTTTACGAATACTTAAAAAATGTAAACAGATATCGTCTTTTTAAATCCACTGCAGGAAAGGAAAGAGTTTCGAAACTTGTGGAAATTATGAATGAGCAGGATTGCCCTAAACACGATAACATTTATTGTTTTACTGATGAACATTTATCAAAACTATCGTCAATTCTCTTATATAAACAGTAAACAAGTTAATAGTTCGCCATGCAAGAATTTAAATATAAGTTGAAACCGGAGGCGTTAAAGGATTTAATACCTCCCATGGGCTACTGCTACGCTTC
>CAZLXF010000192.1:1168-5943 GCA_964563065.1 uncultured Rikenellaceae bacterium | reverse complement strand
ACAAATGTTCCCAAAGGGAACGAAATCCATGAGTAACGCTGAATGTATACAGAAATCAGGTAGCGAGCCACGGACCCAACGCTTCCACCAAGTGCTACGAAAATTACTGATTTTAACATAATTACTTATCCAAAAACATTATATTCTTAACGAAGCCAACCCATCCTTTAAATTATAAACTCGGGTAAACCCATGTTTACCAAACAAGTAGTTCAAGGCTGCCATGCTTTTAATTCCGTACTCGCAAACCAAATATATATCCTTGTTGCGAGGTAACCCCGAAACCTTATTGGGCAATTCGTAAAGTGGAATTGTGTCCCATTCGTAAGTTAACGCTGAAACTGGTTTCCCATCGTCGGCAAAGGCAAGTATTATAAAGTTGGCATCTCCATTTATAATTTCCAGAAATTCGTCGGCATTAATGCTGAATTGCTCCAGCTGACCATCAAGGCAAGCGTAGTTGTAATCGGAAAATTCTTTAATTCGCAAATTTTCAGGATTTAACTGAATGTTGAACTCGTTGAACGACATGGTTAAGGCATTGAACTGCAGCAACCTTCCCGAGAGGGTTTCGCCAACTCCTGCGATAATTTTAAGCGCCTCAAGCGCTTGCATTGTACCAATAATTCCTGGAACCATTCCAATAACTCCTGCTTGAGAACACGATGGAACTTCAAGCGGATTGGGTTCTTCGGCAAGTAAACAACGGTAGGTTGGCCCGCCCTTATAGTTGTATACCGACAACTGCCCCGAAAACTGTATGGCAGCCCCAATAACACAAGGTTTTTTAAGCATAACACAAGCATCGTTCACCAAAAACTTGGTTGGAAAGTTATCGGAGCAATCTATGGCTAAGTCGAAATCGCTTAGTATTCCCTTTATATTATCCTTATGAACTACCGAAAAAAACTTTCGAATTGTTACAGAAGAATTCATTCGCAGTAAACGTTCAGCGGCAGCTTCTACCTTTGGCTTGCCCAAATCTGCTTCAGTGTAAAGAACCTGTCGGTGAAGATTTGTAATACTCACATCATCGCCATCAACAATGCCAATTGTTCCAACTCCTGCTGCCGTAAGATACTGAAGAGTTGGACAACCCAATGCCCCGGCACCAATAACTAGCACCCGAGCCTGACTTAACTTTTTCTGGCTCTCGTGCCCAAATTCAGGGACTCTAATCTGCCTAATATAACGCTGATTGGTTTCTTGCAAATTCATATAAAACAAAGAAATTTCACTATCCAAACTTAAGAAATATCTTGCAATCGAGTGGGATTATTTGCGCATTTTTAAAAATGGAATTTCTGTTTTTTGCACATGAAAAATATGATACTTTTGAGAATTAATGTTGAAGTACCTTTTATGGAAATAGTTTCAGTTGTTATAATAATAGCTATTGTTCTTTTTATCAATCTAAAAACCAAATGGTTTAACACGCCCTCTTCGAACCAAGTAAATTTTGAGATAAGCCCAAGAGAGCTGGAAACTTTTTTCCGAAAGTACAGTGGATACTTTATGGGGCTATCGGTTGATGAGAAGAAGATTTTTGTTGAGCGTGCTCAAAAGTTTTTGCAAGTAATTGTTTTTGAAGGAAGAAGGGGTCTCAAGATAAATAGCGACATAAAAATGTTTGTAATTGATGCTTTTGTTCAAATTACATTCGGTTTGAAAAACTTTGTACTTCCAAAGTTTCAGCGAGTAATCGTTTACCCCGACTCGTACTACAACCAGCTAACTGGCAGAATGCATAAAGGTGAGGTTAACCCAAGAGGCGCCATAGTTTTTTCCATAAAAAGTTTGCTAAATGGTTACGCTAACCCCAACGATTCGATAAATTTAGGGTTACACGAGTTGGCACATGCGCTTTTCTACAGCCTAACAAACGACAAAGGGAAACAACCCGAACTTGAGCAAAGCACAAAAAAATTCACATTGCTGGCTCTTAAAGAGATTGAAAACATAAACAGCAACAAAACACATATTTTCAGGAAGTATGCTACAACTAATGTTTCGGAGTTTTTTGCAGTTGCCGTTGAAAACTTTTTCGAATCACCACAGGCGTTTAAACACTCATTACCCCATGTTTATCAGTCGCTCTCTGAACTGTTAAATCAGGATCCTGCCAATAAGATTTGGTGCATTAAACCATTGGATACAAACTAGCGTCAAATTTTTTGAAACCTGTCCGATAACACGAAAAAAACGGTTACAGACAAGAATAATAGTTTTACATTTGTAAATATCAACTAAAACTTAGTCATCATGCAACAGTTCGATTGGAAGAACCTCCCGTTTGGTTACGTAAAAACCGATTACAACATTCGCTGCTACTATAAAGATGGAAAGTGGGGCGAGTTGGAGGTATCAGATTCCGAATACATGCCCATACATATTGCGGCAACATCAATCCACTACGGTCAGGAAGCTTTTGAAGGCATGAAAGCATACCGTGGCAAGGATAATAAAATTCGCTTGTTTCGTTGGAACGAAAATGCAAAAAGATTACAAAATTCGGCCGAAGGAGTTTTAATGGCACAGGTTCCACCAGAACTCTTCCGCGATGCGATAATTAAAGCGGTTAAACTCAACGAGAAATTTGTTCCGCCTTACGGAACCGGCGCTTCACTGTACATTAGACCAACACTGTTTGGAATTGGTGCTGAGGTTGGCGTTCGTCCAGCAAAAGAGTACATGTTTTTGGTTTTTGTAACGCCAGTTGGCCCCTACTTTAAGGAGGGTTTCAACCCGGTAAAAATTGCAATTGTTCGCGATAGCGACCGTGCGGCACCCCTAGGAACTGGTACATTCAAAGTTGGCGGGAACTACGCTGCCAGCCTTCGCGGAACTGTTAAGGCCCAAAAGGCAGGCTACAGCGCACCCATGTACCTCGACTCGTGCGAGAAAAAATACATTGATGAGATTGGCGCAGCCAACTTCTTTGGAATAAAAAACAATACCTACATAACACCAAAGTCCTCATCAATTCTAGGTTCAATTACCAACATGAGCCTTGTTGAGTTGGCAAAAGATTTAGGCTTAAATGTTGAACGCCGTCCGGTACCAGTTGAAGAACTTGAAACATTTGAAGAAGTTGGAGCTTGCGGAACCGCTGCCATTATTTCGCCCATAGGCGAAATTAACGACCTGGAGACTGGCAAAGTTTACAAGTACTGCAGCGATGGGAAACCTGGAGAAATTTCGAAAAAACTCTACGATACGTTAGTTGGTATTCAGTACGGCGATATTGAGGACAAACACGGCTGGGTTACCGTAATTGATTAAAAAAATAGCAGCAAAACATAGAACCTCGGCATTTTTGTCGAGGTTTTTTTGTTTACAAGAAAAATAATTCAAAAATGTCTTGACAATTGAATATTAATAATTTATATTTGCATACCAAACGGACGGTATTATATGAAAAACACAAGAGTTCACATTCTATCTGAGTCATTTAAACTATTCCTAACTAAAGGATATAGAGAAGTTACCATGCGGGAACTTGTAAACACTTCGAAACTTTCGAAGGGAGCATTTTACCACTACTTCAGCAGCAAGGAAGAGTTGTTTAAGGAGTCAATAAAAGCATTTTTCCTGGAAGGGCTTTCAGTAAAAAGTTTTACCCCATCGTACATGGTTTCACTTGCTGAGAACCTGAAAAATTTTGTTGATTTCAAAGCAAACGTATTTGTCGAAATGCAGGAAACTACGAAACAAGAGAATCTCGATACTGGATACTTCACTCTAGTTTTTCAGGCGATAAAGCTGTTCCCCGAAATTCGCAACGAACTAATTTCCGCTTCGGTAAGCGAAGTGGAAACCCTTGAAAAGATATTTATTACTGGAATTGAAAATGGTGAAGTTCGTGGGGGACTTTCGCCCGATTGGCTGGCAAAAATGTTCTCGCTTATGCTCGATGGAGCAGAACTAAAGTCGGTGGTTGAAGGGAACCTGAATACAATCCACGAAAGGGAGAAGGAACTGGTTGATGAATACTGCAAATTGATTGGCAATAACTAAGTTGGTAGCTTGTGTATTCACATTAATAAAGAATAATGATAAACGTTGAAAACCTATCCTACACCTACCCAAAATCGAAGGTTGAGGCGGTAAAGAAAATAAGTTTTGATGTAAAGGATGGTGAAATTTTTGGATTTTTGGGTCCAAGCGGTGCTGGGAAAAGCACTACTCAAAAGCTGCTAATAAAGCTTTTACGTGGATATCAGGGTGATGTAAACATAATGTACAGGCCACTTTCAAAATGGGATGGGGATTTCTACGCTCAGATTGGTGTTGGCTTCGAACTTCCAAACCATTACCTAAAGTTAACCGGGGAAGAAAATTTACAATTATTCTCCTCCTTTTACCCAAAAGTTGTCTACAAGCCCATCGATCTTCTTAAAATGGTAGAACTCGACGCTCATGCAAAGAAACCAGTTGAGAGTTACTCAAAGGGGATGAAAATGCGGCTAAACTTCGTAAGGGCGCTTCTTCACGATCCCAAACTGCTTTTCCTTGATGAGCCAACTTCGGGTCTTGATCCGGGCTACGCCCGAATGATTAAAGACATTATTATTGATCTTAAACGTAACGGGAAAACTATTTTCCTAACTACCCACAACATGCACGATGCCGATGAACTGTGCGACAGGGTTGCCTTTATGGTTGATGGGGAACTAAAACTTACTGGTTCGCCCCGCGAACTTAAATTACAGAACCCATGACGACGAGCGTCCCGGGGATTTTGCCTCGCTTCATCGCCTCCATAATCGCCACGC
>CAZLXF010000192.1:0-1158 GCA_964563065.1 uncultured Rikenellaceae bacterium | reverse complement strand
TGGGAAACGAAAAGTACGTGTAGAATTCATAGCAGGAGGAGCAGTAAAATCTGAAGTATTCAATTTTTTGGGGCTGGCAGAGAATAATGACTTTTTGGGAATAATTGGTAATCCAAATCTTCAATCGATTCATTCCTGCGAAGAGAGCCTTGAGGAAGTTTTTTTACGTACAACAGGAAAAAGTCTTAGCTAAATGAGAACATTCCTTTTAATTTTAAAATGGGATTTCATTCTGCTTGCAAAGTATGGTATTTTACCTATAGCCCTTGCAATGGGTGCAATTTACATTGGTTTGGTTTCATTCTTTAGTATTACCCCTGATTTTATTTGTTTCCTCATATTCTCTGACCCGTCCATGTTTGGATTTATTTTTATTGGAGTTATGGTTCTTTTTGAGAAGCAGGCAGGAACAAGCTCTGCACTAATTGTTACGCCACTCAAAGCTTGGCAGTATTTACTTTCAAAATCGTTATCGCTTACAATTCTTGCAATTATAATTAGTTTATCGATGGTTTTTGCAGCCCAACAACCGATAAACTATTTGCTTGTTGGGATTTCCGTTTCCTTAACTTCTGTTTTATTCCTTTTGCTTGGTTTTATTGGAGCACAGCGCGTAAAAACATTTAATCAATACATTCTTGTAATACCACTGTTCTTGGCTCCTCTTTGCATCCCATTAATTGGGTATTTTGGGCTATGGGAGTCACCTTTCCTATGGATAATTCCAACGCAATCAACGTTATCGCTTTTAAAACAATCTTACAGTGGGTTTGAAGCTGGTAGTACATTGCTAGCAATATCAATACTACTGATTTCTATTTGTTTAACTTGGAAATGGGCAATAAAAGAGTACAATAAAAGGATGCTCGAAGGAGTTTAATTACTTAAAACTCATGTAACTTTTTTTTAATAAAAGAGTCCAAGTGGCATTAATCAGACAAATTGAATAAACACATGAAAAAGGTTTCTCTGTTTTCTCTTTTATTATGCAGCGTGCTGATGGCTCCTGCTCAAAGCATTGATTCGGAACAGTTAAAAAAACACGTATATACCTTAGCATCCGACTCCCTAATGGGACGGGGGTTTGGCGCAAAAGGGGGAAGAATGGCTGCTGATTATGTAGTAAATCAATTTATAAACGCAGGCATTTCGCCCTGG
>CAZLXF010000191.1:0-5998 GCA_964563065.1 uncultured Rikenellaceae bacterium | reverse complement strand
CCACAGCCACAGCCAAACGAAGTTTGAGAATTGATTTCACTTGAGCAGGAACTAGCTTCTTTTTGTTTCTTCCCAAATACCAATGCGAGAAACAATCCACCAAATATTAAAACAAATAGAACTGTGCTAACAAGAATTAGTTTAAGCATAACCAAAATTTACTAATGAATACCAACAACACAAACAAATGAAGTTGAAAAAAGTTTAGCTAATTGCGGGCGTGTTCGTAGCAAGAAGCGCAACCTTCGTGCTTCTTTTTTGAACTCCACTGTTTAATTTCTTCGTGCCTTGGGCACTTAATTCCTCGCTTTCGTAACTCTTTGTTATGACCGGCTGAAGTTTCAGGAAACTTATGCGTTCTATGGAAAAATACTTTAATTCCCATAAGCAGAAATACCACTGCTAACAAAAGGACAATTATTATAAATAATTTAAGAGTAGCCATCAATTATTTTTTTTACAAAAATAGACTATTTAATGTACTAACTAAACTTTTTGTTTTAAATAACACAATCGTTTAACTTGCTAATTTTCAATGTTAAATTTTTAGTTTCAGGTTTGTAAATCTCATTTTTTATGCTATATTTGTTTCCCTTTTTCAAATGAGTAAAAAAAATGAACCGTGTAAGGTTGCTTCTTTGTTGTTCATTGCTGCTTTTTTCCTCGTCAACGTTTGCCAAAAACGAAGAGGAAATTAAAAGTATTGTAAGATCGTTGGCAATTGAACTCGAATCGAATTATGAAAATTCGAATAAGGTTAAAGTTGCAATTCTACAATTTCGCACAAACCAAAACTCGTTAACCCGTTTTAACCATTTCATTCAAGATGAGTTAATTTCAATATATAGCAATAGTAAAAAATTCGAAGTAATTGAGCAGAGTATAGTTGACCAAACAACCGAAACGGTTTCGTGGAGCCTTGAGAAAAGTCAAAGTTATAGCACCTACACAGAAATTAGCGAAATGATTTTTCGAAACGTTGGTGCTATTCCCGATGCATTTATTTATGGCCATATCGACGATAATATTGATACCATTACAATAACCGTTTACTGCACGCAAAACGGTTTATCGCAGTTAACTCTAACAGCTCACCAAACATTTGCCTCAAGCGAATTTACCGACCTTCTTCTGGGAAAGTAAAAAATGTTTTGTACAACATATTGTTAAACCTTCATTTCTGATAAACATCATTGATTTGAGTAACAACATTTGTTACTTTAGCTGCAATTATTTTCATAGTTGTTATCAACATTCAAAAATCATAAAATGCAGAAAATCAAAACACACCCCATTCTTGACGTACTAAAATTGGATATCGTTAAGTTTAACTTTCAAGGGAAAGTTATTGAGGGAGAAAAGGGGTTTACCATTGCTGCTGCTCTTCATCAGGCTGGCTTCCCAGTTCACAGTCACAGTATCGAAAATCGCGAGCGAAGCCTCGAATGTGGTATCGGAAAATGTGGTGCCTGCGAAATGCTTGTCGACGGACAAATAAAAAGAATTTGCATAACTCCTGTTGACGGAGTGAAGGAAGTGAAAGAAATTCCAAAGGAGTACACTCCCAAGGTGAAAGCTCCCGATAAACAGCATTCTGCAAAAGTTTACAAAACAACGGTGGCGATTATTGGTGCCGGTCCGGCGGGTCTTGCAACCCGCGAAGTTCTACTTCAGCATGGGGTTGAAAATATTGTAATTGACAATAACTCAACCATTGGCGGACAGTTTAACATGCAAACGCACCAGTTCTTCTTCTTTGAGAAGGAGAAAAAATTTGGAGGAATGCGTGGTTTCGATATTGCAAAAACCCTCGCTGGCGACAGCCACGAAGGAATTTTCCTCGACAGCACCGTATGGGATATCCTGGAAGGAAAACGCATTGCAATAAAAAACATTAAAACCGACGAAATTTACTATGTAGAAGCCGACCATCTGGTGGTTGCAACCGGTGCAGTTCCATTCATGCCAACCTTCGAGAACGACGATGTTCCCGGAGTTTACACAGCAGCTGTTGTTCAAAAAATGATGAACCAGGAGTTTACACTTCTTGGCAAAAACGTTTTAACCGTTGGTGCAGGAAACATTGGCTACCTTACCAGCTACCAGCTTATGCAGGCTGGAGCGAAGGTAAAAGCAATAATTGAAGCCATGCCCAACGAGGGAGGTTTTCCTGTTCAAGCCAACAGGGTTCGCCGACTTGGAATTCCTGTAATGCTAAGTAAAATATTAATTAAGGCGCTACCAAATAAAGATAGAACCGGCGTTATAGGCGCAGTTATCGCCGATTGCGAAAACTTTAAGCCAATTCCCGGAACCGAACAAATTATTGAAGGAATTGATGCAATTAATATTTGTACTGGTCTAGTTCAGGACGATCAGCTTCTTATAAAAGGAAACGAAATTTTTGGTCGCACTTGCTACGGCGCTGGCGACGCAATTCGTATTGGCGAAGGAACCAGCGCTGTTCTACGCGGGAAGCAGGTTGCTTTCGAAATTCTGCAGGAAATGGGTGAACGCTTCAACTACGATACTTTTCTGAATGTTAGCAAGGAGTACATCGATAGCCAGCAGCATCCGGTACGTGTTATTGAAGAGCCGTTCAAACCCAGCGATGAGAGAAAAACTAAAAAACCTTTCGTTCAAATCGACTGTTTATACGGATTTGCTTGTAACCCATGCGAGTTCGCATGTCCTCACGGAGCAATCACCAAAACGTCAACCAGCACCGTTCCTCAAATCGATTTTGAGAAATGTATAGGTTGTATGGATTGCGTATACCAGTGTCCAGGTTTGGCAATCTTCGGATATCACTACGCAAAGGATTGGCTTTTCATGCCAATTGAGTACGAAGCAACCGAAGGATCGGAAGTATTTCTGGTTAACAACAATGGAGAAAAACTTGGCGAGGGCGTAATTGAGAAAATTCTTCGCAAACCCAACAAAACAAATATAGCTAGGGTAAAAAGCAAGGATATTCACAACGACGATCTGCTGCAGGTTCGTGGTTTTATTGTGAAAGAAAATTATCCAGAACCAGTACAAGTTTCAAAAACAACCTACAAACCGGAGGAGAAAACCTACGTTTGCCATTGCGACGATGTTAGCATGGAAGAAATTCTTGAAACCATTGGCGATCGCAAATTCATCTCTACCGATGAAGTAAAACATACAACCCGCCTTGGAATGGGAGCTTGCCGAGGGAAACGCTGCATTAAGCGTTTGAAAACTGCGCTAATTCCGAAAGGAATTCAAATTGTTGGCGATGCAACTCCCCGTGGACCTCTGAGCAACCAGGTTAGCATGGGCGAACTTTACCCAAAGAATGTTCCCGAAACTTACATTACTGGAATTAACGGGAAAAAAGCTAGGATTGAAAACGTTGAGGTGCTTGTTGCCGGCGGAGGAATTGGTGGTAGCGCCTTGTTCCGCTACATGGCTGAGGCAGGACTTAAACCAGTTCTCGTTAACTTCGGGCGTGGCGCCAGCTGGAGAAATATTGCTGGCGGTCGAACCGCATTCTCGCTTCCCGAAATTTCACAGATTGCTGGTGAAAACCACGAAATTTTCCGCGAGCTGCAAAAAATTCATAATATCGACTACCGCCCAATTAACTATGTAAGTTTTGCTCACGACGATGCAACCTATAAAGCGCTCGACGCATCGCGAGCATGGAGCAACGCACGAATGGTTGAACCAAACAATTTCCAAAAGGAAATCTCCCCATTCTTCAATCCAAACCTTAAAACCTACCAGGCTGCACTAATTACTAGCGATTGCTGGCAGGCAACTCCCGGTAAGGTTGTTGATTTGCTTCGCAATATTGGAATTGAGAATGGAGGAATCGTAAAAGAGGATTGTGAGCTTATTAGCGTTCATAAGAATGGTGAAGAATTTGTGGCTTTGGTTCGCGACCACGATAAGAGCTACATTGAGTTTCATGCCAAAAAATTTGTTAACGCATTAGGGCCAACAGGCGAAAAGTTCTCTCGCCAGCTTGGGCTGAACACTGGAATTTATCCTGTTAAACATCAGGCATTCATAACAAGAAGGTTGCCCTGGATGGGGATAAACGGTGCACCGCTGGGAATGCTTATCGACCGCAGAAACTACAAAGGATTTGTGGCAGTTTATGGGCAGCAGCTGGCCGAAACCGGCCAAATAATTGGTTGCGCTTCTCCTGCGGTTGATCCACGCGAGGCTGATAAAAATCTGAAGTTCAACTCGCAAGATTTCATGGAGATTGCTTCAGAAGTTTTCTCGAACTGGATTCCCGAGCTAAGTTCAGTTGGTTTCCAAGCAGTTTGGGCTGGCTACTACGTTGAACCACGCATGTTTATCGATCCGGAACACGGACTTTTCACCGGGCTTCGCGGTCAGGGTTTTATGCTGGGCATGGGACTTGCCAAAATGTACGTTGATGCAATAACCGGAAAACCGGTACCAGAATATTTCCAACGTTTAAGCATTACTGGCGACGGACTTCCAGAGAAAGCGTTTAAGTAGCAACTAGTCTATTGTACGGCAAAATAAAAAACACCGATTTGCTTAATTGCATAGCGGTGTTTTTATTGAATTTCTAACTCGTATTTCTTAAAATTAAAAGAAAGCAAAATACTGTATATTGAAAAAAAAGGCATTTTTTGAACAGGGTTCTCTTCAGTTAGTATATAGGCGTGCTATCAACTTTCCCCTCAATAACTTCCTGAATACTTTCGGGTACATTTGAAAGGAAGTCGTAGCCGGTTAACTCCTCAAGGTAGTCTACACTTACCCGATAGTATTCCCAGGGTTGACTATTGCAGGTTTGGTCGTTGGGCATAATAACTGCAATTACACGGGTTTCTGTATTTATTCGTGCAAGGTCGTTGTCGCCATCGGGTAATACCACAATTACCTTCCAGGTTTTGTTGGGTACAACCACACCGTTTCCAACGGTTGTAGCGTAGCCATTGCTCCCGCTGCCACCCTGACCATATGGACCAGCAACAATAAAAAGTTCATTTTCATAATCCAACTCCTTTCTACAGTAGGCTTCAAGATTTGCCCAGGTAATACGGTTATTGTTAGGTGCCTGTGGCATCATGTTGGTCATAACGAACGTGGCTGAATTATCGGGAATAGTTAGCGTTCTGTCGGCACTGGGGCAAAGGTGTCCCCGATCAAACCCGGAGCCAGCGTACTCAGAATCGTCAACCCAGTACCACTCGGGTGGTAGCGTATTGTCTGGTCTGAAATCGTCTTGACGCTCCACATCACCAATATCGCCAGAGTATAGGTGCCAGCTGGTCCAGTTCGCCGTTAGTTTACTGTTACTGTAAGAAAGATTGTACTGCGGTTTTATCATCAGGTAATTATCGGGGGAACTTGTGCTAGTTACTGCATCACTTGGGTTTCCCAGCAGCATATGGTCGTTGTCTGGAATGTTAGGAACGTCTGAAAGTGTAACAAACTGGCGGGTTTCGCCGTAAACTGTTCCAACCTCATTCGTGGCGTAGGCTCTTACGTAGTAGGTTGTAGATGGGTTCAGGTTCGTAATAATACTGTAGTAACTACCTGTTCCCGAACCATTAACCGTTTTATCATTTTCTACGGTGGGTGTAGACGAGGTGCTCCAACAAACGCCACGAGCAGTAACGGCAGAACCTCCATCGTATAAAACATCTCCTCCACACACAGCCGACTCTTTGGTTACTTGAGTAACCTCGGTGGTTGAAACCGTTGGAAGCAAAGCGATAGTAGTAAAGGTTATGGTTTCGCCGTAGGCAGTTCCAACCTCGTTGGTAGCGTAGGCTCTCAGAGAATAGGTTGTTCCGGGAGAAAGATCCGAAATGCTGCTTGAAAAGTTGCCGGTTCCATCCCCATCGGTTGTAAAACTATCAGAAATGGTTGGGTTTGTTCCAATGCTCCAGCATACGCCACGTGCGTTAACTACTGAACCACCATTAGAAGTAACGTTGCCTCCGCTTTCTGCAGAATTGGACGTAATGGATGAAACCTC
>CAZLXF010000190.1:4329-6039 GCA_964563065.1 uncultured Rikenellaceae bacterium | reverse complement strand
TCACGTAATTGACAAGGTGCTACTTCCCTAGTAGCTACATTATGTATAACTAAAAAAAGGTCAGTTAATTCTGACCTTTTTTTTATTATACTATTTTAACCAACGAGCAATTTTATTAAGAAGTTCTCTTTGCCGAATGGGTTTTGATATGTAGTCGTTGCAGCCGCCCTCGAGTACCCGCTCTTTATCCTCAGAAAATGCGTAGGCGGTTTGCGCAATAATTGGGATGTCTAACCCTTTTTCACGTAGAATTTTTGTGGCTTCCAAGCCATCCATTTCAGGCATTTTAATGTCCATGAGTATAACATCGAAATGGGTTGAAGTGCATGCATCAACAACTTCCTGCCCGGTTTTTGCTCTAAAAACAGTTGCTTTCGTTTTGCTTAAAAGTTCCCTTAAATACATGTAGTTCGTTGTGTCGTCCTCGGCAATAAGAATGGTTCTGTTGTGCCAGCTATAGGTTTGTGTTTCGGGCTCAGCTACCTGTGGGGTTGGTTCTTTCGATTTTGCGTAGGGAATTGTGAAGTAGAAGGTTGAACCGGCGCCTAGAGTCGATTCGAGCCAAATTTTTCCTCCCAATAGTTCAACCATTGCTTTGCAAATGGGGAGACCAAGTCCAGTTCCTCTGCGGCTTTCGGTTGTGGCATCCTCAATTTGCTGGAAACGCTCAAATATTCGCTCGAAATGTTCGGGGTTAATTCCAATGCCTGTATCCTTAACGTAGAATCGCATGAAATTATCCTTCAATGTGTACCCAACCTCGATGTTACCTTTCTCGGTAAATTTTATTGCATTGTAAATTAGGTTGTTGAGAATTTGTTTTACTTTCAGCTCATCGGAGAAAATTTGGCTTTCGAAGTTTGGTAATCCGAAAGTACATGTGAGTTGTAATCCTTTTACTTTAATTGTTTGGCTAAAAATTGAATGTAGCTCGTTAAGCAAATCGTTTACCGAGAAGTTAACTTTTGAAATGCTAACTTGTCCGGCTTCAATCCTTGATACGTCGATAATATCGTTTATTATGCTAAGTAGCTGCTGGCTGTTTATGTTAATTATTTCAACAAACTCTTCACGTTCATCATCGGTAACAGATGGGTTGAGCAGTAGGTTTGAGAACCCGCATATTGCATTCATTGGGGTTCGTATTTCGTGGCTCATATTTGAGAGGAACGCTGTTTTAAGCCGGTCGCTCTCCTCCGCTTTCTCTTTAAGGTAAATTAGCTTCTGTTCGTTCTCCTTCGTTTCTGTAATGTCTTCAATGTTAATTACAACGCTTTCGGTTTTGCCTTTTATTTCAATTGGCGACAGGTAGTACTTAACGAATATTTCTTTGCCCCAAACGCTTATGTATTTCTTTTCGTTGTATACAATCTCTTTGTTTTGAATACATTTTCGTAAATCATCGGTAAATCCAATTTCGATTAGCGGCTTTGTTTCGAATAGGTTTATTTTTTTTGTGGCTTCAACGGAAGGCGAGCCGAGCATGCGAACTGCCGAGGAGTTTACGTCGATTACTTTACCCGAGGTGTCAACCAGCACAATTCCCACAGGCGATACATCAATAATATTGCGAATCTCCATTTGTTTCTGCTCGGCAGTATCCTTGGCTTTTTTGAGGTTGTTCTCGAAAACTGATTTTGCGTGAACGTTAACTATAAGTTCAGCAAAAAGTTTAAGCAACGAAATTTCAGCCTCGTTCCATTCTTTATA
>CAZLXF010000190.1:0-4229 GCA_964563065.1 uncultured Rikenellaceae bacterium | reverse complement strand
ATGCTTTGTATTTTCGATTTGTAGGCAATGTCGTCTTCCATTCTTTTGCGCTCGGTAATGTCGCGGATGGTGTCCATAATAAACTGGCTATTTCCTTTGGAATCCTTAATTACCGAAACGTTGAACTCCGCTACGAAAATGGTTCCGTCTTTTCGCATTACCTCCGCAATTATGTTTGATGCTGAGCCTCTTTCGAGAAGAGCAGGCATTTTTTCCCTTATTTCGTTGGCACTTTCTTTTGTGAGCATGTCGAAAGCGTTAAGGCCAATGAGGTCTTCGGGTTTTTCGTAGCCAAGCATGCTAGCCTTCCTTTGGTTGATGTAGTGAATAACACCATTCAAATCCATCATTGAAATTCCGTCCTGCGAAGTTTCTACCAAGGTTTTGTAACGTTTTTCGCTCTCGAGCAGGTCTGATTTTATTCGTTCGTTTTCACTAACATCGCGGGCTACAGCAATTACAGCTTTTTGGCCAAAGTAAACTCCGGGGGTTACGCTAACCTCTTTTGGGAAAATTTTGCCGTTGCTTTTTTTGCCCCAAAACCTAAAGAGCCCGGGCTCACCTTCGAAAGCCTTATTAACTTTTTCGGCTACTTCGGCTAAATTGTTTTTTTCGGATGCTGAGAGAAATTCGGGGGTTTTCCCAATAAAATAATCGAATGGGTAGCCGTAAAGTTTTTCGGCAGTTTTGTTAACAAACAGGAATTTACCTTCCTTGTCCTGAATGTAAACCGCCTCATTCAGATTGTCGAGGATTCCCTTGTAAGTTTGGTGCGATTGCTTTAGGTTTTCTTCGCTTTCCTTGCGTAAGCTAATGTTGCGAACCGTTGCAATTACATTCTTTTCTTTGTTAATGAGGGTTTTATGAAGTGAAACTTCAACCCAAAAATTGCTGCCATCTTTCTTCTTTGCTAACCATTCAAAGGTTGCCGATCCATTTTGTAGCGCATCCTTTATTCTTTGGAAAGCACGCTCAATTGTGAAGCCTTCTTCGGTGGCGATTAAATTTTTGAATTTATTACCGAGAACTTCGTCCTTGCTACTAAAACCATACATTTTCAGCATGGTGCTGTTCACATCAATAACTTCGCCTGTTTCTCCATGATGAATGAATATGGCTTCGTTTGTTGAGTTGAAAATATCGCGGTAGTTTCTTTCCCTTTCTTCGGCTAGCTGCTTTGCAACTTCAAGCTTCTGGTTGGTATCCTTTAATGCATCGGTAAGCGTGGTTAGTTCACTATTCTTCTCTTTTAATAATTTTTCAATTTCAATCCGTTCGGAAATGTCGTGGGCTGCCGCGTAAATAATATTTCCAACGGGCTGTGAACGCCACTCAAGGTATAGCCAGTCACCGTTTTTATTTTGGTAGCGGTTTACAAAGTTTATAACCTGTTCCTGGTTTGCTAACTTTGTAAGTATATTTTTTGTTGGTTCAATGTCGTCGGGATGAATAAATTCAAAAAAGTTCCTATTTTCAAGTTCTGTGGGTTTGTAACCTAAAATTCTTTCCCACGATTCGTTGACTTTAATGAAGTATCCATCGGTGTTTGCTATGCAAAGTAAATCGAGAGTTATGTTGAAAAAACCGCTAAAGCTATTTGACACATCGTTGTCTTTCATGGTTATACTTTTCAGATGAGTCTTTTTATTACTTCTTTGCGAACATTGACTCCATGAATAATAATACGTAAATTAAAGGGTAATAATAATCACAATTTATAAAAAATAATTGCATTGAGTTTATATTTTTCGGACTTTTGTTATTATAATTTTGAAAGTAATTAAGTTACAATACATTAAATATTTCGAATATTTTTAACCAAAAACCCTAAAAACCAAAAACTATGAACGAAAATGGATTTAACTTTTCAAAATTTATCGAGGACTCAAAGAATGTTCTTCTTAAACCGAAGGAGTTTTTCCCCTCATTAGCCCTCGAAGGAGGATTTATTGAACCCATTATTAAAGCAGCCATATACGGTGCAGTTGCAGGATTCTTCTATATGATTTGGAGTTTTTTGCACATTGGAGCAGCCGTTGGCGGAATTTTAGGAACCTACGCTGGAGTTGGAGCCCTTATATTTGGAATAATTGGCGCTGTAATTGGGCTTTTTATCGGTGGAATTATTTTGCTTATCCTATCGTCGATTTGTGGAGGTAACAACAACTTTGAGGCAAACGTTAGGGTTACTTCTGCCGTTATGGTAATTTATCCTGTAAGCGCATTTCTCGCTATTCTGAGCGGACTAAATTTCTATCTGGGAACGCTAATTGGATTAGCTGTTAACCTTTATTCGTTGTACTTAATTTACATTGCTCTTACAACAGTGCTTGCAGCAAACGAAAAAACCGCACGAACCGTATCGTACATTTTGGCGGCGCTTCTGGTTCTGTTCCTTATTATTGGAATGGGTGCTCGAAAGGCTGCCTCAACTTTCTCCGGAATTGCAGAACGAGAACTTGGGGAGCAGGTTAAGGAACTCGAAAAAATTGGGAAAGAATTGGAAACTGAATACGCAGAAAATTTAGAGGAGGTTGGTGAAGTAGAAACGTCTGATGATGAAGGTTTTGAGGAAGATGCTTACTACAAACCTGAGAAGTTTCCTGCCGATGCATGCGAAAAGTTTGAGGATGTTTTCTTCGATGGCGATCCGGTTGTTAGTTCCGATAAACTTAAAAATTTGGTTAAGGCTACTCAGGCTATTAAAGAGTACGAAAACACACAAACTGAGGAAATTGTTAAAACCCTTCAGGCAAACGGTTTTGAAAATACCGAGGAATACGTTACAACTGCTATGCAGTCGGCTTACGGTTTTCAAACCCTTGGCGGGTTGTTTGCCGTTCAATATATTATTGATTCTCCTAAGGACGAGCAGGTTGCAGCAGAGGCGTTTACTATGGATGTTGCCATGGAAGAAATGGTGAAGCAGATGGTTAATGCTGGCAAATTTACCGAGAAGGATATGCACACGCTCTACGATAACTGGGATATTCTTGTTGAAATGGACAAGAATACCAAGAAGTAATTTTTTTTGCTAGCTTGATGAAAGTTAGTTTTTTATTATTTCTTTTTGCACTTATAGTGCATAGTTTTGGAGTTTCTGCATCGCCAGTCGATTCGGTGATTCAGAAACTTGTTATATTGCCCGTAGAGGAACAAATTGCTTTTGTCCGCAATTTTCCGTTGAAGCTGTTGTTTTAAATACTTAAAAGTTTATTCCAATTCTTCATAAATACGAAGATTTAGCGGAGTATCATGATAGTTTATCGGCTTTGGTAACTTAACCAGCCAATCCATTTCCGTGAACTACGAAATGAAAGGGTGGAGTTGACTGAGAAATTTACTTACTCTGGCAACCTTTTTTTCCTAAACAGGAGACTATTTAAAATTGAATGAGTGGGGATTTTAAATATTTAAAAATGAATAATATACATAACCAAATGATTATATATTACAACTGCTAAATCACAGATATTTATTTAAGGATTATACCCAATGATTCCCTAAAGCTAATAATTGCACAAATATTTAATTTAAAAGTTTTTTTGCTTTTTTATAAAGGTCTGTTTGAGTTTAACAGGCCTTTTTTAGGTACAACGATTGAATTTTTTTTGCTGACTGTAAGTCTTTTCTTGTAGGTGATTTGCATCACTTTCCTTGACATGGTATTTGTTTTTTTGTATATTTCAAAAATGTATTTTTCTTTTTTTTGAAAACTCCCCTTAAAACACCAAGCCATGAAAAGACTACTCATCCTAGCGTACAGCTTAATGTTCTCAATAGTAGCATTAGCTCAAACCAACCAGGGTTTCAGTTACCAGGCAGTACTCCGCAATGCTGAGGGCAACCCAATCTCCGAGCAAACCGTTGGGGTTCGTATTACCCTTCAGGATGCTGCGTCCACAACAAGTTACTTCGTTGAGACGCATGCTGTAACCACATCCCCACAGGGAGTAATAACCCTTGCCGTAGGAAACGGCGAGTTGGAGTCGGGCGATTTTACAACAGTTCCCTGGTCCAACGGAGATATAGAAATGAAGGTTGAAGTTGATCCATCGGGAGGAACCGCTTACGGTGAACTGGGAGTTAGCCCGCTACGGGCAGTCCCCTACGCACTTTTTGCCGCTAGCGGCAATCAGGGGCCAGCGGGTGAGCCGGGTACAGAGGGTCTCTCGGCCTATCAAGTTTGGCTAGCGTTGGGGAATACCGGAACAGAGGAGGAGTTTATT
>CAZLXF010000189.1:0-6129 GCA_964563065.1 uncultured Rikenellaceae bacterium | reverse complement strand
TCGCTCAGCGATTCGTCGATAAACTGGTAGCCATCAATATCGCGGGTACGGAGTGCAGCAAAGGGTTCGGTTTGGACGTTAACCTGAAGGGTTTCAACGCCAAAGGGTTCAGCGCACTCAAACTCGTCGGGCAGCTCAATAACCTTGTTGGCCATATGCGCAGCAACGTAGTAATTGTCCATTAAAAGCACCGATTGGTTATCAGCTAAGTGGTAAATCATAAGATTTTAACACATTTCAGTTCAGGTTATTTTCTAAAAAAAATTGTATTAACAAGTCCTTTAGCTATACCTTAACTCCGAGAATAGTAACGTCATCAAGCTGATTTTTCCCATTTGTCCAATCTTGGAATGCTTCTTCCAGAATAGCAAACTGTTTATTAAGAGGCAATCTTTGGTTCTGCGCAATAATATTCATCAATCTGGATTTCTGAAACTTTTTACCGCTTGGTCCACCAAATTGATCTGCAAAGCCATCGGTTGAAATGTAAAGTTGGTCGTTCTTTCTCAACTGTAACTCAACTTGTGAGAAGGGATCCATCCTTTCGTAGCGGCCTATGGGCATACGATCGGGTTTAAGTTCGATTAGGCCATTCGAGAATTCAACTTTTTCGGATATAACGAAATCGTTTGGTTCTGTGGTTGCAATCCAGCAGGGCATGTTTGCTCCGGCAAATTGTAGCTTCAATGTTTTGGTGTTGAGCACGCAAAGCCCGGTGTCCATCCCATCAAACATAATATCTTCACCTTCCCTCTCCTGCATTGATGCCACAACGTGCTCACGAAGCTGATCGAGCACCTGCGCGGCGTTGGTAACCTCCTCCTTGCGTACAATCTCGTTTAGAAATGCAATGCCCATCATACTCATAACTGCACCCGGAACACCGTGGCCAGTGCAGTCGGTTACGCAAAAAATTGCGAACTCTTTTATCTGTGTAGCCCAGTAGAAATCTCCGCTCACAATACTTTTTGGCAAGTAAAGAGCGAAGTAGTTGGGAAAAATGCTCAACATAAACTCGTTGGTAGGCATAACCGCTATTTGTATTCGGCGAGCGTATGTTATTGAATCGGTAATCTCTTTGTTTTTACTGGCGAGCACGTTCTTCTGCAGTTCAATTTCTTCTCCTTTTGCCTGAATATCCCAGGCAAGATTAGCCAGGTCATTTCGCTGATTCGTTATCTCTTCATTCAACTGGGTCAGCTCCTCGTTCTTTTCCATTATTTCTAGGTTCTGATCGGCGAGCATTCTATTCGATTTCTGTTTAATACGATACGAACGAAAAATGAAGAATACCAAGGAGAGCATTAAAATAAAGCCAATAATTAACGAATTACGAACTATGGCTTGCCTTCTGATTTCTGCATTATAAATAGCTTCCTGCTTTTGTTTTTCGAGTAATTGTTTCTCTTTCTCTTTTTCGTACTGTTGGCTTACTTCATAAACAGCAAACTTTTTAATAACATCATCGTTAAAAAGCGTGTCGCTCAACTGCTTAAACTCTTTGTGAAATACAAGGGATTTTCTATAGTTGCCTTCCCTCTCGTAAATTTCAGATAGCCCTTTAGCTGCATCTTTAAGATTTAATGGATTGTTAATTTCGTTTGCTAATGTGTAAGCACGCAATAAGTATTGTTTAGCTTTACTGTATTGTCCAACATTAATGTAGTAATTCCCCAGGCTATTGCACGATTGCGAAATTTCCTTTTTGCTACTCTTTACTTCGCGTTTTTTTAGGCCAAGTAAATAATACCTTTGAGCTTCGTTAAATTTTTTTTGCTTTTCAAAAATTATTCCTTTCCCATTGTACGCCCAGCCAAGTATATGGTAATTAGATATTTCTTCGCCAATTCTAATACATTTATCGTAGTAGTAAAGTGCTGAGTCAAGTTGATTCTGTTTCTCAAAAATTAATGCAATATTGTTAAGCTGGTTCGAAATAATTCCTTTATCATTTAATTTTTCGGCTATTTTCAGTGATTTTACGTAGTAATCCAGGGCTAGTTTGTAGTCCTGTAGCTCGTAATAAATTACACCAAAATAATTTAACGCTCGAGCAACGCCAGCCTCATCACCAAGCTCTTCCCTAATATTCAAGGATTTTTGATCAAATTCTAGGGCTTTGGGATAATCACCCTGCGAGTAGAAAATAAACCCGATATTTGTGTAGCATTTTGAAATACACTCCTTCTCCCCAAGTTGTTCTGCAATAGCTAAAGATTTGTTATAAAAATCCAGCGCCTTGTGATAATCGCCCTGAAGATAGTGTATATTGCCAATATTGTTAAAAATCAGGGACATGGCTTGTTTATCGTCAATTTTTTCGGCAATTTCCAATGGTTTTTCGTAAAATTCACGGGCGTTAGTGTATTCGCCCTGATAATAGTATGTGTTTCCTATATTGTTGTAGGTTGCTGCGAGCCCCATTTCCGCTTCAACGGAAAGAGAATCGGAATGTAAAATTTCGAGGTAAATTTCAGCAGCATTGCTGAAGTAGTCCATCGCTTTATCGGGCTCTCCTGTATAACGATATATATTGCCAATCCCATAAATTGCTTTAGCCTTGGGAATTGTGCTCCAAAGCCCCTGCGATAAATCGATGGCTCTGCCGTAGCTGTACAATGTGCTATCGTACAAATCAGGATTGAAATAGTATAGCCCCAAGTTATTCCTTGCGCTGGCCTTCCCTTTTTTGTAGTTGAGAATACTGGATAAGCTGTCTGCTTCCCGAGCATACTTTCTGGTTTTTTCAATATCAACCAAATACAGCTTATAGGATAGCTCATTTAAAAGATTCACTCTGGCTGTATCCATCTTTTGATGGCGAGTTAGTTCTCTTTCAAGGCTATCGGTGGGGCTGTTCTGCCCCAAAGTCATTGTTTGTAAGCAGAGCAGAAGGGATGAAAATACTATTGCTAGTTTATTTGTTTTGTTTCCCATTTATTGCATTTTATAAAGAAGCCAAATGGATAATGTAAATAGGTAAAACCTATTCTAAATTACAAACCATTATTGCTCCCTAAACCTTATCGTTTTTGCAAGAGGAACACTCCCAACAATTATGGACATTACTAAAGCATGTAATATACAACAAAATATTTTATTGAGATAGTTTGCATTAGAAACGATTATAAATAAACGTAAGTTCGACGTATTACAATAATTAACCATAATTTTTAATTAAATGTTTAACATTCCTATTTTTTCCATATTTTAGTAAACAAAAACTTAACCCAACTTGTCATGCTCAATATTGCCCTATTTGGCCCTCCAGGTGCAGGGAAAGGCACCCAAAGTGAATGGTTAACAAAAAAGTACAACCTCACATACATCTCAACCGGCGACATTCTAAGAGATGAGATTGCGGAAGGAACCCCTCTGGGAGTCCAGGCCAAAAATATTATTGAAAAGGGCGGACTGGTTTCCGATGAGCTTATCATTCAAATTATCGAGAACCGAATCACTAAAAAAACCGATACCAACGGATTCCTGTTCGACGGATTTCCCCGCACCACCGTTCAGTGTTACATCCTCGATGGGCTTCTAATGAATATGAACACCTCCCTCACCTGCATGTTAAGCCTCGATGTTCCCGACGATGAACTTGTTCGTCGCCTCCAATCACGAGCCAAAATTGGCAATCGTAAGGACGACAACGACGATGTTATCCAGTACAGATTGTCCGAGTACTACTCAAAAACCGTCCCTGTGGCCAAATACTATCAGGACAAGGGCATTTGCCACTCAATAAATGGGACAGGTTCCGTTGAAGATGTTCAAAACCGTCTCGATACAGCTGTAAAGAAATCGCTTGAGAACCGATGGGTAAACCTAATTCTTTTTGGCTACCCCGGCTCCGGCAAAGGAACTCAAGCAAAAAAAATGGCCGAGAAGTATAACTTGGTTTACATCTCCACCGGTAAAATGCTTCGGCAGGAGATTAAAAATGATACTGAGATAGGTCGAATAGCAAAACCTTTCATGGACAAGGGTGCAATTGTTCCCGACGAGATCGCCATTAAACTTATTGAGCAGAAAATTCAGGCAAGTCCGGGTTCTAGAGGATTCATTTTTAAGGGTTTCCCACGCACCATTGTGCAAGCCTACATTGTTGACGGGCTTCTTAAAAAGATGAACAGCAACGTTACCCAAGCCATTGAGATACAGGTTACACAACTCGAAGCCATGAAACGCCTTGGCCAACGAAGCAAAACCGACCGTAGCCGCCTTTACGATATGGATACCGAAACCATTGTATCACGCCTCGAAGAGTATGAGCAGAAAACTATGCTGGCACGCAATTTCTACGAAAAGAGAAACCTCCTTCAGGTTGTTGATGGCAATGGTTCCGAGGACGAAGTCTTCGAAAGAATCTGTAATCAAATCGATGAAACGCTAAGAAATGCACTATAAACCATTGTAAATCATAACAAATTTCTTTCATGTAAATTTTACATTTGAAGTTCTTCACCATTTAATTATTGCCTAGTTTCAATCATTCAAATGGTTTTATTAAAACCAAAATATCTAAAGATTAGTTGGTTTCTTGTTCCCTCTTCGATAAAAGTTTCTCTACTAATTCAAATTAGTAGAGTTTGCATCATTCTTTTCATTTAACTAAAATCATGCATTAAAACTTGCTATTAAAAAAGTAAAAATAATTTTGTATTACATTTAACTAACTAAATTCTAGAGTTATGATAAACTTAAAAACAGTTATTTTTTTATTGTTTTTGGCATCCCCAACAAGTTTATTTTCGCAAACAACATACAATATAAAGGATATAAAACTCTCGTTTACCTCTGCTGAAAAGCTGTATTTAGAGTCCGAAAAACCAGATTATGCTGTTTATTGGAACTTACATACTAGGATTTCATTCAGCCTTATTAAACATATTGAAGTGAGTGAATTTGAGAAGGAGTTAAAACAGCATTTCCCTAGCAATGAGTATACATTAACCCAATCAACAAAATTTAGTAAAGGTGAAAGTCTGCATGGAATATTCCATTTTGCAAACCGAGTAGGAATTAGAAAACGTTACGTTAAGGGGCTGATAGCCTATGACCAAAAAACAATTCTTGTGGAAATGGAGTTCGATCCTGAAAAGAATAGCGAGATTAACAAAATTGTTGATTCGTTTAGCAGTATTATCCCTGCTTCCAATTCAGCGTCCAATACACAATCCACAACTTACGAAAGTTCTGAATCAGATGAATTCCAACTAAATAATCAAAAGCATTCAAACATTCCAAAACATCTACCAGTCAATCACCCAAACCTAATAAAACTTACAGCCGAACAAAAGCAGAAGTTTATTGATGCACATAACAAATGGCGATCCGAGGTTGGCGTTCCACCTCTAGTTTGGAGCAACGATCTTGAAAACTACGCTGGCGAATGGGCCATTGAAAATGGTAAAAAGAACTGCAAAATGCAGCATCGTAGCGAAACTGATTATGGTGAAAACCTATACTGGTCATCGGGTCTAAAGTTTAATCCCAAAGCAGTTGTCGATTCTTGGGGCAGCGAAAAAGACGATTACCATGGTGAAGTTGTTGGAAAATCAAATGCTGTTGTTGGCCACTACACACAAATTGTTTGGCGAACAACAACAGAAGTAGGTTGTGCTGCCTTTCAGTGCGGTAGCGCATTACTTGTGGTTTGTAACTACAGCCCTGCGGGCAATTGGATGGGTCAGCATCCATATAAATAACAACCTTCCATGGAAAACTTAATGGAATTGTACCGTAACCTCCCCTCTGGAGTCTCCTTGCTAATGCATGGACGATACGGTTACCTCTATTATAAAAATGAAATAGGTTATGTTGAATATTACGTTGAATTATCAGGCGTACCCCAGTATCAATTTCTAATATGGTTTCACGATATTACCACATGGGCATTCCCGCTTAATAAATCAATTTCTACTCATGAAAAAAATTACATAAAGGCTTTATTAATCGATTTTCTTGAAGGGAATGGTATTTCTTCAAATATACACCAACAATAATTCAAGTAAATTTTCCCAATTATAAAAAAAGCCCCCAAACTAAGAGTGCTTAGGAACTTATTAAATAAAAAAGCCCCGATGTTGTATCGGGGCTTTTGAAGGATGGCGGCGACCTACTCTC
>CAZLXF010000188.1:0-6170 GCA_964563065.1 uncultured Rikenellaceae bacterium | reverse complement strand
CAAACTTGTCCCTTTACTCTATTTTTACTAGATTTGTATTGCTAAAATATTAAAAATGGAAGAGCAAGTTGTAGAAGAAAGAATAGTAAAGAGTTACCAATTTCTCGAAAATTTTGAACAGTGGTTGCAAACACTTGGACTTAGTCCTGAGATGGCCCAATTCTCGAAAGTTGCCATTTCAATAGTTGCAATTATTGTAATTGCAATTATTGCAAACTACATCACAAAAAGAATTATAGTTGCAGGTATAACCAAAATTAGCCGAAGAACCAAGAGCGTTTGGGACGATTACCTGGTTGAAAGAAAGGTTCTTCGGAAACTTTCGCATTTGGCGCCTGCTTTAGTAATTCAGTTTACCATTGGAATTGCGCTTTACGATTACAGCCCTGGAGTTACGCTACTTGTAGAAAAGTTTACTTACATTTATATTGCTGCTGTTTGTGTGCTTGTGCTAAGCTCTTTTCTGGATGCGATGCACGACATTTACCTCACGCTAGAAATTTCCAAAACCCGACCAATAAAGGGATACGTTCAACTTCTAAAGATTGTTATTTACATTTTTGGAGGGATAATAGTAGTTTCCATTCTTTTCAATAAAAATCCTATGAGTTTGCTGGTTGGGATGGGTGCCTCAGCAGCAATTCTGATGTTAGTTTTCAAGGATACAATTCTTGGGCTGGTTGCTTCGGTTCAGGTTTCGGCAAACAATATGGTGAAACCCGGCGATTGGATTGAAATGCCCAGCCGCAAAGCCGATGGAACGGTACTTGAAATTACTCTCAACACAGTAAAGGTTCAAAACTGGGACCGCACAATTAGCACAATTCCAACCTACGCGCTGGTTTCCGAGAGTTTCACTAACTGGAAGGGAATGGAAGAATCGGATGGACGACGAATTAAACGATCCATCTACATCGATATGCGCAGCGTTAAGTTCTGCCCTCCCGAACTTATTGAGAAACTTAAACGGATACATTTTGTTAAGGATTACATTGAGCAGCGCTCAAAGGAAATTGAGGAGTATAACGCTAAAATGGGCTTTGACACTACCATACCAGTTAACGGGCGCCGAATGACAAACCTCGGAATTTTTAGGCGCTACCTAGAATTTTACTTGAGGAATAATCCCAAAATTAATCAGGGTGCAACCCTTATGGTTAGGCAGCTACAGCCAACTGAACTGGGAATTCCGATTGAAATTTACTGCTTCTCAACAGAGAAGGCTTGGGTTATTTACGAAGGCGTTCAGGCCGATATTTTCGACCATGTGTTGTCGGTTGTTCCCGAGTTTGAACTTCGCATCTTCCAGAACCCATCGGGCGACGATTTCCAACGCTTAGTTAACTAATTATTATCCGTCCGACCGCTTTGAGCGGTCAGACGGGTTAAAAGAATCTGCGCCAATCCGATAAATCCGATTAACCTGCGTTCCATCATTCATTCAACCTATTTAGCCTCTGGGTGGTTCATCGTTATCGTCAACGAAATTTCCAAAAATTTCCGAAGCGGGTATACCACCTCTTATTCCCCAGTTTTCAGCAGGTTGCTCGTTGAGAATTATGGTGATATCATTCGGCGGAATATTAAGTTCTTGCGATAGGTTTCCAACAACTTCGCGGTAGAAACATTTTTTTGTTTCAAAATTCCGCCCTTTTATCAGGGTTACTTCTATTACCGTGTAAAAATCCGATCGCCCTTTGTGCTCAAAGTTTGCAGGACTGTGCTCTGTTAGTATCTGTCGCCTATCGCCCTTTGGTAATCCAATCCATTTTACCATTGCATGGTAAATAACATCCAATAATTTTTGCTGGTACTGTCTGCTTTGTCCTTCAATAATATCAATTCTAACCAGTGGCATGTGTCTGTATTTTAGTTGTTTGCTTCAATATTTAATAATGCAATGCGTTTGCAAATTTTTGTTAAAGTTATTTTTTTACTCTTGACTTGTAAACATTTTTTTATTATCTTTGTTCCTATGTAAGAATTATTCCTAATTAAGATTATTTCCATGGATATAGCAGAAATAACAAAAACGTTAACTTCTAAAGGCTTAAAAGTAACTCCGCAACGAATTGCTGTTATTGATGCATTATGGAAAATTAAGGATCATCCTACTGCTGATAAAATTATTGATTTTATTCGTAAGCACCATCCGAATATTGCAATTGGAACTGTTTATAAAACCCTCGAAACTTTTGTCGACAAGGGGATAATAAATAAGATTAAAACCGAAAAAGATGTTATGCGTTACGATGTTGAAACCCATAAGCATCACCATATTTACTGCGACGAATGCGATTATATTGAAAACTACTACGACAACGAACTTGATGAAATGCTTCAGAGGTACTTTGAGAAGAAGAAAATTCCAAACTTCAATTTAAGAGAAATAAATTTACAAATTATTGGAAGCTATAAAAACCATAAACCAAACTAAAATCAAAAGCTATGGGAAAAGAATCAAAACTTATCGCATCATCAGTTGATGTAGAAAAATTAATCGAAATTTTAAATTCTGCGTTAGCAGAAGAGTGGCTAGCATTCTACCAATACTGGATTGGAGCCCGTGTAATGGAGGGTCCAATGCGCAGCGAGGTAGAGCCTGAACTGCTCCTACACGCAGATCAGGAACTAAACCATGCAGTTATGGTGGCCGACAGAATAATTCAACTTGGCGGAACGCCAATTTTGCATCCGCAGGATTGGTTTAAGAAAGCCGGTTGCGATTACGATGCACCAACCGATTCGTACATTGAAGCCATTCTTGAGCAGAACCTTAAGGGCGAGCGATGCGCCATTCGCAGATACAACGAAATTGCCAGCATGACCGCTGGGAAGGACCACATGACTCACCAAATGGCAACCCAAATTCTTGCCGAAGAAATTGAACACGAGGATGATATTGAAGCTTGGATGACAGACATTGAGCGAATGAAGGATGAGCTCCGGAAATTGAAATTGTAATTTTTTTAATGTTTAACAAATAATAATAACTAAAATGGAAGAAAATCAAGTTTTTGCAATGCCACGTATTGGCGAAAAAGCACCCGAGTTTAAAGCCGTAACCACTCAGGGCGAAATTAATTTCCCTGCCGATTATAAGGGAAGTTGGGTAATTCTTTTCAGCCATCCGGCTGACTTCACTCCGGTTTGTACTTCGGAGTTTATGACCTTCGCATCAATGGAAGAAAAATTTGCCGAGGCAAATACAAAGCTGGTGGGATTATCAGTTGACGGATTGTATAGCCACATTGCATGGCTGCGTACAATAAAAGAGAAAATTGAGTACAAAGGCATGAAGGATATTGAGGTGAAGTTCCCTCTAATTGAGGATATCACCATGGAAGTTGCCAAAAAGTACGGCATGATGATGCCCGGAGAAAGCAACACCAAGGCCGTTCGTGCTGTGTTTGTAATCGATCCAAACGGAATTATCCGTACAATAATTTACTACCCTCTAAGCTTAGGTCGTAACTTTGATGAGCTTTACCGAGTTGTTGTTGCCCTTCAAACAGCCGATGCATTCCAAATTGCAACTCCCGCTGATTGGCGTCCGGGCGATGATGTAATTATTTCACCCGCAGGTTCATGTGGAATGGCCAAGGAGAGGATGGAGAGCTCAGACCTCGATTGTAAGGATTGGTTCTTCTGCACCAAGAAACTAGATAAGGATAAGGTGCTAAGTACGATTCTTAAGAAGAAGTAATTAATTTCCATACCCGTCCGACCGCTCAAAGCGGTCAGACGGGTAAAACTAGAATTTAAAGCGATGGAATTTCCCATCGCTTTTTCTGTTTTTAAACGAAATGCTTGTAGAGTTATCAAAGTTTAGTATTTTTCAAAATTAATGCATAACTAAAGATTACATAAAACCATTTTTGCTATGAGAAAACCTTTCAAATTGATATTGCTTGCCTTTCTGTTGGTTGGCTTTGCGCATATTTCTTTCAGCCAGGAGGCAAAGAAAAAGATTACAATTGAGGATATTAGTTCCCTCGGCACTTTCCGCCAGAAATCGGTTTACGGAATTGTTTCCATGAATAACGGTGAAAGCTACACCGTAAGCGAAGCCAAAAAAAGAATTGTTCAGTACAGCTACAAAACGGGGGAGCAGGAAAAGGTGCTTTTCGATTTCGAAGAGGTTGAGCTTTCCGATCCTGACCATTTTACAGGATACAAGCTAAGCCCCAGCGAGACAATGATTCTTCTGGAAACCGAGCGGGTTCCCATTTATCGTCACTCCTATAAAGCTAACTATTTTATTTACAACATTGCCGACAAATCCATTAGGCCGCTTTCGGAGAATGGTTTGCAGCAGCTGGCTACTTTCTCCCCCGATGGGAAAAACATTGCTTTTGTACGCGATAACAACATATTTCTGGTTGATATTGAGAAGAATGAGGAGAAGCAAATTACCAACGATGGGAAATTTAATTTCATTATAAACGGTGCCGCCGACTGGGTGTACGAGGAGGAGTTTGCCCTTAAAACTGCAATGCAGTGGTCGCCCGATGGCAAAAAGTTGGCCTTTTACCGTTTCGACGAAACCAACGTGAAGGAGTTCAACATGACCTACTTCAACAATGAACTCTACCCCGAGAACTACGCGTTTAAGTATCCCAAGGCCGGCGAAGCGAATTCCATTGTAACAATTCATGTTTACGACATAGCCTTGGGAACTACTGTTAAAATGGATATTGGTGAGGAAACCGACCAGTACATAGCACGAATTAAATGGACTGCCGATGCAAACACTCTTTCAATGATAAGGTTAAATCGACTTCAGAATAAATTGGATATACTTTTGGCTGATGCCAAAACGGGTTCTTCAAAAGTGCTGTATGCTGAAGAGAATAAGTTTTACATTGAGGAGCCAACCGACGACTACCTTACTTTTACCGATGATGGGAAATACTTCGTAATTACCAGCGAAATGGATGGATGGAACCATATTTATCTGTACAATATGGACGGGTCACTAGCTTCAAAATTAACTAGTGGTGAAAACGAAGTTTTCAGAATTTATGGAGTCGACAGCAAAAAGGAACTTGTTTACTTTCAGGCGCTTGATAATTCGCCATTGAATAAAGCTGTTTGCTCTGTTAGTTTCGATGGGAAGAAAATTACAAAACTTTCAACACTTGAGGGAACAAATTCTGCTTCGTTTAGCAACGGGTTCAAGTACTTTATTCATTTCCATTCAAACGTGAGTACACCCAACGTTGTGTCGCTGCATAATCAAAAGGGGAAGTTGATTCGTAACCTTGAAGAGAATAAGGAGCTAAAAAACCGTATTTCGGAGTACGAAATTCCTTCAAAAGAATTTTTTGCATTTAAAACCTCTGAGGATATTGAACTGAATGGATTTATGGTGAAACCAATTGGTTTCGATGAAACCAAAAAGTACCCCGTTTTCATGTATCAGTACAGTGGCCCTGGTTCACAGGCAGTTGTAAATCGGTGGGGGATTGATTGGGATGATTATCTTGCTTCGGAAGGTTACCTAGTTGTTTGTGTTGATAGCAGAGGAACCGGAGGCCGTGGCGAGGAGTTCAAAAAAATGACCTACGGTAAGCTTGGCTACTTCGAATCCATCGACCAGATTGAAGCTGCCAAGTACTTGCAAACACTTCCATACGTAGAACCTTCCAGAATTGGAATTTGGGGCTGGAGCTACGGAGGCTACATGTCGTCGTTGTGCCTTTTTAAGGCGCCCGAAGTATTCAAAATGGCCATTGCGGTTGCCCCAGTAACCAACTGGCGTTACTACGACAGCGTTTATACCGAACGTTTTATGGGCTTACCACAATTAAATCCAAACGGTTACGACGATAACTCACCCATAAATCATGCTGAAAAGTTACAAGGGAAACTTCTTCTGGTTCACGGAACTGGCGATGATAACGTTCATGTTCAGAATACAATAGAACTTTCAGAGAAGTTAATTCAGGCAAACAAGCCGTTCGATATGATGCTGTATCCCGATAAAAACCACGGGATTTACGGAGGTAACACGCAGCTACATTTGTACAATTTACTAACAAAGTACGTTAAGGAAAACTTATAAAGAAGGGTATCTTAAAAGCCAAAAAGGATTAGGTTTATTACTCTGTGCAACTCTGTGTTTCCATTGTGACACACTGTGGTAAAATACCTTAATAAATTCCACA
>CAZLXF010000187.1:0-6190 GCA_964563065.1 uncultured Rikenellaceae bacterium | reverse complement strand
TACCACGAAGGAGGATGGGATATGGTTGCCGATATCGACGGCAATCTCTATCCAATTGTAAAGATTGGATCACAGGAGTGGATGGGTAAGAACCTGCGAACAGCCAGCTACGACAATGGCAACCCGATTACATCAGGTTTAACCGATATACAGTGGAGCGAAGCCACTACCGGAGCGCTTGCTGTTTATCCTTATACAGATATTGCAGGATTTGCTTCGGACGCTGAAGTTCTAGAAGCGTACGGTGCACTTTACAACTGGCATGCTGTAAGCGATCCACGTGGACTTTGCCCAGCTGGGTGGCATGTACCCACCGATGCCGATTGGAACTATCTTGTTAGTTATATGTCAACTATTAACGGCGAGAATATTGGCAACCAGCTTAAATCGTGCCGACAGGTTAACTCGCCCCTTGGTGGTGATTGCGTTACAACTCTTCACCCCCGCTGGGAAGAGGATATAACAAATGGTAACTACGGAACCGACAATTATGGTTTCTCTGCATTGCCTGGTGGTTACAGGCATCCCGATGGTATATACTCAGAAGCAGGTTATGGCATCTTTATGTGGAGTAACGCCGAGTATAATGCAGATACGGCTTTTTTTAGAGAATTAGCATATGATATAAGTGATTTCATTGATCCTATCAATAACAAAAACGCTGGGAAATCAATTCGATGTATAAAAGATAAGGAAGAATTTGCTGGCGGAACAGGAATTCCAGGTGATCCTTACTTGGTATCAACCGCAGATCATCTAAACAATGTAAGAAACTATCCTTCTGCGAGTTTCCTTCAAGTTGGGGATATTTACCTGAACGAATGGCCCTGGAACCAAGGCGAAGGTTGGCAACCCATTGGCGATAATGCCACGCCATTTGCCGGAATCTATGATGGAAACGGACATGGAATTTTTAATTTATTTATCGACCGTTACGATTACGACTATCAGGGACTCTTTGGCTATGCTCAAAATGCTACCATTCAGAACGTAAATCTTTACGATAGTTGGGTACGCATTCAAAACTCTGGAAACAGCCATGGATCGTTGGTTGGGTACAATGAGGCTTCTTATATTCTAAACTGTCATGCAGTAGGTTATATACAGGGAGTTAACCATGTTGGTGGTCTGGTGGGACGCAGTACAGTGGGCGGGGCCAGAATCGAAGGGTCATCAGCGCATTTGTCATCCAATGGAACGGGTGAGTACATAGGTGGACTAGTTGGTTTTAACGATAATAATGCTGTAATCGATAGCTGCTTCTCAGCGGGTGATGTATCAGCTACTTACTATGGTGGAGGTTTGGTAGGTTGGAATGGAGGCGCAGCCTATATTTACAACTCATATTCGGTTTCCAATACTTACGGATATCAGGTTTCTGGTGGGTTCGTAGGGCATAACGATGGAACAATTGAGAACAGTTATTCTGCCGGAAAAATATCAGGTTCTACAGGTCTTGGCGGTTTTACAGGGGAAGATACATTTATGGGAACCATTTCTAACTGCTTCTGGAACACAGAAACTTCGCAGATTGAAACTAGTGCGAGCGGTACAGGTAAGGTTTCTGCTGAAATGAAAACCCAAAGCACCTTTACGGGATGGGGTTTCCCAAATCCCTGGGTGATTATTGAGGGCGAAACATATCCATACCTCGCATGGCAGGGCGGACCACAGGATTTTAACTATCCACCAATTCTTTACACTGTTACTTTTAACGTGGATATGACTGGTGCATCCTTCGATCCTGTGAATGATAAAATCTACATTACAGGTTCAATATTTGGTGATCCGTGGCCCGAGCCCGGCACCGATCCTGTTAATCAGGAAATGACTCGGGTTGATGCAACTATGATTTGGACCAAAACTGTTCAGGTTTATAACGGTTACCATGGCTACAAGTATTTTCTAAACAGTGGTTGGGACAACTCCGAATGGGGAGGCGAACCAAACCGTAACATTGAAATTCAATCGGATACAACCTTTAATAATACCTGGGCTTCGCTTTTCCCCGATGAGTTTGCTGGTGGTTCAGGCAACGCATCCAGCCCATTGCTGGTTGAAACAGCAGAGCAGCTAAACAATGTGAGAAATCATCCCGACTTATACTTCCTACAGATTGCAAACATCGATTTAGGCGTTTCCCCGTGGAATGAGAGTGAAGGCTGGCTTCCTATTGGTGAAGAATCCAATGTTTTCTCGGGCGGTTACGATGGGAATGGTTTTGTTATAAGCAACCTATTCATCAATCGGCTTGCCGATTATCAGGGGTTATTCGGGTATGTTGATTTTGCAAATCTTAATAATATTGCCGTTGAAACGGCAAATATTACTGGAAACAATCATGTTGGAGGTATTACAGGTGCTTGTATCAATTCAAAATTAAAAAACTCCCATGTTTCTGGATCCATTTCAGGAATAAATAGGGTAGGAGGTGTTACTGGCACAAGCGGCGGCTCAAGTTCAATAATTCGGAACTGCTACTCACAAGCAACTATTAACGGTTCGGGCGATATTATTGGAGGACTAGCTGGATGTATAGAATATGAGGCAGTTGTTAAGTCATCCTATGCAACCGGTAGCGTAACAGGAAACTACATGGTTGGGGGTTTGCTTGGCATGAATGGTGGCGGATCGGCACTTTACGACTCGTACGCCATGGGTAGCGTTAACGGAAACGAGAGCGTTGGAGGTTTGGTTGGCTATAATGGAGGTGATGTTTACTCAAGCTATTCTGCGGGTTCCGTTTCAGGAACTACCAGTATTGGAGGATTAGTTGGTGCAAACGAAGCTACAGTTTCTGGTTCGTACTGGGATACAGAAACTAGCCTGCAAGCAGCTTCTGCTGGGGGTGAAGGACGGCTCTCAGCAGAAATGAAGTATCCATACGATGCCAGCACTTTTATTGACTGGGATTTTACCAGTATCTGGGTTGGGGATACTCTCTCAACAAATAATCAAGGCTACCCATACCTTAGCATGGCTTTTTCAAAGCCAGTTGTTACCTTTAATGTTGATATGTCGCTGGCTCCCGATTTCGATCCTGTTAACGATATTGTTTATATTACCGGCTCCATGTTCACATGGGCTGTACCTGGAACAGACCCAGTAAATCAGACTATGCAGCGGGTTGACGAGACCATGATTTGGACAAAAACCCTTGAGTTGGATGAAGGGGATTACAGCTACAAATACTTCATAAACGATGGCTGGTCGCCTGGCGACCCCGTTGGCAATCGTGATGTATTAATTACCGATAACGTTGTTTTTACCGATACCTGGGATTACAGTCCAGCAACGCATGGTTATCCAGTAAGCCTAATTATTGAGCCGGTTGGACTTAGCGTTGAACTCTACGGAGGAGGCAACAGGCTTGCGGATGAAACAGCACAGATAGTTGCAGGTGCAGCATTTGGATACGAGTTCGATCAATGGCTTGGTACTCCTGAGGATATTGCCCTTCTCGATAACCCCTATTCACCTTCGGCGAACTTCGTTATGCCACCAAGGGAAGTTTCCTTTACAGCAAATTACATTGCTGCAACAGGTTACGATTTGTCATTTACCGTTACCGATGAATTGTCGAGCCCTCTCGATGCGGTTGAGGTGAATTTACGGTATAGGGGTGCTGGGGGTAAAACTAAAGATACTTCTTCAAGAAAAAATAGCGCTGAAAGGCAACTTGTTAATGAACCTGTAAGCAATAATGTTGAACCTGCTGCAAAAACTGAGAGTGTGTTCGAGGAATCTCTTATGCTTGATGATAAGGGTATGGTTGTGGATGTTTTGCCTGATAAAACGGTTGGTAGAACTGAATCAAAGAACAGCAAATCATGCGCATTCAATTACGATATGTTCGTTGGAGCCGTTAGAATAATTACCGATTCAAACGAAGAGGTAATTTCCAAAACTGACTATCTTGCTGGGCTTCCAACCGATTATGGTTTTGATATGCCAGGAGGTGGCACTGCTGTTAACCTTTATGGGCTGGTTATTTACGATTTGTTTTTTCCAGGTTCACAAGTTAAAGTATGGGTAAATAAAGATTATAGCTGGCTATACGTTCCCAATCAAACAATACTAGACAGCTGGGAATCATATGGAGCGGTTTATCTCGAGAATACCTACAACGAATTTGTTGATTTTTGTGGCTACGAAATTTCATTTAACACAACTCCAACGGTTAATGCAGGACATTATGGTGACCATAACTTTAGAATTTTACCTTATGGGTTAACAACAATTTATACCGATCCAAGTGGCCTAGCTAGTGTCAACACTCCGGGTGGAGATTACTTCTACTCAGTAAGATTGCCTGGTTATCAGTCTCAATCTTCTAATACCACATTATCTACATCAACAAATATTCCTATTACGCTGGTTGAAATTTTTGAAGGAGGAACAGGTACAATCGATGATCCTTTCCTTATTGCCACCGCAGAGCAGCTAAATTCTGTTCGTGATTTCACTGGTTATGAGTATGTTGATGTGTATTTCAAGCAAATAGCAGATATTAATCTGGGCGTTTCACCTTGGATTGATGCTGAAGGTTGGGATCCAATTGGATACCAAAGTAGTCCTTTTACAGCTAAATATAATGGTAATTATCATAGCATAACAGGTCTAACCATTAATCGCCCAGAGCAACAACAGGTAGGTCTGTTTGGTTGGGTTAGCAGCGCTACACTCAAAAACCTTGCAGTAAGCAACGTGAACGTAAACGGAAGCTGGAGAGTTGGAGCCCTTGCAGGGCATATTGAAGGGAACACAATCGTTGATAGTGTATCAACTGCCGGAGCAATTTCTGGATCTGTTCATGTTGGTGGATTAGTGGGTAGGGTTTGGGATAGTTCTGTTTCAAACTCATACTCACAGGTAAACGTAACACAGGTTGTTGGCGATGTAACTCAGCAAGCAGCTGGACTCGTTGGTAGGTTATATAATGGCTCAATTCAAAGTTGCTTTGCCACAGGGAATGTTTCTGGAGCACCAACTGGATATTGGAATGGAGGATTAGTTAGTGTTAACTCAGCGGGCAGTTCAATTTCAAACTCATACTCCACAGGAGATGTAAGTGGTTATTTGTATCTCGGCGGTCTTGTAGCTGCAATTCAGGACACTTCTTCAATCGTAAATTGCTATTCCGTTTCTTATGTTGCTGACTCACTAAACTCAGGTGGGCTAGTGGGAATTGCCTACGACGATATTTATGTTGTTGAAAATAGTTACTGGAATTACGAAACATCATGTCAGTCAAAAAGTGGTGCTGGCGAGGGTAAATCAACCCTTGAGATGATTAACCAAACAACATTTAGTGCATGGGACCTTGCTAATGTTTGGAATATTACTGATGGGGTTACGTATCCGTATCTTCGCCTTCAGAGCGAAATAGGAACATTTAATTATCCTATTGAGCTAATACCGCCAACCAACTTAACGGTTATAGGTGGCAACGGTTCTGTTAGCCTAAGTTGGAATGCTCCATCCTATGGTACTCCAACAGGATATAAAATTTACCGCGATGGTTCGTTAGTTTATACAGCATCTAACGCTGAACTTAGCTACAACGATGCTGGGTTAACAAACTTTATTCCCTACACCTATTATATAACAGCTGCTTACGCTGGAGGTGAGTCGAATCCAACTCCTAGTCAAACCACCTTCCCCAATACTGGATTTGATGGTGGCGATGGCAGTGAACTCAATCCTTTCGTAATATCAAATGCCGATCAGTTGCATACCGTTAGGCTTTACCCTTCATCCCATTTTATACAAGTAGCCGATATCGATTTGGGCGTTTCTCCCTGGAACGAGAACGAGGGCTGGGAGCCAATAGGAAACGATGAAGTTTTATTTAATGGTTCATACAATGGAGGCGGTTTTACTATTAGTAATCTCACCATTTACAAACCCGATGGACTACGTATGGGACTATTTGGTAATGCTGAAAACGCAATGTTTAGCAACATTCATCTTGTAAATGTTGATATTGTTGGATTATCACAATTGGGATCAATAGTTGGCCATGCTTACACTTGCTCCATCGATACTTGTTCTGCTTCAGGAAGTATTAATGCAGAGGGTTCTACAATTGGAGGAATTGCAGGCTTCATTGGAGAGTTTTCTACTCTTAATCAAGCCCTTCGTTCTTAACGACACGCGCCATCTCGTTCATTGCCTGTGATCGGATTTC
>CAZLXF010000186.1:0-6295 GCA_964563065.1 uncultured Rikenellaceae bacterium | reverse complement strand
CCTAGATTCTGAGCAATTCGCTCAGCTAAAAATTTATTACTTCCTTTTGATGAGTAGTAAACAACAAGTGTTTTCATATTTTCAAGTTTAAAAATAACAAATCTAATCAATATTTTAAATCACCTTCCCTCTTTTCAAAAAAAAAACATACCCTAATTATCAGCATAATACAAAATATTTACAAAATAAACTAAATATTTAGTTGGACAACTAAAATATTAGTTATATTTGTAGCGTTATATTAATACAAAATATGATATGAAAGAGCTAACAAGAGCAGAAGAACAGGTAATGCAAATACTTTGGAGGTTAGGAAAAGCATTTGTGAAGGATTTGGTTGAAGAAATGCCCGAACCCAAGCCAGCATATAACACAGTTTCAACAATTGTAAGAATTCTTGAGAAGAAAGGTTTTGTTGGTCACAACGCATTCGGCAATACGCACGAGTACTTTCCTGCAGTAAGCAAAAAGGATTATACTGGAACTTTCCTGAAAGGGTTTATTAAGAACTACTTTGGCGATTCGTACCGTCAGCTGGTTTCATTTTTTGCTAAGGAAGAAGATTTATCGGTTAGCGAAATGGAAGATATAATTAACATGTTGAAGGAGGAACTCAAAAAACAAAAAAGTCATGGGAACAATTAACCTGTTGGGTTTTATTTTAAAATCGAGTGTATCCATTTTAATAATTTGGATAGTTTGGTACACATTTCTTCGCAGGGCAAACCGTTTTGCCACTATTCGACTCTTCCTAATGGCTGGAGTAATAATTTCAGTTTTGCTCCCAATTATTGTAAATGTTTTCAGCACGCTTATACCCAAATCGGTTTCAACCATTACGCTGCCAATAGTTATCAACTTACCTGAGGTTACAGTTTCGCCCAACGGAAATTCGCTAATTATAACCTGGTTTGAAATGCTACTAGCAGCATACTTAATTGTAGGTTTTTTCTTTCTACTAAGGTTCGTTGTACAACTTTCGAAAGTTGGATTTTTACTAGCCAAAGGCAAAAAAACCAAACGTTTTGGAGTTACCTTAGTTGAGCATTCAAAATCGTTGCCACCGTTCTCATTCCTAGGGTATTGTTTTATAAACCCAAACGAAGTTCCTGCTGAAAAAACTGATTTAATTATCCAGCACGAGAGTGCTCACATAAAGCATCGTCACTCTGCTGACATTATCCTTTTAGAACTTATTGGATTCTTCCAATGGTTTAACCCATTCTACTGGTTGCTTAAGAAAACGGTTGTTGAAGTTCACGAGTTTCAGGCCGACCAGGTTGTGTTAACCTCAAAATCCAATCAGCACGATTACATGGATTCAATTGTTTCGCTTGCCTTTAGCGGGATAGCGCTGTCCCTGGGCAATAATTTCAATAAATCATTAACCTTAAAACGATTAGCAATGATGAACTCGAAAAAACAAGGACGATACTTCGTTCCTGCCCTTTTACTTTCCTTTATTCTGGCTTTTGGTATTGTGTTTTTTATTTCATGCAATAAAACCGAATCGATTGATGACAATGAAGTTGTAGTTATTAAAACTCAGGGAAAAATAGATGAGACTAAAAGCGATGTCAACGAAACTGTTTTTACCGTAGTTGAGGAAATGCCAGTTTTCGACAATGATGATTCAAACGATATGAAGAAGTTCCGAATGTTTATTGCAAAGAACTTAAAGTATCCAGATATTGCTGCAAAGAATAGCATTCAAGGAAGAGTTTACGTATCATTCGTTGTTGATTCAGAAGGAAATGTAAAAGATGCCAAAGTTGATCGTGGAGTTGACTCATCTCTTAACGAGGAAGCTTTACGAGTAATTAATTCTAGTCCCAAATGGGAACCAGGCAAACAAAAAGGTAAAAATGTTGCCGTTCAATTCACCTTTCCTATCGTTTTTAAGCTACAATAAAACCAACTTGTGGTTTCGTTGGTATAGTCGACTAACGAAACCACTTTCATCACCTTTTTACAATGAATCTAAAATTTTCGATTGCCATTGTTTTAACATTGCTGTATTCCACACTTATACTTGGACAAACTGATTCTACAGATGAAATTCAGAATGTTTTTCAGCTTTTTGATTCAAATCAGGGTAATCTTAAAAATGATTTACAAAAGAATATAGCTGAAAACCCATCAGATTTAAGAAGTTACCTGATTCTTGGATCGCTGTACGAAGAACAGCTAAAGTACGATAGCGCTCAAGTTTCTTATCAAAAAGCGTTGGAGCTGGATTCAACCTGTTCGCAGTGCTACCAGAAGCTGGCAAATGTAATGGTTGCAAAAGGCATGGTAAGAAATGCCATTGAACGCTACGAAAAAGCATTACAAATTGACTCAACAAACCGAAATGCTAGGATTCAGCTGGCTCGCCTGCTAAAGCGAGAAAATATGTTCAAGAATAGTATTGAGCACTGGCGCTACCTGCTGCTTAACGATTCGGCAAACTACTACATTTTTGAACAAATTGGCGATTGCGCTTCACGAATGAATGAAATGGGCTGGGCCTGGAATGCATACCATAGTTCCTTCTACCTGAACCCGAACAACATGCCCGTTGCTGCAAAAATTGGTCAAATTGGCATTCAGCAAAATGTTCCAAGCATGTACTACGAATCAGTAATTGATTCGGCCCTTACAATCGATTCCACTTACATCCCGTTGCTGAGAGTGAAGGGAACCATGATGTTTAATATGAAGGAATACGAGAAATCGCTTAGAATTTACGAGAACGCTTTTCAACTTGGCGATACTAGCAGAATTACCCTAAAACATATGGGAGTTTCGTGTTTCAACATTGGTAAGTTTTTAAAATCATCTACTTACCTTGAATTTGCATATAAGTACGACTCTACCGATGTTTCGCTCAACTATTATTGGGCAAGCTCTTTAATAAATATTGGGGAAAGGGTGAAAGCAATTGAATTGTTAAATAGTACGGAAGCCATTATGATTCCCGATCCAAAGGAAATGAGTTTGTTGTATGAAACCAGAGCCGATGCCTACCAAAAGGGTGGTGACCACAAACTAGCGCTCGAACAGAAACTTAAAGCCTTGGAATTTAATCCTACCAATCTGGATTTGATTTACTCCATCGCTTTTCAATACGACCATATTGAGAAAAATGCCGAAAAGTCAATTGAATACTACGAAAAGTACCTTGCTTTAGCTGTTGATAAAAATGACAGCTACAAGGTGAATGCTGCCAAAAAAGCGATAAAAAGGCTAAGGGAGGGACTCTTTTTCGATGATAAACTTATTATTAAGAAGGAATAACCGCAGGCAAAAGTACAAGGAAATTCCAATTAATGCATTACCCAACTACTTAACTCACGCTGAACTTCAGCGTTGTAAAGTTCCATCATTTTGTTAACGATTATGTTTCCTGTAGAGTAAGCATAATCTCCAATTGCATTTAACGGTAGAACTCCACGCGAGGTTCCTGTAATAAAGGCAGCGTCGAATTGGCTTATCTCCTCAAATTTAATTTGTCGCTCCTCGCAGGTAACTCCATTTGCTTTTGCCAGCTCAATTACTTTCATGCGGGTTATTCCTTCCAGCACTTGTTCGGCTGGCGGAGTTACAAGTATATTGCCGTTTACGGCAAAAAAGTTTGAACGGCTACATTCGGTAATATACCCATCGCTATCAACAAGCAAAGTTTCGTAAACATGGTGCGTTTTAATTATTGCATCGGCAGCATTTCGGAGCGTTGGATTATCGGCCTTAATATTTGGCTTGTTACGCACCTTTTGTAATATTTCAACCTTAACCCCATTCCTGTACTCTTCATCACTAGGGTATTGGCTCACTACGTAGTAACATAAAAAAATGGGTTTATTGGGCTTACTGAAACACAATGAAATTCGAATATTATTTAATTCTACTGGATTTGATTTAAGCAGCAATTTTACTCCCTGAGTAATAAAACCAATGGCTGGCGATTCGAATTCGGCCAAAAAACACGATCTTCTTAACCTTTCAATATGTTCTGTAAAAAAGAGAGGAGCATTATTTACAACTTTTATTACTTCGTAAATTACTTTTGAACATCGAAAAAGAGTATAGTCAAACTGACTGGTTTCAAGTACAGTATTGTTATAAACAAAATATTTCTGGCTTAAATCGAGTGGGTTAGTCATTATTACATTTTATAAAACTCGCCAAATATAAGTGTTTTAGCAAAGTTTATTAGCAAAACCTATTGTAAAAATAATTTTTAAGCCTTTTTTACTATGTGCTTGGAAAACTTGGTGAGTTATTGTACTTTTCGCATCTGAATTTTATTATAGCATTTTACTGAACTTCAAAATAATACTATATGTCATTCTTTCAATGGGAACAAAGGTATGAATTTGGATTCGAAAGCATCGACGAGGATCACAAAGTGCTAGTGGGACTCATTAACGAACTTTTCGAATCGATTTCAAAAGGTGAAGGGAATAGCGTAATTCAAAGCATTGTAGCCCGTTTAGATGATGATGGGAAAAGTCACTTTAAGCGTGAAGAATTTTACATGCAAAGTATAAACTATTCTGAAACGCCAAACCATGTAAGCCAGCATAATGAGTTTATAAAAAGAATTGACGGTTTTGTTGAGAAGCTCGATGCGGGGATTAATAGCATTTCTGTTGAAGTTATAACATTTCTTCGCGACTGGCTTATTAACCACATACTGCATACCGACAAGAAATTTGTAATGGAGCTAATGAAGCATAACTTACAGTAATCCTAATTGAAAAACTGAAACATTAACTAAGCATAAACTAATGCTAACCGAAAAAGACCTTAAACAGCTTAACGACATTGGGATTTTGAAAAGTGACGCTGAAAAACAGATTGAAAACTTTCGAAACGGCTTCCCTTTTCTCAATATTGTAAAGCCTGCAACTGTTAACGACGGGATAATTCGCCTTGAAAATGATGAAGTTGACGATTTAATTGAACTTTTCAAGGGTTACGAAGGCAGCCGAAAAAAATTTGTGCCCGCTTCGGGTGCCGCTACCCGAATGTTTAAGCACCTATACGAGTTTATTGAAGAGTATCCGTCCAAAGGAGAGGCGTGCTTTACCGACCAAGGTTTTAACTCCGTATGGAACTTTTTTGAGCAAATAAATCGGTTCGCCTTTTTCGACGATTTAATAAACGACCTTTTTAGCAATGGTAATCCACTCGATGGGTTAATTGAGAACAAGGATTACATTTCAATACTAAAAGCACTTTTAGATTCCAACCATTTAAACTACGCCCAGCTGCCAAAAGGTTTAATAAAATTCCACAGCTATCCCGATGGTTCACGAACTGCGTTCGAAGAGCATTTAGTTGAAGGGGCTCAATACTCGAGAATGCCTAACAATCATGTTTACATCCACTTAACTGTATCGCCCGAGCATAGGAAAGGATTTGAGGAGTTAGCTGCGGAGGTAGTTCCTCTTTTTGCAGAGGCTCATGGAGTGAAGTTTCATATTGAATACTCCGAACAAAAAAAATCGACCGACACCATTGCTGTTGATATTAACAACGAACCCTTCAGGGATAAGGATGGGAAAATTATTTTCCGCCCCGGCGGACATGGTGCGCTAATTGAGAATTTGAACGAAATAAACACCGATATCATTTTTATAAAGAATATTGATAACATTGTTCCAGACAGGCTAAAGCCTCATACAGTAATGTACAAAAAGGCTTTGGCAGGACTGCTAATCAGCTACCAAAGTTTAATTTTCGATTACCTCGGTCAACTTGAGGAAAGCAACGATTTATCAATGGATTTCCTTAATGAGGTTCTCGATTTTACCATAAATGAGCTTTGCATACTTCCTCCAGAAGATTTGAACAGAGAGAATCCGCAGGCGCTTCTACCCTACCTTATTGGCAGGCTTAATAGGCCAATTCGGGTTTGTGGAATGGTGCAGAATGAAGGCGAACCTGGAGGCGGTCCGTTCTGGGCAAAAAATTCCGATGGCACAACATCGTTGCAAATAGTTGAAACATCGCAAATTGACCTGAGCAATCCCGAGAAAAAAATGCTTCTCGATTCAGCAACGCACTTCAACCCTGTTGATTTAGTTTGCGGAGTAACGGATTTGGATGGCAATAAGTTCGACCTGCTAAAGTATCGTGATTCAGAAACTGGTTTTATTTCAATAAAAAGCAAGGATGGCAAGCAGCTGAAAGCGCAGGAACTTCCAGGGCTTTGGAATGGTGCCATGTCCGACTGGATTACCATTTTTGTTGAGGTTCCGCTAATTACTTTCAACCCTGTAAAAACAGTAAACGATTTGCTAAGGGA
>CAZLXF010000185.1:0-6311 GCA_964563065.1 uncultured Rikenellaceae bacterium | reverse complement strand
GCTTATTGAAACGGTAACTCACCCCCACTGCTACACCCCCGACGAGCTTCGCGAAGCAGCCGAGTACATAAGGTTCATAAATAGAAGTTCAGGCCGTGTTAGAACCGGAATGGGCGCAGCCCGCGAGGATGTGAATGTTAGCTGTGCCGGTGGCACTAGGGTTGAAATTAAAGGCGTTGCTCACAACAAATGGATTCCTGAACTTTCGCATAACGAGGCTTTTAGGCAGTGGGCATTGCTCAACATCCGAAGAATTCTGCTCGAGCGTTACCCCGACCCAAAAAAATGGGAGTTAACTTGGAAAGAATTTAATCCCAAAGAGTTGGGAGTTGAGCATCAGCTTATTCTCGATTCTTTTAACAACGGAAATAAATGCATTGCCATAAACCTAACCAACTTCCAAGGAATTCTGTCGCACTTTACACAACCAGGTAAATCGTTCAACAACGAAATAAGCGACAGGCTTAAAGTTATTGCATGTATCGAGAAACCAAACATGACCAGCAGCGAGGAGCTGAATTCGCCTCTCAGCGAAAATGATACCGAAAAACTAGCTAAACTTCTGGGAACAAAACCAACCGATGCAATACTTGTTTTGTGGGGACCCGAGGAGGATATTCCAACGGCCATTGAAACCGTTGAGGAACGCTGCCGCATGGCATTTGAAGGCGTTCCCGTTGAAACTCGAAAATCGTTTGCTGACGGTACAACAATCTTTGAGCGAGTTCTCCCTGGTGCCGATCGTATGTACCCCGACACCGACTCGCCTCCCATTCCACTTTTCGAGAACTATATCGATGAGCTAAGGCAACGGATTCCGCCAGATATTTCAGAACGCTTCCAACAAATGAAAGAGTGGAAAATTCCTCAGGATACCTTCACTTACATTCTGAAACGCAATCTGGTTCCAGTAATTGAGCAGATTGTTGAACTAGGAATTAGCGGTAAGTTTATTGGTACTTTACTGGGGCATTCACTTAAACGTATTGAAGGTTACATGCCTCGCCATAAGGATTTTGACTACCAACGAATTGTTGAACTTTTCAAGTTTTTAATCTCCGAAAAAATTGACCTTTTGCTTGCAAAATCGATGCTTCCTGCTTTATACGAGCATCCAAATATGGACTTCAACTCAATTCTTACAATTATCAATTTCAAACGAAGAAACAAAGAGGAGCTGGTAGCCCCAATTGATTACCTAATTGAAAAATTCAAAGAAATAAAGGTTTCTAAAAAAACCTCTTCTGAAATAACTATTCAATGGGTTATGGGTCAGCTTCACAAGCAGGCTCTGGGAAATATTAACCTACGAGAACTGAGAAAGTCCATTGAGAGTAAAGTAAATAACGCATAATCGAATAATAATTTCAACATGGAAGATATTTTTCAAGGGTATAAGGGACGCGCGCTCGAAGTACTAAAAAAATATAACGTACGTGTTTGGGGAAAAGTAGTAATTGATACTACACGCGGAGAATTTAAGGGAACCATTCTTCCCCGCGCCGAAAACGACGACGACAAGCACATTGTACTGAAAATTGATACCGGGTATAACATTGGAATTGATATTTTCACCATCAATACAATGAAGGAAACTGGCTACTACAAAGCCACCTATAAAATTCCCGAGAAAGAGTTCCCCTATACGCCAAACCTTCCTAATGTTAAGCTTTTTGGAACAGGTGGAACAATCGCTTCGCGTCTCGATTACCGAACCGGCGCGGTAATTCCAGCCTTTTCGCCAGGAGAACTTTACGGAGCCGTACCCGAACTGGCTGATATATGCAACCTTACAACCGAAAAACTTTTCGCTGTGTTCAGCGAAAACATGGGTCCCGAACAGTACAAAGCACTAGCAATAGCCATTGGAAAAGAAATTGAGAATGGTATAGATGGAATAATAATTGGGCATGGAACCGACACCCTAAGCCATACCGCTGCTGCACTTACCTTCATGGTTCAAAATTCGCCCGTTCCAATAGTTCTTGTTGGTTCACAACGAAGTTCCGACCGACCCAGCAGCGATGCTGCACTAAACCTAATGCACGCCAGCTATACTGCAGCCCACTCCGATATTGCTGAAGTTATGGTTTGCATGTTCGGTCCTACATCGGACGAGTATGGATTTCTTCACCGCGGAACCCGGGTTCGAAAAATGCACTCATCGTACAGAAGCACTTTCAGAACCATTGGCGACATTCCTACAGCAACTGTTAGCCGAACAAAAGGGGTAACTCCTCTAAAGGAAGAGTACAACCACCGAAGAAAGGATAAAAAAGTAAAAATTCTTCCCTACTTTAACGAAAAGGTAACCATTGTTTACTACTACCCGAATATGCAGCCCGACATAATTGACATGCTGGTTGACAAGGGCTACAAAGGAATTATTATTGCAGGAACCGGACTTGGACATGTAAACAAACCGCTATATCCTGCCATTGAAAGGGCTACAAAAAAAGGAGTTCACATTTTCATGACTGTACAAACCCTCTGGGGATACGTTCACATGTTTGTTTACGACACAGGTCGCGATCTTATGGCAAAAGGAGTGGTTCCTTTGGAAAACATGCTACCTGAAACAGCATATATAAAGTTAGGCTGGGTTCTGGGGCAAACCCAAAAACCCGAGGAAGTTCGAAAATTAATGTTAACTCCTGTAAATGGCGAAATTACTCCTAAGGAACCTTATAATGGTTACCTAATATATCAAGGTGGAGTGCCTGAGGTTGAAAATTTTATTAGAAAATTCAGAAAGTAGAAATAGAAACCAACTCAATGGTTGAGTTTTGGGAAACTGTAGGAAGAATTAAAGAGAATATTGCGAAAGAACTACCCGGAAGTTCTGCTCATAATTGTATGTCTCCTTCCGTTCCCTCTGGATTACTGCTAACTCGAATTCCTAATAGTTCCACGCGCGATAGCGCTGTGTTAATATGTCTATTCCCCAACCAAAAGAGAAGAACTTCTACGATATTGATTAAACGTGCCATTTACAACGGGGCCCATAGCGGACAGGTAAGTTTCCCTGGGGGAAAATACGAGGAGAGTGACAACGATTTAATCCATACAGCTCTGCGTGAAACGCAGGAAGAGATTGGTTTAGATAGTAAACTAATAAACGTTATTGGTAAGTTAACACCCCTTTTTGTACCCGTAAGCAACCTAATGGTTTATCCTATTGTTGGCTACATTAAACCACTTACTAAACTACATTTAAATGTCCAGGAAGTTGAGTATACTATTCCCGTTGAAATAAATGAGTTTAAGAAGGTTGAGAACAGATCGGTTAAAACCATGTGTATAAACCAAACCCCCATTTCTGCTCCATTCTACTCGGTATCTGGAGAACAAATTTGGGGGATTACTGCGATGATAATTTCAGAATTTTCTGAACTTTACTAGCTCTTCACTCGCTTAGTTCGGAACAATATTGCGGTAGTGCTTATAACGATTCATAATTTGGGTTACATAGTTGTAGGTTTCCTCGCCTCTACAGTATCCATGCTTCACCACGTCATCCTTATAAAACTCTGGATTTGACTTGTTAAGAATGAAGTAGTCCACGTTGTTTTCCCAAACGTTTGGATCCTTTCCGTACTTTCGGGCAAGATTCCGTGCATCGATAACATGACCCAAACCTGCATTGTAGGATGCTAAAATGAATTTGATTCTTTCCTCAGGATCGGGAATGCTGTCAATAAAACGATTATCGAGCCAACGTAAATACTTCGCTCCGGCTTCAATCTGAGTGGATGGATCGGTTTTATGCTTAACGCCAAAATACTTTGCCGTTGACGGCATAAATTGCATCAGCCCGTATGCACCCATATGTGATTTTACGTTATGCTTAAAGCGGCTCTCCTGGTAAACCATAGAAGCGAAAAGCCTCCAGTCCCAATCAATAGAAGAACTTGCATTCTTAAATCCATCATCAAAATTCGATATTCTGCCGCTCCTAATTGCAGTAAGCTCATTTAACACCCTTTTTGCCCACACAGAGTTCTCAAAATATTTTGTTCGAATAATTCTATATTCGGCGGTTTTTGAGAAACCTTCCATCCATTCATTTAGTTCGTTTAGTAGTTGGGGCGATTCTTTTCCAACTGCCCAAGCAAGGTTCTGCTCAAAACTTACCGGAGTTTCAATATCAATATTTTCGAAGAAGTTTGCGTTAACCTTTGCTACATCCTCATCACAAACTGTATAATCAACCTCCGAGTTTGCTACAAGTTCTATTAACTCATCGGCCTCGTAGTTACTCATTTCAACTATTACAATGGGCGTTCCAATTTCTTCCGAAAGGTTTCTGAGCCTATTGGCAGATGCTGATCCTTTTTGAACGTAAACAATTCTATTCGCCAAGTCTATTGGGTTTCTAATTACCTGAACACCAGTTTCCGTTGAAGGATTCTTACGTTGAATAAGCACCTGCCGAGTTTGTGAATGGGGAATGGTAAAGTTAAATTTTTTGCTTCGGCTACCAGTAACAGTAAGGTTATTTGCAAAAATATCCACTTCACCTTCTTCTAGCATATTAAACGCCTCATCGAGGTTATTCTCTGCAATAATTTCAAGCCTAACTCCCAAATGTGCAGCAAAAGCCTGAAGCATATCAAACTGATAGCCCATTGGCTCGCCCTTGTAAATAAAATAGTTTGTTGAGTTAAATTCCGTTACTGCCGTAAGAACTCCATCTGAAATTATTTGCTCTAAGTCTCTGTTTCCATCGGCTCCTTTACTCCTGTTCGGGTTCCTATCAAAATCACAACTAAAAAGTAATGCAAAACCGATAATAACTAGCCACTTAATCTTCATAAATGTTTTTTTCGTTCCTACTTTTTTTCCGGGTGCAAAGATAGTGCTTTTGTGAGCAATATCTCAGATTTTTTGACGATTAGTCGTAAAATATCCACGAAACGCCAAATTTGAAGATTCTAGGGTTAATGGGGTAGTGTAAAGCACTAAAGTATTCACTATGGGGAAAACGCTGGTTTACATGCTCGTATTTGAAGTATAGTATGGCTCTTTTCCATTTCAAATTTGCGTAAAGGTCAACCATTGGGTAGTTTCCTAGCTCTTTTTCACGCTGGTTATGAAACTGGCCGGTTGCTACGTTGTAAGCATCAGCATAAAATAGAGTTCTATAATATGCGCTAACACCAATTTGCGCGTGTAAAGCATTCTTCACCAAATCACCCTCATAGAAAAGTGATGTGAAGTAAATAATCTGGGGTAAACTAACTACCTCTGTATTTGTATTTGCCTGCCAAACGACCCTATTCACAAAATTGAATTTCCAGAATTTCAAAGTATTCTGGGCGTACAATGAGGTAATAGTTAATTTATTGGTTTGCGATGGTAATGCGGTAGTATCAAAGTATATATAATTATTGATGTGCATCAAATTATACCCAACCTCGGTTCTCCATAAATCCGATTTTATTGAACCATTAAACCAAAACCATTTTTCTTTCTTAAAATTATTATTCCAATAGTAATGATTTGAAAAGTAGTTTTGTAAGAAAATGTCAGGTGTTTTATCTTGAACATTAATTTTTCCTGTCAAACTTGGCATACCCTCCTTTTTCCATGGTGACAAGGAAACCTCTGCGCGTAAATCCTTGTCGTCAGCTTTGTATCCATCGATGTAAACCCTTGCTACGCCTTTATAAGAAATAAATTTGGAATCGCTAAAAGCAGCAATTCCAATGTGATTGGTAGATAAATTGGTATTTTTTCTGTTGAATACAAAGTCACCTGGTTTATAGAAGTATGAATTTAGCTGCTGACTATTTAACCAAACCCTTAAGCCAGGCAATCCAGGGTAACGTTTCATTTGCTCAAGTTCAACCATAATTGCAGCATCCCAGGTTGAATGGTAAACAGAATCGTAGGTTCTGTTTGGATTGATGTATAAATCGCTATAAAACAGTGTATCAGGCTTTAAATCGGCAAAAGTCCTTGTGCTTCTAACTCCGTTAACTATCAATTTCAAAGCCAGCAAAGGAGAGTAAACTCTCTTTTCTAAACCCTTCGAATCTAACTCTTTTTTTTCGTAGTTAATAATTGTGTATGAGGCTAAGGCACTAATGTGTCTCTCCCTGTATTCACTTCTTGTACCTGCTTCATCCGATAAATTAAATGGCAGCACTTGTGGCTCGGTATCCACATCAAGCAATAACGAATCGGCTAGTATACCTCCATTCTCCTCATTTTTAAAAACATTATTCGAAAAAGTTCCTTGCAAAGCAAGGTTACCTCTCACATAACTTGAAAACACCGAATACGAGTTGTTCTTTGTTTCTTGATGA
>CAZLXF010000184.1:0-6365 GCA_964563065.1 uncultured Rikenellaceae bacterium | reverse complement strand
CTACTAGTTTGGAAAGAGATTGCAAATAAACCAATCATTGATAAAAAGATGCTGATAAAACAGCATGCCCCGATTAACCGGATATAATTCTTGTTCTCGCGATGAAACCATTCGAATCTATCGCCAACAGATTCAATATTTAATGGAAGATCGGGTATGAGTTTTGCCCAAGTATTTTCAATTGCATCCTGTACATACGGCAACTGATTTTCTCTGGCTTTAACCATAAGATGTCCTCCCTTGTTGTTGAATGTGATAATACCTGGACCAATAACTGATTTTAGGCTGGAGTAATGAAAGTCCTTTATAATTCCCAACACCTTATAACTTTCCATGCCTGGCAACTCCTTGCCAATCAAATCTTGATTAGGGAATTGCTTTGCCAAAGATTCATTTATAAGACATTTATCCTTATCGGCCGAAGGATTTCCAGAAAAACCTTCGCCTTTAACCAGCTGTATTCCCACTGTGGAAAAATAGTTCTCATCGCCCATGAAAATTGCCGTTGAATACTGCTTTTCAACGCCACTCTCATTGTATTTCAAAAGGACTAAAAAATGTTCAAGCACAGGTGACGCCGTTGTGATAGAAACCGCTTCAACGGATGCAACTTTTCCCAGTTCCTCTTTAAAAGTTGATGCAAGCTGCTGGTACTGGCCAGGAATTTTCACCTCAATAACCTGCTTGTTAAGCCCGATTGGTTTCTCGGTTATAAAAATCATTTGCCTGATTATTACCATAGCACAGATTATTAACGCAACGCTACTTGCTATCTGAAATATATTGAAAGCGGGCAGCTGTATTCTTCTACCAAATTTATAGTTTGCTGGTTTTAGGGCATTCCGCTTCAAATCAAAATGTATTCGGGTAAAAGCGAATAGAAAAGTGATTAAAAGCAAAAGAAAAACTGCCGATAGCAAAATCAGAACTTGCTCGTATTGAAAAATAAACCCTGACGAAATATCTACGCTTGTTAACGTGTTGAAATAGGGTGTAATCCAGACCATTAGATAAAAACTAAACACAAATGAAATTGCGATAAGAACCAGATTCTCGCTCATAAAGATTTTAACCAGATCCATAGCCGAGCCACCATTAATTCGTCGTACAGTAAACTCCTTTGTTTTGCTGTACAGGTTGTTGTTTAATAATCCAAGGAAGTTAAAACAGGCTATCGTCATTATTAATAGTCCGATTACCATGGCAACCCAAAGATCTTTTTTGTCGCGGCTTACATCAACTGCCGTATGCCTTTTAGTGTTGAAATAGGTTTCTTGGAACGGTTCCAAGTAGTACTGACCAGGAGTCTCCAAGTGAAATATGGGAATGATATTTTTATTTTCTTCGAAAATACTTTCTAATTTATCGGGGTCTGCACCTGCGATTAGTCTAACATAGCATCGACTATCCTTTTCTCCTATGAGGCGAACCATATCGAAATTAAGTTGAGAGTTTTTAGCTGGCTTAAGGAAGATGCCTGTCACCACCATTTCTTCCTCGCCATTACGCCCCAAGAAAGTAATGGTCTCGCCCTGAACATCGGTTGTACCAAAATATTTATTTGCTAGCTCATCCGAAATCACTAAACTATTCTCGGTTTCTAAAACAGTTTTAGGATTATTGGTTAGAAGCTTGTACGAAAAGAAATCGAAGAAATTACTTGAAGCACCCATACACAAGGGCTGGTCGTAATAAGTATCGTTCTTAACAGTGAGTTTTACTGGAGAGCCAACGTTATTGATACGACAAAAATCCTCTACCTGTCCAAAATGGGCTTTCATATACTCCGATGAGCCATATTTACAATAATAGGAGCGTCCTTCTTTATTGAAGAGATCAATGTAAGTAAGGGCATATATGGATTCCTTATCCTTATGAAAACCATCGGTGCTCAACTCCCGATGAATAAACATAGCTATAAGACTAATACACGCCAAACCAATTGCCAGACTAACTACAATAATGCTTGAGTTTAGCTTTTGATGTGAAATGCTACGTAGAGTATTATGGAGAATATTCATCAGTTATGTTTTTTAAGGTTACAGTTTTACAAATTTTTGTTAAGGGGTTTATTCATACAAGGCTTCATTCCAAGTGAAACCTTGACTATTAATAGAATTACTCATACCGTAGGGCTTCAACCGGATTTCTGCTTGCGGCTCTATATGTTTGCCAGCTAACGGTTAATAATGCAATTCCTAAGGCCAATGCACCGGCTAATGCAAAAATCCACCAGCTGAGAGTAGTTTTGTAGGCGAAGTTATCGAGCCATATACTCATAGCGTACCAGGCAATGGGGCAGGCAATTACACAAGCTAATGCCACCCACTTTACAAAGTCTTTGTTTAGCATTATAAGTATCTCGGATATTTTAGCCCCGTTTATTTTGCGGATACCTATTTCTTTGGTTTTTTTGGACACCGTGTTCAGCACCATTCCGAATAATCCCATTATGGTTAAAACAATGGCCAGCATTGAGAATGCACTTATTAATTTGGCTTGATTTTGTTCCCTTACATAGAATTGGTTGATTTGCTCCTGAAGCGTAAAAATGGATACCATTTTATCAGGTGATATTTCTTTGAATAGTTTGGTGATACTTGCTTCTATCTCGTCGTCGGTTTCGCCCGTTGTTTTAATGGCAAAAAGTCTCATTTTCTGCGGGTGTTGCTGAATTATTACCATTGGATTAATTGGGCTATGCATAGTATGTGCAGTAAAATCTTTGACAATACCCTGAATATGGAAACCGTTGAAAATTTCACCAGCTTTCAAATTATACTTTAATGCTGCTGATTCGTTAAAGATAAATCTGGGTTCATTTTCATTAAACTCTCCAAAACGATCACCTTCTATCAGCTCAATATTTAGTAGTTCTGTCATACCTTTCCCCATAATTAAACCATCAAATACTATGGTTTCATTATTCTCTGGATTTTTTAAGCGAATTGGTAAAGTCCAGTTAAATGGAGGGATAAATGAGGATCCGGCGGTACTAATTACACCAGGCAGCTGCTTAACGTGGTTATCTATTACATCAAATTTTTGAGAAAGCTCCGGTGTGTTTAATTCACAAATCATTACGTTCTCAGGGTTGATAGCTGTGAAGTTGTTTAAGGAATAGTTTATTTGTTTTTTTAAAACAAGAACTCCAACTATTAGTATTATAAAAATGGCAAAATGTAAGCTAAGAAACGAGGTGCTCCATTGTTTCCTTTTTGGCAGGCTCGATTTTCTTTTATTTAAAAGGAGTACTGGAGTGATTTTGGAAATTTTCATTCCAACAAATAAACCCGAAAACGATCCTGTTAGCAATGGTATTAACAACAGCAGGGGGATTGCATACCAAGCCGAGAGGATTTGATTGTCGAGATTGCGCCCTAAAGTGCTGTTAATAAACTCTGTTCCTAGTGTAACAACTTTTATTGCAGGTATTAAGCTCAATAATGAGATTAAATTTGCCTCAAAAAGCATCTGTTTGCGGATGGATGATGAGTAAGCGCCTAACGTTCTTTTTACACCAAATTCTTTTAGGCGTCCCTCCATTTTTGCTTTGGTAAGAAAAATGTAGTTGAAAACGGCAATAATTAGAATAAAAAGGGCAATTGCCATATAGTATTTCAGCTCATTTGCATTCCCTCGCCGGGAATAAATATCACTTATTTCATCAGACTGTAAATACACGTCGGTTGCTGCTTGCAGGCTAAACGCTTTTTCTTTTTTCGATTCTTCTTCAAATCTATCACTGTATTTTTGCAGCTGTTCAGCTACATCCTTAGGGTTTGATTTTTCATTTAATTTAAAATAGGTAATACATACATCTCTCTCCCAACTCGTTTTAAACCCTTTAGCTTCAGAACTATATTCACCAAGGAGTTTTTTTTGCGTACCCAAGAATTCATCAATTAAATCGGTATGAGAAACAAAGTTTGGTGCCAGGGATGAATTGGATGGAAAATCCTTGAAAATACCACAAACCGTTAGGTTGATAAACTCGTTGTTTAAACGTGCTTCAAAGGTTTTGTTCAATGCATTCCCATCGGGGAAGTATTTCATTGCCATTTTTTCTGAAATGGCCACCTCGTTTCTTGATTCAGCAGTTTTTCCAATTACAAAGTCAATTCCTAAAAGATTAAAAATTGAAGCATCGGCACAAGCAAACCGATGCTCTTCAATAATATCTGTTTTATCTAAGCGAATTTCAAATTCTCTATTTTGATGATATCGGAAAAAATCGTTAACAGAGGGAATGTCATTTTTAGCCGTTTCTCCAACGATAAATGGTATATTACTGTTGGTGCCATGGAGTACCCTGTAAACCTGATCGTTTTCAGGAATATATCTATCGAAGGAGTTTTCGTGCATGTACAGCATCAATAATAGCATAATTGATCCCATGCCTATACCAAGCCCCAGTATGCTAACCAACGATTCTGTTTTGCTTTTTACTATGCTTTTAAAAGCAATTTTTAAGTCGATATATAGTCTCATGATTGTGTCCCATTAATTTATTCGTAGCGTAAAGCTTCAATAGGGTTTCGAGTTGCTGCTTTCCAGCTAATCCATGTTACGGTTATCATGGTTAAAAGAAGAGCCGCTACTCCTGCCAAAGCAAAAACCCACCAGCTAAGCGTGGTTTTATAGGCGAAATTTTCAAGCCAATTATTCATTGTGTAATATGCAATTGGTGTGGCTATTGCAAAGGCAATGGCTACCCATTTCATGAATTTGCTGTTAAGTGTAAGCAGGATTTCACCTATTCTGGCGCCATTTACTTTTCGTATCCCAATTTCTTTTGTGCGTTTTTCCGCAACAAAAGCCGCTAGGGCAAGAAGGCCCAAACAGGCTATTAGAATTGCCAGTGCAGAAAATATGGAAACTATTTTCCTTGTTCTTACTTCTGCTTTGTATAAGCGCCCGAAATCTTCATCAAAAAACACGTAATCGAGAATTTGACCCTTGGCAAATTTATCCCAGGTTTGTTCTATTACCTTTATATTCTGCTTAATATCTCCCGTAACCCTTACACTTAGGTATTCTCCGCCTCCGTTAATTAGTACAAAGGGGCTCATTTTCTCATGCAGCGACAGGCTATGAAAATCTTTTATTACACCAATAATGGTTAAGCTATTTTCCTCAGTTTTTGTGCCGGTATAAATTTTTTTGCCAATTGGGTCTTCAATATTTAGCTGTTTAATTGCAGTTTCATTAAGCACGACCGATTTGTCATTGAATGGGTCACCCTCCTCAAAAAAGCGGCCTTGGGTTAATTCTATCTCATATGTTTTTATAAAATCGCAATCGCTCCAGAATGTATTTATACCTCTTGTATCATCTACCAAATGATGGAAATATGAATTGCTTGAATTAAATCTTCCAGGAATTGAGGAAGAATTAGTAACCTTCAATATGTTTGGCTGAGCAAGTAGCTCATTTTTGAACGATGACATCTGGTTTCCAATGTAATTAGCGTTTTTGATTATAAGCAGATTCTCCTTGTTAAAACCAAGCTCCTTGTTTTGAAGAAAACTTAGCTGCTTACTGATAAAAAAACTTCCTGAAAACAGTGCAATGGAAACAATCAGTTGAAAAATAACCAATCCGCTACGCAAGCCTGCATGCCCGCCTTCCGATTTGTGAACTCCTTTAAGAACCTTGGCAGGATTATACGAAGCCAAAAAGAAGGCTGGGTAACTGCCAGCAATTATTCCGATTGTTATCCCCAAAGCTATTATTAAGGGAATGGTTTTGAAACTGTTGAAGTAATTGAAAACAAGTTGTTTCTCAATTAAATTGTTAAAACTTGGAAGCAAAAGGTCAATAAGAACCAGTGCAAGCAATAAAGCAAGTAGCGTAATAAGAACGGATTCTGATAAAAATTGAAATATGAGTGAATTTCTTTTTGATCCAAATGTTTTTCTTACGCCCACCTCTTTAGCACGATTAGCAGAACGGGCAGTGGACATATTCATATAATTAATACAGGCAATTACAAGTATAAAAATTGCAATAATCGAGAATATCAGCATGTAACTTTTGTTGCCCGAAGGTTCAAATCGTCCTATCGTCACGTCCCTGTCGAAATGAATTTTGACTAAAGGTTGGGCATACCATTTGTATTTCATCCCCTGCGACTTTAATTTTTCGAACGTAATGCCCATGGCTTGTTGTACGGCAGGGCCAACATACTTTTCCACCAGCCCTTCAAGCTTGGGATCTACATCTTGCTTGGTAAATCCTTCTTTAACCAGAATATAGGTATGAATCATATTCTGAATCCAGTTCACATTTTTGTCAACATCCTGTCCTTTCATCGAGGCCAGAAAATCAGGCTTAATATGTGAATTCTCGGGATAATCTTTAAT
>CAZLXF010000183.1:0-6442 GCA_964563065.1 uncultured Rikenellaceae bacterium | reverse complement strand
TAACTTGACAAGAATGTGCTTCGGAATGCCAAACGTTTCATATACGTAACCGTTACAAGCAAGCCGAGAAAAAAGACAACGACAGAATGACAATGAAATTTTTGCTGCATTAAGACAAAGAAAAAAGGAAAACCCAGCCCACAAAAGCAAGAGTGTGGCTGCCCTTCCTTACAACCGTCCCTTCGCAGCCACACACATGCTTTTTTTGCAGACCCGCCCGTTGATAATAAACTGTTGATAAATAATTGAAATCTTCAGAACTCAATAAGTAAAAAATGTATTACCTTTGACATAATTAGTCAACACAGAAAATGTCAACACTAGGATTGAAATTAAGAGAATTAAGAGAACAGGCAGGATTATCATTGAGAAAAGCTGCTATGCAAACCGATATCGACATTGCAATATTGAGTAAAATGGAGCGTGGGGAGAGAAAATTCTCAAAAGAATTAGTTTTGAAATTGGCTGACCTTTATAAAGCTAATTCGGACAAACTCGTCATTGACTTTTTAAGTGAAAAGGTACTTTATGAATTAGAAGACGAAGATTTTGGGCTTGAAGCACTGAAAGTTGCTGAGAAACAATTGAAATATAAAAAACATAAGGATAAAAAATGAAAATACAGAAAACCACAATACATAACTTCCGTTCAATAATTCATCAGGTTATTGATTGTAAAGATTTTACTCTTTTTGTTGGTGAGAATAATTCTGGAAAAACAAACATTATTACCGCTTTAAGAGCTTTTTATGAAAATGAAGGATATAAGTACGATAAGAAATCTGACTTCCCTAAACTTACTGATACAACTGATTCTGAAAGCTGGATTGAATTAGAATTTATTACAACGAATGAAGAACAAGAAAAGATAAAAGATGAGTACAAAAGAGACGACAACATTCTTATAGTAAGAAGATATTTTGAATCATCAGATAAGGATAAAGTCAGCAAAGACAATAGTAATATTTTCTACATATCAAAAGATGGTTCAATATCAGAGAATAATTTTTATGGAGCAAAAAATGTTTCTCAAGCCAAACTGGGTAAAATCATTTATATTCCAGAAATAGCAAAAACTGACGACACTTTTAAACTTTCAGGACCTTCTCCACTTCGACAAGTAATAAGTTTTGTCTTTAAAAAAGTACTCGAAAAATCGGATGCATTTGGCGATTTAGGAAAGGCTTTTGAAAGCTTTAACAAGGACTTTAAAACCGAAGCCTCACCTGATGGAACTTCAATGGACAGCCTAAAAGAAGATATCAATAATGAATTAAAAACCTGGCAATTCACCTTTGGATTTGATGTAAACCCAATAAAAACGGACTTAATAATTAAAAACCTAATTGACCATTATATTGAGGATGATAATTTGCAATCCGGCAAAAAAAGGGTTGACATGAAAAATATAGGACAAGGTTTGCAAAGACATTTGATTTATACAATGATTAAACTTGCAGCTAAGTATGATGAAGGCAAAAAAGAAAGTGACAAAAAAGAGTTTTATCCCGACTTTACATTAATATTATTTGAAGAACCAGAAGCTTTTCTGCATCCGAGCCAACAGGAGTTAATGAATTTGGGATTAAAGCAGATTGCTAATGAATACAACCAACAGGTTTTCTGTACTTCACATTCGTCAATTTTCGTAAGCAAAAACATTAATAAACTAACTGAAATTAAAAGAATTGATAAGAAAAATGGAGTTAGTGAATTCTTTCAAATTGATGAGCCAACTTTAAAGTCGCTTTATACTGATTGTACAGAACTGAGTCAATTTTTACAGAGTAAAATAGATGCCGGTATACCTGCTACTGATGAAGCTGAATTGAAGAAACTCATTAACGAAAAAACAGAGGAAGTCAAGTTATTGGAAGAATCAATAAAATTTTCTATTTGGCTTGACACAGAAAGAGCTTCAATGTTTTTTGCCAAGCATGTTCTAATTTGCGAAGGTGCATCTGAAAAGGCTTTCATTGATTATATGATGAACACTAAATGGCCTGTAATCAAAGAAAAACATATTTATTGTTTGGATGCCTTAGGTAAGTATAATATTCACAGGTATATTGTTTTACTTACAAAATTTGGTTTGTCACATTCTGTTTTAATGGATTTTGACGAGGACAGTAAACAACATAAGTATATCAATGAATTTGTGAAAAGTAAAATTTCAAAACTACATGGTTTTGAAAAAGATTTTGAAGCATTTTTAGGTATTACACCAGTACCTAAAAACAGAAGCGATTTAAAACCCCTTAATGTTCTGAAAAATTATGAAGATGGAAACATTACAGTGGAGAAAATTGAAGAATTAAAAGAGATTATAAAAAACTTAACGATATAAAGCTATGCCAACACTCCAATTCAAAGGAAAAAACATAATCTGGAACCACCATTTGGCTGTTCCGTTTCATACATTGGACGAAGTGCCCGAACTGCATTACCAACCTGAAAAGGCAAACGGTAATATGATAATTGAAGGCGATAACCTTGTTGCTTTAAAAGCACTTTTACCACAGTTTGCAGGTCGAATAAAATGTGTTTGTATTGACCCTCCTTATAATACCGGCAATGATAATGGACAAGGAAATGGATGGATTTATAATGATAATGTGAATAGTCCTTTAATCAAGGATTGGATTGGAAAAGAAGTTGGAATAGAGGATTTAACAAAGCATGACAAGTGGTTATGTATGATGACTCCCAGAATAAAGTTGCTTAGGGATTTATTAAGTGACGAAGGAGTAATATTTGTTTTTTGTGATGACAATGAACAATATAGTCTAAGAAGTATATTGAACGAAATTTTTGGTGAAGATAATTTTCTTGCAAACATTATTTGGCAACATAGCATTCAAGCAAAAGGTTATTCGGATAAGTTTTCATTACATCATAATCATTTATTAATGTACCAAAAAACTGAACAATTTGGACTTAAAACTCTTGAAAGAACTGAGGAGCATAACAAAAATTATTCAAATCCTGATAATGATCCAAATGGAGATTGGAGAACCGGAGATATTAGGAATTCATTGTATCGTCCAAATTTAATTTACGATATCAAAACACCTTCCGGTAAAACAATAAGCCCTCCTTTCAATGGTTGGAGATTTAGTAAAGAGACTATGAATAAAAAAATTGAATCAAAACAAATTATTTTTAATCAAGATGAAACCAGACTAATTTTTAAAATTTATTTAAAGGACGTAAAAGGACGTGTTCCCGAAACTATTTGGTTTGGTAAAGATGTTGGAACAACAAGGGATGGTAAAAATGTTTTAAAAGAATTATTTGATGGTGTAGCTCCTTTTGAAACACCAAAACCAATAGAAATAATTAAAAGAATAATAGAAATATCCACAGAGGAATACGATTATGTTTTAGATAGTTATTCAGGTTCTGGTACTACCATGCATGCATTATTTGATTATAATAAAACAAATGAAAAGTTTCTTTCCTGCATAATGATTCAAATGCCCGAAAATTCCGAAGCCGAGCCCGACAAAAATATTTGCAAAGACATTACTAGGGAAAGAGTAAAACGAGCTATTGACAAATACGGATATGATTCAGGTTTTAAATATTTCCGTCTTGGAATTCCACTTGATGCAGAAACAATGCTTGCGGGACAATTGCCAACTTACAATCAGTTTGCAAAATATGTTTATTACCTATGTACAGGTGAAAACCTTGAAGATGAAAACAAAATAAAAGAGAAAGATTTTTTTGTGGGCGAATATGGCAAACAGGCCATTTATCTGGTTTACAAACAGGATTATGAAACGCTAACTCGTCTTGCACTCAATTTAACTCTTGCCGAAAAAATTAAAGAACAGCAACCGGGTAAAAAACGGATTGTTTATGCTCCGTCATGCTTTTTGGACGAAGAATATTTAACCGATAATCAAATTGAATACGTTGGTATTCCTTACAATTTGTTTCAACGTAACCAATAAAAAATTATGTATTTAAAGAAATATCAGATAAAAGTTGTAAATGCACTCAAGCAGTTTTTGCAAACTGCCCGAGACACCAAAACATCGTTTGACATTGCGAAACAGGCATTGCCTGATAATATGCGTCATACATTGAATTGGGTGCAAACAACTTTTCAAACAAGCAGTTTGGAATATAAAGACCGTTGTACAAACGGACTTGGAAACAGTTACCCACGAATGATAATTAAAGTTCCGACAGGAGGAGGCAAAACATTACTTGCCGTTGAGTCAATTCGTGAATATCAAAACCTATTTGCCCAAAAACGCACAGGACTTGTAGTTTGGATTGTACCGAGTGAAACCATTTACAGCCAAACTGTTCAAAAAATTAGAGACAAAGGAAATCCGTTACGCCAGTTATTAGACCAATGTAGCGGTAACCGAACTATTATCTTGGAAAAAGGACAACGATTAACAACAAATGATATTGAAGAAAATTTGGTTGTTCTGTTCGTCATGATTCAGTCAATCAGTCGCACCAATGGAAAAGAAGCGTTAAAAGTTTTTCAGGACAGTGGCGGCTATGACAGTTTTTTTCCTGCCGATAATCGTTACGACTTACACGAGCAGTTATTAAAGCAAGTTCCAAACCTTGATTTTATTTCTCCACTTGGCACAGAGCAACCTTTAATAATGACAAGTCTTGGAAACGCAATCCGCATTTCAAAACCATTCATAATCATTGATGAAATTCACAAAGTATTTTCTGAAAATGCCCGAAAAACTATTGATAGTTTAAATCCTGAATTTGTTCTTGGTTTTTCGGCTACTCCAAAAGCGGAAATGAATGTTTTGGTTACCATTACAGGGCTTGAGCTTAAAGAGGAGGAAATGGTAAAACTCGACATGCACATTCTTCCACCCATCAGCAAACAGGAAAACGACTGGAAAGCGATGATAAAGGAAATAAAAGAGCATCGGGAAAAATTAGAAGAAACTGCAAAGCAATATCAAAAAGATACAGGAGTTTATATTCGTCCAACTGCATTGTTGCAAGTTGAAGCAACAGGCAAAGACCAAAGAGGAAAAGGAAGGGTTCACAGTCTTGACGTTAAAGAATATTTGGTTAGCTTAGAAGTAAACCCCGATGAAATTGCAATTAAAACAAGTTCGCAAAATGACATTGAAGATGTTAACCTGTTTTCGCAGGATTGTCCTGTACGCTTTATCATTACAAAAGAAGCATTACGCGAAGGTTGGGATTTTTCTTTTGCCTACATTCTGGGAATTATTCCAAATGTAAATTCAAATACAGGAGTTACCCAATTAGTCGGTAGAATTCTACGACAACCGTTTGCAAGAAAATCAGGTGTTAAAGAACTGGATGAAAGCTATGTTTATTACACAAAAGGGGATACACGAGAAATTTTAGACAGGGTTTCAACCGGTTTCAAAAATGAAGGTCTTGAAGACTTGGTTACAAAATTGAAATTTCGTGATAATGAAGCGATAAACGCTACCAAAACAGTAAAAATAAAAAAAGAGTTCAGCGATAAATTTCAAAACTCATTTTATTTACCAGTTTGGCTAATGGTTGATAAAAGCGGTTCAAAAAGGCGTTTTAATTACGAAAGCGACATCAGACCGAAAGTTGATTTTACAAAACTTGAATTGAATGAAGAATTTCTTTCAAGACTTGAAAAATCATTAAGTAACGAAACAAAAGAAAGGAAAGCATTTGCAATTACCCTTGATGATTCGAGTAAAGCATCATTTGTTGAAGAACAAAGCCAAACAAACGGAAAAGCAGAAATTAATATTGATTACTTAACACGCAGACTGAATGAATTAATAGAAAATCCTTTTTTGGCAAGAATTATTGGAACGAAATACTTATCACAAATTGAAGAAAAGATAGGACAGGAAAAACTTAAAGAACATTACAGTTTCATTGTTTCTCAGCTATGTAAAAAGTTTCAGGACGAAAAGACAAAACAGGAAGAAGAAATATTTTTGGAAGAATTAAAAGCCCAAAATCTTGTTCTTGCTGTATCCGATGATGATACAGTCGGATTCAAAGTTCCAAAAGAGGACGTAATAACAGTAAGCCCAATTCCAAGCACATACAAATATTATTTGTTCGAAGATGTTGAAGTAACAGCAATGAACACGCTTGAAAGGAAAGTTGGCGACTTACTTGATAAACAGGAAAAGATTCTTTGGTGGTTCAGAAATAAAGTAAACAGAAAATGGTACTCAATACAAGGTTGGCAGCAAAATAAAATCAGACCTGACTTTGTTGCTGCAAAAAAGACAGCAGAGAATCATTTGGAATTGGTTTACATCATTGAAAGCAAGGGAGAACATCTTCTTGGAAACATTGATACAACCTACAAAAAGAAAGTTCTCGATATAATGACCGAGCAGAAACAACTCAAAAACATTAAAGCATATCAGACACAGATTCCATTTGAAGAATATGTGATTAATGACAAAGTTGA
>CAZLXF010000182.1:4921-6458 GCA_964563065.1 uncultured Rikenellaceae bacterium | reverse complement strand
CTTGGCTTCTGGCAGGGGCCACACCCCGAGAATCCAAGTAAGAATTTTTACTTCCATGTTTACCAAACCCACAATCAGGTCCAAGCGCATGGTTACTGGACCGAAAACAGTTTCTATAGCTCACAGTTTAACATCGATAGTGTAAGGGTAAATGGAGACAACATCACATTTTTTATCCCCGATTGGGGATGCACCTACAAAGGCAAGTTTTGTAGTAACCTCAATATTTCAGGCGGTTTCAGCTGCATTGGCGAACCGTTCGATAGCGTTCGCTTAACCCGAAACAATGAAGTTTCGAAATACCTAACCGAAGCAAAGGCTGGTTGCAATTCCGAAAGTTATAGGTATATCCATAGTATACCTAACGACCAGAACGACATGCTAATTCCTTCAAACTTCCAATCACCGAACGATTCGCTTTTTATGTATTCTCTTGTTCCTGAAATAATCCGGGGCGATTATGGGAGGCTAAACTCGTTCCTGCTCATCAAGGATGGTAACCTAATCTGCGAGGAGTACTTCTTCGGATACACTTCCTCCGACCTACATCAAATCGAATCGTCAACCAAAAGCATTACCTCTTTGGTTTATGGAATTGCCCACGACAAGAAACTAATTGACGATGTGCAAACATCAATTTACAAGATATTCCCAGAATACAAACATCTTGCACAGGGGATGTACAAGCACATTACCGTAAAGCATCTGCTTACAATGACAGCAGGATTCGATATTGAAAATGATGCGGTTTTTAGAAGCGACAATCGGATAGATTTTGCGCTTAGGCGCAAGCTTGCTCACACACCCGGAGCCAAGTTCGTTTACGATGGTGGTTCCACCGAAATTCTTGGCGCAATAGTAAAAAAGAGAACCGGTTTATTTGTCGATGAATTTGCTGAAAATTATCTTTTCAATCCGCTGGGAATTAGTACGTACAACTGGGAAATTTTTAAGCAGGATGGCTACCCAAGCACTGGCGGATCGCTTTGGCTTACTCCAAGAGCAATGGCAAAAATTGGACTGTTGGTTCTTAAAAACGGAAATTTTAATGGCCAGGAAATTGTTTCGCAGGAGTGGATTGCAGAGTCAACCAGCGTGCAAACCAAAACGCATATTGAGGGCGACAACTACGGCTACCAGTGGTGGAGAATAAATCTGAATTCCGCAGAAAAGAGCTATTCCACAATCTGGGCCAATGGCTGGGGAAGCCAATTTATTTACATTGTTCCCCAACTAAACGTTGTAATTGTAACCACAGGCTACAACTACGAGAACGACTCTTGGACAATAACAAATGGTATTTCAAAATACCTTTACTTACTACAATAAAGTGACGTATCACAATTATTTGCTTATGTCTAACAAATGAGGGAATAAGGTTAAATCAACGATTTTGTGGTTGAATTTACAAAGGTATTTAGAAACTGTTTAAATTTTAGTTAACGTATTGACTACCTATTGCTTCGGATTTTACTTCGACAGGCTCAGCGTCCAGATCGTGGCAATTATTTGAAGATTATTTAAAATCAAAATTTAA
>CAZLXF010000182.1:0-4821 GCA_964563065.1 uncultured Rikenellaceae bacterium | reverse complement strand
TTTTTCCTCGACTTTGGTTCGGGAAACTACTACGAGCAAATGAAGCAAAAAATCGACAGCATCGTTTTCTCCGACAAGTACGATAATAACAACTACGGTGAAAAGTTTATCCCTGCACCCTTCGCTAGAGGCAACGTTCCTTCTACAGTTACCGAAACTTTACTAACCGAAATGACAAACCGAAAAGTTGGCAAAGAGGTTATTTCGAAGTGGTACAACCGCCAACCCGATGGCACCATGTCGCTCGAACTTATTCGTCAGCGTGGCCGCTTTAGCGCAACTGACGCTGACTACATCAAGGCGCAAACCACAAAAAGAGGAAACGCAGCCCTTGAAGATTTCGGGAACAGGCTCGTTAACCTTAGCTACGTTCTAATTATCGATATCACAAAGGTTCAAACCATGAACGAAACTGGAATGGGCGACCTTCTCCGCGGTTTTCAGGCTAACGTAACGGGTTACCTCTACAAAATTAATTTCGACCAAGCCACTAAGTCTGCTTTCTACGATACATGGATTTACGACGACGATACAGAGGAAGTGAAAGCCGAAAAACTCAAAAAATTCGAGGAACTCGAAATTCCAATTTCATTTATTACACAGAAATCAACAGTTGTATCAGCATCACAACCCAAATCCGATGGTGCCAAAATTTTTATGAAGGTTAAATCGGACGATGAACTCCTACAGGATTTGGCACAAAAATGCTACGATGAGGTTATTTACCAAATTGAACGCGACGTTGAGGAGTTTAAAGTTAAAACCGCCATCTACGAAACTCGCCCCATTAGGGCGAAAATTGGGCTGAAGGAAGGTCTCAAAACCGACTTCCGTTTCTTCGTATACGAGTTCGTTTACAACGAGAAGAGTGGCAAACCCGAACCAAAACAACGTGGCGTAATTCGTGCCAAAGGAAAATCGAAAATTGTTGATAACCGCAAGGCTGCCAGCGGCGATATGGGAACTTCACAGTTCTACCAAGTGGCTGGCCGTAAGCTGGAACCTGGATTTATTCTACAGCAGCAAAACGACCTTGGCATTGAAGCACTTGTGGGTGGCGAAGTGGGCACTGCAAGCGGTTTATATGTCCGAGCCGATTACCGATTAGGCCGTTTCATTGGAATTCGTTCATTCTATGCTTTTGGTGAAGTTGGCATAGGCTCCGGTGATTCTGATGGAACAACTTCTGCATTTCTTAGCTATGGGGGAGGTCTTGCAAAAGGATTTCAGCTAACCCGAAATGTTGAACTTCGCCCGTACTTCTCGCTTGGTGTTGAAGGAACAACGAACGATGATGTTTACAATGGAGAAGCCATAAACACTCTCTATTTTAGTGGCGGCGCAAATTTGGCATTAAATTTGAAACATAACTTCCAGCTAGTAGGAGGTTTTGGCTTCAACCAATTCACCGATGCTACTGATAGCGATGGTAATGCAATTGGTGGCAGTTGGGATGACTACTTCGACAGAAGCGGTCCTGCAATTCTTGTTGGTATTAAAATAATGCTATAACTTATTCATCATATTTTTAACCATAAAATAATTTTACTATGAAAGCAATTCGTTTTTTATCTCTACTAATTCTAACCTCATTGGTTTTTGCCGGAGCAAACGCTCAGGAGCGCTACAGCCGTAAGGAGCGCAAGCAGCACTATAACAGCAGTTACAACTACGAAGTTGAAATTCAAGGCGTAGGACAAGATGGAACCAAGGTTCTAAAAGTTTGGGGCTACGGTAAAAGGGTTGAGGATGCCATTATTGAAGCTAAAATGAATGCCGTTGCTGCCGCAATTTTTAAGGGAATCCCTGGTGGAAACGGAGCTGCTGCCACACCAGCAATTCTTCGCGATCCAAATGCGTCAGAAACCCATGTTGATTACTTCGAGCAGTTCTTCAGCCCCGGTGGAAAATTCAACCAGTTTATTGCCCTTACAACCGATGGTATGCCCAGCGGACAGGACAGGCTAAAAATGAAGAAGGGCTATAAGGTGGCCATCTACACCCAAATTATGTACGATGCCCTGCGCAAGCAGCTCGAGGCTGACGGTATTGCAAAAAGGCTCGACTCTGGATTCTAAAAATTAACCTAAAACGAACTACCTAAAAACAATAGAAGTTATGAAAAGAGTACTGCTAATTTCACTATTCGCATTTATTAGTATCTCCATTTTTGGCCAGGCCAAAAAACCAACTATAATGGTTGTTCCCAGCGACCAGTATTGCATTGACAAAGGCTACAAAATGGAGTTTGAAAACATGGGGGCCACACAAACTCTTCCCGATTACAAAGCAGCCATGCAGAATGACCCCGAACTTAGGCTTGTAATAACAAAAATGGGCAACATTATGGCCGAAAGGGGATTCCCTCTGAAGGATCTCGAAATGGAGATGAAAAATCTTGAGAAGGAAGCTGCTGAAATGTCGATGCTTACCTCTTCAAGTTCAGGTTCCGACATGGCCGAAAGCCCAGTTGATATGTTAAAGCGTACAGCCAAAGCTGATATTATTATGGATCTTAGCTTCGAGATTAAAAGGAATGGTCCAGAAAAATATATTACTTTCAACCTTCGTGGCCTCGATGCTTACACCTCTAAACAAGTTGCCGGTGCAGCCGGACAGGGTATGCCATCAATGTCAGCAGGAGCCGATTTGCTTCTCGAGGAAGCAGTTCTGAGCCATATGGATGGTTTCAACAACCTTCTTCAGGGGCATTTCGAGGATATGTTTGCTAAGGGTCGTGAGGTTAAGGTAATGGTTCGCGTTTGGAACAACTGGGGCGAAACCTTGGAAACCGAATTCGACGACAAGGAGCTAACCGAAATTATTGACGATTGGTTCTTCGACAACACAGTAGAGGGGCGCTTCAGCGTTAGCGATGCAACCGAAAACTTTATGCGCCTAGAGCAGGTTCGCATACCAATGATGCGTGTTGACGACCGTGGCCGTGAGCGTGCTGTTGATACCCGTAGCTTCGTAAACGATCTTCGCAAGTACTTAAAAAGCACCTACGAAATCGACTCGAAAGTTTACTTACGTGGCCTTGGTGAAGCTTGGCTAATCCTTGGCGAGAAGTAACACCCAAAACCTAAAACCAAAATCATGAAGAGAACTGTAATTGTTCTTCTAACTGCTTTGGCTCCATTGCTTTCAATGGGCCAAAGCAGCTTAGGAAAAACCGACGACCTTGGACGAATAGCTCTTGCAGCAATTGTTCCTGATGCTGCAGAGATTCCAAAGAATGCAAGCAAAATGCTGCAAAACAAAATGCAGCAAATTGCAACACAAAACGGACTTGGGGCATCCGAACAATCTCAGTTTGCAATTGTACCAATAGTAACCATTGTAAGCAAAGAGGTTACACCTACTGCTCCTCCAATGCAAGCCTTGAACCTCGATATATCCTTATACATTGTTGATGGCCAAAGCCAAAACATTTTCAGCCAAACCACAATATCAACAAAGGGTGTTGGGAAAACCGAGGATGCAGCATATGTTCAAGGCATTAAACAACTAAACGCTAAACACGGTCAATTCAAAGGATTTGTTGAAAAGGGTAAGGAGAAAATCATTGAGTATTACAACTCCCAGTGCGATGTAATCGTTAAGGGTTCGCAAGCACTTGCCGGGCAGCAGAAATACGATGAAGCGCTGTTCATGCTGCTCTCTGTTCCCGACATTAGCCGCGAATGCTACGATAAATGTATGGACCTTTCCATCGATATCTACAAGCAGTTTGCCGACCAAAAATGCACTGAGTACCTTTCTGCCGCCAAAGCGGCATGGGCTGGGAAGGAGCTAAGCACCGTGGAAGAAAATCTCGGAAAAATTACCCCCGACATGGCTTGCTATCCCGATGCTCAGCAGCTGGTTGAACAAGTAACTGCTGCAGTTGAGGCTGAAGGTGGGAAAGCTTGGGAATATAAAATGAAGGTATACGAGGATGACGTTGAGAAGGAGAAGTTAATGATTCAAGCTGGTAAAGAAGTTGCCATGGAATGGGCACACTGGGGCGCAGCTAAACATTTTAACTGGGATTGGCGTTTCCTTTACCCAAATGCTGAGCCACCTGCAAAGCAACCCGAATCTATTGAAAAACCCGATCAACCAGAGAAACCGGCTTCTAAAACTGAAGCCAAAGCATCAAAACCCGAGACAACAAACCAGTTGGGTGTTCTCTCTGCAAAAGTTTCAGATTACAATGGCCCATTCAAGGGGAACTATCACCTACTTGCCGATGGTGAATTCGCAGGTAACGGGTCGGTTCGAACTAATGCAAAATCTGTTTACTGGGACGATCCAAAGGATGTTTTCTTTGTGCTTGATCTTGGTGAGGTGAGGCATATTAATGGTTTCAATATTTCCAACCACAACACGGACACATACGTGCTTGAATGGTCAGTGGACGGGGAAACGTTTCAACATCTCTCCACCTTAGAAAACTCATGGGGAAGAGTTACAGGCTATAGCGATTATAGAATGGAAATCTTTTCAACCAATCCTGAACATAAGGGTTATGAGCCTCGGATAAAATTTGTTCCGGTACAGGCTAGATACATAAAAGTTTACGCAACCCAATGTAAATACTGCTCAATATCAGAGGTTCAACTGTTGGGTTACTAATTTATTTTTGGTTTTAATAAATTCGGCACAAGGTTTGTATAAACAGAAATACTAACTAAAAATTAACCCTGAAATTAATAATGAAAAAGTTTTTAATTCCCATAGCAATACTTTTTGCAGCTACGGCTGGCACTCAAGCACAAAGCAGTCTTGGTAAAACCGACGATTTAGGAAGAATAGCCATTGCAGCCATTGTTCCCG